>JALYVZ010000131.1 GCA_030852965.1 Actinomycetota bacterium | reverse complement strand
CTGCTGGGGCGCCCCACCCACCACAGAACTCCAGGCCGCCGCCACGGCCGCGGTCAACGCCGGATGCGCGGCTCCGAGCACCAGCCCGGCAGCCAGGACAAGGGCCACCGACGCCGACACCACGACGCCAGCCCCGCTGCGGCGTGCGGGCTGGGCCGATGCCTCGGCCAGCTCGTCAATCTTTCCCTCGAGCATCGCTACTTGGCTCACGAGGTCACGCAGACGGTTGTGCTCAAGCTCCGCCGGCTGCTCCGGCTCCGGGTCGGGCTCCGCCGGCTGCTCCGGCTCCGGGTCGGGCTCCGGTTGCTGCTCCGGCCCCGGGTCGGGCTCCGGGTCGGGCTCCTCGGCGGCCCCGTCCAATGGTGCGGCCGGCGGGCCCGTCGCGGTGGTCCCCGGGTCATCGACCCCGCGCGAAGGGGATCTCATGCCGGGAATGCTTCCGGGCTGATGAGACAGCGGTGAGAATATTCGAGCCCGGACCCACCTACTCGACAAGGATCGATCCGGCGGCCGGTCGACTACCGAGGTTCACTTCGGCTTCTTGTGCGAGGATCTTTTTTTGTCGCTGGTACTCGAAGCCGAGGTGGCGTGAACCACCGGACTCGAGGAATCCCGGCGCGCGGTGGCCGAGGGCGTGCTAGCCGTGGGGCTCGGGGCGCGAGTCGCTGGGACCGCGCGAATCACTGGAGCGGGGGACGGTCGGCGGGCAGTCGCCGCAGGTGCCTGGGACACCGTGCCCGGCACCGCGGCCGACGGCGCCGCATCGATCTCCGGACTCGGGGACGGGTCGATCTCCGGAGCCGGGGGACCGTCGAGCTCCGGACCCGGGGGGCCGTCGAGCTCCGGAGCCGGAGGCGGGTCGATCTGCGCAGGCTGAGCCGCCGAGGCCAATGGCGCCGACGGCACACCTCCCACTAGTGAGTCCCAAGCGGCCGCTGACGCGACAGACAATGCCGGGTTGGCGGTACCGACGAACACTCCGCCTACCAGGACCAGGGCCAACGAGGCCGCCACCAGGGTGGCGACCCTGCCGCGGCGGCCGGCCCGAGCCGCGGTCCAGGCCAGCTCGTCGATCTTTCCCTCGAGAGCGGACACCCGACGAATGAGCTCGCCGAGATAGGTGTTGCCCTCGGGGTCGTGCTGTTCGGCGGGCTGGTTCGCTGGTCTGGCCGGGTTGCCCAGCCAGCTGTCCCCAGGGGCGATCACCTCGCCCTTCATCAGGAACGAGTCGGGTGCCAGCACCGACGACTCGCCCATGGTCACGCCGTAGTGCACGAAGGCGTGGGTAGCCAGCGTGCTACCCGAGCCGATCGAAATGTGGTCGGACTTGAACGCCCCGTCTTCCAGCGAGTGACTCTGGATGGTGCTGGTGGCGCCGAGCGTGCAGTGGTCTCCGATGGTCACCAGCGACCGTTCGGTCATCCAGCACCCATCATCGAAGACCCGGCGGCCGATCCGAACTCCCAGCAGTCGCCAGATCATGCCCTTGAACGGCGTGCCGCTGAAGGTGCCGACATAGCCCATGGCCGGCACTTTCCAGTAGCGCTCGTGCCACCAGAAGTAGGGTTCGTAGATCGAGCACACCCTCGGTTGCAAGCTTCGAAAGGCGGTGACCAGGCGTTCGACGCAGATGAAGTAGACGACCCCGAACAGGGCGACACCTACTGACCCTGCCGCGAAGGCGACCGCGCCGTACCGCGCGACGCCGTCAATGGCGGCGAGCCCGATGACGATGGCGCCGTAGGTGAAGATCCAGCGGACGGCCAGGGTGATCGCGATCGTCGCCAGGTTGTGGCGGTTCTTCGCGGTGAGGCGCTGCCGCAGCTCATCCCCGCTCTTCAGGTGATCGAACGCACCGTCGCGCCGCACCGACCGAGGGATCTCGAACGGCGGCGATCCCAGCAGGCCGACACCCTCACGGACCTCACCGTGCATCGGGATCATGACCTTGGTCGCGAGCAGACAGTTCTCGCCGGTCCGCCCGCCCGCCGGATAGGCGATGCCGTTGCCGACGAAGTTGCGCGCTCCGATCGATGCCGCCGACACCCGGAACGAAGTGCTCGAGTAGCTGGCGTTGACCATTGACAGACCGTCGGACACGAGGGTGCCGCTGCCGACCGAGCTAAGGTATGGCGTGTCGTGCTGGATCGCCATCCCGAAGTTCGAGCCGGTCTGCTCGACCTTCGACAGGTCGTATCCGAGGCCCCGCAGGTAACCCACGATGTAGGAGCTGTCGCCGAACAGGCCCGTGAGGGTCCCGTTGTTGGTCACTCGCGCGATGGTGCGCTGGCAGGCGTAGTGGAAGCCGTAGAGCGGATAGACCCGATCCGGGGTGAACAACCGCCCCAACAGCCTCGGTACGGTGCACACGAAGGCCAGCGTGGCCACCAGACCACCGAAGTAGGCCGCCGCGCTCACCCCGAGCGCGTCATGGAACAGCTGCGAGGCTGCCGGCAGCGGCGCGTTCGCATCGAGCGGGTCGGCGAACAGTTTCACCTTCGTGGCCAGCAGTTCCAGCCCGCCGACGGCCAGCGTCGGGTACACACCCAGCCGCAGTAGCAGTTGCGCGGCGCTGTAGGCGAGCTTGCGCAGGGTCCCGCACCGTGCGGGGGCGACCGAGCGGTAGTCCACGTCGGCCGGCCGCGCCGGCGTGCCGTGCCAGGTCTGGCCGGCGGGTACCGCCTGCCCGGCATGCAGCGACGAGGTATATCCCAGCTGCGCACCGTCACCGAGCGAGGTCTCGATGTCCAGCACGCTCATCTCACCGATGAAGACATCACGCCCGATGGTGACCCGGCCGGTCTGGATCACCCCGGAATGCGCTCGATAGCAGTCGAAGTGCACGTTCTTGGGGATCACCGTGCCGTCGCCGACGGCGAGCAGGTCGGTGCAGACCGGCACGTTCGTCGCCAGGATCAGCACGTCCTTGCCGATCTTCGCACCCAGCGCGCGCAGGTAGAGGACGTAGAGCGGGGAGCCGATGAACAGCCGCAGCGGGCTTGACCGGATCGCGGTTTTGACCAGCCAGAACCGGAAGTAGGCCGGCGACCAGATCGGTATGTCCACCCGCTGCCAGCGCCCGACGAGCGCCCATTTCAGCAGGATCGGCACGGTGCAGGTGATCACGAACAGGACCATCGCGGCGGTGACCGACCGTTCGCAGAGCGCGACCGCCAGCGCAACGTTCCCGGTCTTCGGCGACGACAACCCGGGGGTCTCGGAGATCCATTGGTAGCCCAGGTCGAGCATTGCCGCGCCGAGGCAGGTCGCGACCAGGAACGTCACCAACTGCGCCACGCCCGTCATGACGTAGCTGAACGTGCTGGCCTGGACCGGGGTCGGCGGTGTCACCTCGCTCGTCTCGGGCGGCGCTGCCCCGGTCGGCTTGTCCTGGGACAGCGCGGCGGCCAGAGTCTGGACCGTCGGGTGCTGGTAGATCTCGCGCATGGACGGCGCGGTGAGCTCCGGGTGGGTGCGCAGCTTTCCGCAGAACCGTGCCATCAGTAGCGAGTCGGCACCAAGAGCGGTGAAGAAGTCGCTGTCCACCGACACCCGCTCGACCCGCAGCACCTGGGCGAGCTCGTCGGCGAGCATCGTTTCCAGTGGGGTCGACGGTGCGAGGTACTTCCCCGACGACGCCGAGCCACGAGGGCCGCTCGGGGCCGGCAGGGCCTTCCGGTCCGCCTTGTCGCTCGTCGTCATCGGGATGACCGCGAGCTGCTCGAGGTAGGTCGGGACCATGTACGCCGGCAACTGTTCGCGAAGGTGGGCCCAGATGCCCTCCCGATCGAGCGGGACAGCATCCGCGCGGGGGCTGTAGTAGCCAACCAGCTCGAGCACGTCGGGCTCGGGCTGGTGGGTGTCCACCACCGCCTGCGCAACCCCGGGTGCCTGCAACAGCACCGACTCGATCTCGGTCAGCTCGATGCGGTAGCCCCGGATTTTGACCTGGGTGTCGATCCGGCCGAGGAACTCGATCTCGCCGTCGTCGTTGACCCGGCCGAGGTCCCCGGTGCGGTAGATCCGACCCGACGGGTTGTTGGCAATCCCGAGGAAGTCGGGGATGAACGCCTTCTCGGTGAGGTCGTCGCGGTTGAGATAACCGCGAGCCAAGCCGACCCCGGCGATGCCGATCTCGCCCGTCTGCCCGGGCCGCCGGGCGATCGGGCGCTCGGGGTCCAGGAGGACCACCGAGTAGGTCGGCAGTGGGACCCCGATGGTCAGCGGTCGATCCGGGTCCAGCACCGTCCAGGTCGCCGACACGGTCGCCTCAGTCGGGCCGTACACGTTGAGAAACCGGCGGCCAGGGCGGTGCCAACGCACCATCAGATCCCGAGGGCACGCCTCACCGGAGACCAACACGAAGCTCAACTCAGGAAGCTCGTCGTCCAGCGTGGCCAGCAGCGTGGGCACACAGCACAACGCCGACACCCGGCTCTGCGAAAGGAACTCGTGCAGCTCCGCCCCGAGCAGACTCGGCCCGCCCGGCTTGGGCACCAACGTCGCCCCGACCATCCACGGCACCCAGATCTCCTCAACCGAGAAGTCGAACGCCACGCTCAGGCCCTGGTACACCCGATGGTGCTCGGCGATCCCATACACCTCGGCCGCCACCAGCACGAAGTTGCAGATGCTCGGGTGGCAGACCGCCACCCCCTTCGGCCGCCCGGTCGAACCCGACGTATAGATCAGGTACGCCAGATCGTCCACCGGCCCGCCATGATCCAGATCATTTAACCGCGTGTGGTCGCAAGCCCCGATCGCCTCAGCCGCCTCATCGAACAAGACCACCTCGACACCGTGACCCCCACCGCCCCGACCCCCGGGACCCCGACCCCCGACATCGTGACCCCCGACATCCCGACCCCCGACATCCAGAGCCTCAGGATCCGGCAACCGATCCGCCAGCGAGCTCACCGAGATCAACAGCCGCACCTCGGCGTCACCTACGATGTAGGCGATCCGCTCGGCCGGGAAACCCGCGTCCAACGGAACGTAGGCAGCCTGAACCTTCAACACCGCCAACATCGCGATGTAGGCGTCCGCGCCCTGATCCAACAACAACCCCACCCGGTCACCGGCCCGCACACCCCGGATGAGCAGGTACCGAGCCAACTGGTTGGCGATGCAGTCCAGCTCGTGATACGTCAGCGCGGCATAACACGAGTCGACCGCAAGCTGCCCGGACCGGCCGAGCTCTGCCAGCCGGTCACACTGCGCCTCGAACAACCGGTCCAGCCGCGTGCCCTGCGGCGGACGGATCTCCTGGTCGAACCCGGAGTCCACCAGAACCAGACCGCAGTCCCGCTCAAGGACGGCAACCGCGCCGTCTGGGCCAGACTCGGTCAGGACGTCCTCGACGGCTCGACAATGGCCGCGACCATCTTTCCTCCGACGCCCAGAGACAGTGGTGTCCGGCATCGTCGCTGACATTATAGATGACCTCTCGGATCGCCAAGGCGACGCAGCGCCCGCGAGAACCCGGTGCCGCAATGGTTTGTCACCTCCCAAGGAGACAACGGCGCTCGCCGCGGCGAGGTACGGCCCATTTGCTGAGATCGTCCTCAATTGTCATCCCGTCGAGCCCGACCGCTCGATCGGTGTCCGGGTTCTTCCGCTGCCGGCGCGACAAATGTCGTGACCACGGCTTGAGCGCGGTGATCACCTCGCTGGAGAGCTGGCGGTACAACCACGACCAACCAGCGGCCGGGGGTCTGCCCTCCGGTGGCATACCGCCGCCGGAGGGGGCAGTCCCCGAACCCCCCCAGAACGCGAATCCCGCTGGAACAACCGGCGAGGCAGTGCCACTGGCCCCGCTCCCGGCCGGCACCCGATTGCCCGGTGAGGGGCAATGGCGCTCCGTGGTGGTCTCGCAGGGCCGCCCGGCTGTGCAGGTGACCGCGCTTCGGGTAGATGACCAGCACACCTCGTACGTGGCCGGCGTGCTGCGCATGGACCCCACGCTGGTCTCCGGACAACTGCATCCTGGCACCCGGGACCCAGGTGGCGGCTGGGCCGCGGCGACCTCGCTCCGCGGTGCCGCGCTGAGCACCATCGCGGCCGTGTTCAACGCCGGCTTCCGGCTCAACGACCCCAGCCACAACGGCTACTACAGCAGGGACGTACCGTGGCGCCCCTGGTGAAGGGCAAGGCCAGCCTCGTGCTCTACACCACCGGCATCGCCGATGTCGGGGCCTGGAACGACGAAGTGCGGATGACCCCGGCGGTAGCCAGCGTCCGGCAAAATCTGCTACCTCTGGTCGATCACGGCCAGGTCAGCCCCACCTGTGCCACCGGCGGCACCAAGGAGTGGGGCTCCACAGTCGGCCAACGCGCGTTCATCCACCGCTCCGGGTTCGGGGTCACCGCCACCGGGGCCGAGGTCTACGTCGGCGGCCCGGCGCTGTCGGTGTGCACCCTGGGCAACATCCTGGTCGACGCCGGGGTGGTGCGCGGCATGGAGCTGGACATCAATCCCAACTGGGTCTCCGGGGCCTACTTCCACGACCACCCGCACGGCCCACCGGAGGGATTTCGGCTCTTCCCCGCCGAGCAGGTCTCAGCCGCTCACTACTTCTCCCCGTCCAGCCGCGACTTCTACGCCTGGTCCCTGCGTGCGCCGACCGACCTGGACAAGAGCGCGGCGCCC
This sequence comes from Actinomycetota bacterium, assembly GCA_030852965.1. Classification (GTDB taxonomy): domain Bacteria; phylum Actinomycetota; class Actinomycetes; order Mycobacteriales; family Pseudonocardiaceae; genus Pseudonocardia. The sequence goes on along the minus strand of JALYVZ010000131.1, from coordinate 3,406 downwards.
ACCCCGACCTCGGCGACCCCGACCCCGACCCCGACCCCGACACCGACACCGACCTCAACGCCGCCGACCCCGACGTCGTCGACCCCGACGTCGAGACCGCCCAGCCGGCGGTTCCGCCAACTCGCATGAACCTCCACGCGACGGTGTGAACTCCACGGTTACCGACGCATCAAATCGCCGCGCAATATCGTCCGACGCAATAAACATGGCGCACACCTGCAACGTCGAGCTATTGATTGCGTTCGTGGTGCCCCTTACCGTTGGTTTGTGGGCCATCCGGCTCGCATCGTCAGCCCGCGGCGCGCCGGTTGAACACAAGTCCGCGGGAGCGCGCACCGAGGTCCAGGAGCTGTTCGGCCACCCGGTGGTGTCGCTGCAGTCGGTCGGCGCAAAATGTTGCACCTTGGAGATCCGGACATGACGTTGACCGCAGACTCCCGCATGCCTACCTCGGACGAGCACATCGGTCTCGCCGAGGAACACGGCGCACCCAACTACGCCCCGTTGCCGGTGGTCGCCGCCACTGCCGAGGGTGCCTGGATCACCGACGTCGCCGGCAACCGCTACCTGGACTGTCTGGCCGCGTACTCCGCGATGAACTTCGGGCACCGCAACTCCCGGATCATGGCCGCCGCGCGGGCCCAGCTGGACCGGGTCACCCTGGTCAGTCGCGCGTTCGGGCACGACCAGTTCGGTCTGTTCTGCGCCGAGCTCGCCGAGCTGGTCGGCAAGCAGATGGTGCTGCCGATGAACACTGGCGCGGAGGCGGTGGAGAGCGCGATCAAGATCGCCCGCAAGTGGGGGTACGAGGTCAAGGGTGTTCCGGACGGTCGGGCGAACATCATAGTGGCCGGCGGCAACTTCCACGGCCGCACGACTACGATCATCAGCTTCTCCGACGACCCGGACGCGCGGGCCGGCTTCGGCCCCTATACGCCGGGCTTCCGGACGGTGCCGTTCGGTGACGCGGCCGCGCTGGGCGAGACGATCGACGACGACACCGTGGCGGTGTTGCTGGAGCCGGTACAGGGCGAGGCCGGCGTGATCCTGCCGCCGGCCGGGTACCTGGGTCAGGTGCGCGAGCTGTGCAGCGGCGCTCGGGTGCTGATGATCGCCGACGAGATCCAGTCCGGGCTGGCGCGTACCGGGCGGACGCTGGCCTGCGAGCACTACGGCGTCGTACCCGACATGTACCTGCTTGGCAAGGCGCTCGGCGGCGGGGTGGTCCCGCTGTCCGCGGTGGTCGCCGACCGCGACGTGCTGGGGGTGCTGCGCCCCGGTCAGCACGGCTCGACGTTCGGCGGCAACCCACTGGCCTGCGCGATCGGCCGCGAGGTCATTGCGATGCTGGCCACCGGTGAGTATCAGGACCGGGCCCGTCGACTCGGCGACCATCTGCGCGGCCGGCTCGACGCGCTGCTCGGGCACGGCGTGACCGCTGTGCGCAGCCTCGGGCTGTGGGCCGGGGTGGACATCGATCCGGCGCTGGGCAGTGGCCGCGAGGTGTGCGACCGGCTGCTCACCAGTGGCGTGCTGGCCAAGGACACCCACGGCGCGACGATCCGGCTGGCACCGCCGCTGGTCGTCGAACGCGATGAGCTGGACTGGGCCATCGAGCGGCTGCGTGCAGTGCTCGCCGAGAACGTGGTCCCGATGAGCGGCCGACACGGTGCCCAGGACGGGTACGTGCGAGCTACGGTCGAGCAACGCGCACGTACATCCGGATGGTGAGGCCGTGCCCGGTGACGTGGGTGCGAACCAGGTCGCACAGCTGGTGGACGAGGAACAGGCCGCTGCACCCGTCGAACGGCTCGGGCGGCCGCCGTCCGACCAACGGATCGGTGATCGAGCCGCTGTCCTGCACCTCGCACACCAGGTGCCCGTCCTCGAGCCAGACCGAGAGGATGCCGGGCTGCCCGGTGTGCACCAGCGTGTTCAACGCGACCTCGTGCACCGCGGCGCGCAGGTCGGCGATCCGGCCGGGGATCATGCCGACGTTCTCGGCGTGCTCGTGCACGAACCGGCGCACACCCCTGGCGCCGATGGCGGCGTCGAAGACCATCACGTCCACGTCGGCCGACTCCGGTGGCTCGGGCAGCGGCGTGTCGTACCTCGCGGCGAGCTGGACCGGGTTGACGTACTGGAGGCTGGCGACGTGGTGTTCGCCGTCCACCAGGATCGGGTGGGTCCGGGTGGCGTCGAGCAGAGCCACGGAGCCCAGCCGGCCGGCGTCGTACGGGCAGAGGATGGTGGCTTCACGCTCGGCGAACGCCACGTTGACCAGCGCCTCGTGCTGCACGCACGCGGGGTACTCGGTGTGGCTGCGTTCGGCCCAGAGCGGCTCGCCGATGATGCGCGCCCGTTGCCCAGGGTGCTCGTCGATGAACCGGGTCAGCACCGAGCCGATGATCCGGCCCGGATTGCGCCCGGCCTCGGCCATGTCCACCAGGTGCACCGCGGGGGCGTGCGAACCGAGTGCGTCCGCGATCCGGGCCAGGTTCGCACCCGGAACCGCGACCGCGACCGCTTCACCGGCGGCGAGCCCGTCCAGCACGAACGGCACTGTGCCAGCGAGGTAGTCGGCCACCCCGGCGTAGAGGAAGCCTTCGTGTACCAAGCCGGTGGCCGGGCTGGTCGGCCAGGTCACGAGCGGAGAGTCCTGGAGCACGGGAGCGAGACTACGTCGTGATCTCGTGTTCGAGTTTCGGATTCGAACGCCAGTTCTGTAGGCGTTCGACGCAATGTGGCCGAACGGTCTCGCGAGCCGCGGCCGTCGGGGCGGATTTGGCCGGGGTCCGTTTGGCTCAGTGCGGTCGGCGGTTGGCGGACCGGACGGATCGCCGCGCAACCTCGGGCGGGGTTGCCGCCAGTGATCGCCGCGCTCACTGGGCGTGACCTGGTCCGACACCTATGCTGCCGCCATGGGTGAGCCGTGGTTGGCGGCCGTCGCGAGCCACTACGGCGACCCGGTCACGGTGTCTGCCAGCCGCCCGCTGGCCGGCGGTTGGGTCGCGCGCGACATGCGGCTGATCGAGCTGCTGGTGGCCGGTGAGCCGGTTGCCGTGGTGTGGAAGCGGTGCTCGGCGCGTGAGGTGGCCGCGTTGCGGGCGGTGGCCGAGGTACCCGGTATCGGCCGTCCGCCGCTGCTGGCCGACGGCCGTGGGCCGTTGCTGGCCGGCGGCTGTCAGGACGACGGCTGTGCGGACGACCGCCCGTGGGTACTGATGCCGCACCACCCGGGGACACCGCTGGTGGCGGGCCAACTGGTGCCCGAGGGGGTGTACGAGGTGCTCGCTCGGGTGCACGCCTGGTATCTGGGGCGGCCGCCGCCTGGGCTGCCCGTGGTGGACGCGGCGTTCTGGCGGCGGTTGTGCCTGGAGGTGGCGCTGCCGGCGGTGCGCGGCGC
>JALYVZ010000427.1 GCA_030852965.1 Actinomycetota bacterium | reverse complement strand
CGCTCGCTGGGCTGGACCGTGCAGTGCTCGAACGCTACCTGGCCTGGCTGGCGACCGGCGGGCTCGGTCCTGGCGCCAGGGAAGACGCCGTCACCGGCGTAGGCATGTTCTTCCAGGCGATCCGCCAGCACGACTGGGATCCCAGGCTGCCGACCACAGCGGTGTTCTTCGCCGGTGACCTGCCACCTCGCCGTGCCAGGGTCAGCAGGCGCCTCGCCGAGCACGTCATGACACAGGTCGAGGCGCCCGTGAACCTGGACCGGTGGCCCACCCTCGAGGGACGGCTGGTCACCATCATCCTGATCCAGTGCGGCCTGCGCGCCACCGACGCGTGCACGCTGGGCTTCGACTGCCTGGTCCACGACGGTGCCGGCGCGCCCTACCTGCGCTACTTCAACCACAAGATGCGCCGGGAGGCTGCCGTGCCCATCGACGTCGACCTGCAGGCCCAGATCCGAGCCCAGCAGAAGCGCGTCGCCGGGCAGTGGCCTGGGCAGCACCCGCATCTGTTCCCGCAGTCCACCGGCAACGTCGGCGGGCACCGCGCGCTCAGCTACCACAGCTACCGCGGCATGCTCAACGCGTGGCTCGCCCTGTGCGATATCCGCGACGAGCATGGCGACCCGGTCCACCTGACACCGCACCAGTGGCGCCACACCTTCGCCTGCAGGTTGATCAACCGGGACGTCCCGCAAGAGGTCGTACGAGTCCTGCTCGATCACGAATCTACTGAGATGACAGCACATTACGCCCGGATCACCGACCAGACGGTGCGGCGACGCTGGGAGCAGGCCACCAAGGTAAACATTCACGGGGAGCAGATCGACATCGACCCCGACGGGCCGCTGGCGCAAGCCGCCTGGGCCAAGACCCGCTACGGCATGGCCACCCAGACCCTCCCGCACGGCTACTGCGGGCTGCCGGTACAGAAGAGCTGCCCTCACGCCAACGCCTGCCTGACCTGCCCGGTCTTCCTGACCGGGCCCGAGTTCCTTCCCGAACTGCATGAGCACCGCGGCCGGACCCTGACCCTGATCGACAAGGCCGAAGCAGACGGGCACACCCGGATGGCACAGATGAACACCGAGGTGCTGACCAACCTCGACACCATGATCGATCAACTCCAGCACCACGACGTCGCGGCAGGAGGCGAAGATGCGAGCTGATAACTCCCGACACCTCACCTCCGCGGCACGCGCTCGGGCCCAACAAACCCGAGCCAAGGCGATGCGGGCGCTACGTGACCTCGAGGAAGCCGGCCGCCCGTTTACCTTCGAAGCCGTCGCCCGGCAAGCAGGTGTGTCCCGTTCCTGGCTGTACTCCCAACCCGACCTCCGGACGAAGATCGACCAGTTGCGAGCCCGCCACCCGTCGCCCACAGCGACGTTGACGCCGCCGCGACAACGAGCGACCGATGCCTCTCTGCTGCGACGCCTGGAAGCGGCCACCGAGCGAACCCGCCAGCTCGAAAAGGACAACCACCAGCTGCGGCAAGCCCTCGCCGAAGCGCTCGGTACCGCCCGGGAACGACGCATCGCCGGCGGGGCCGCCTCACATCGCGACACGCCCGGGAAGCGAGCCGCCAAAGTCATCGGACCCTGCTGAACCAGGCCCGCATGGTTCCGCGTCGACGACACCATCCACCACACAAACACGCAGGTCAGCCGCCTGACCCCGAAGACGACTCAAGATAACGGAGGGTAGGTGGGCAAGGGCGGAGCCTTTGAGGTCGGCGTTGACCTGTTCGATGATCGCGTGGTGGCGGTGGGTCTTGTCGGCGGCGACGGTGTCGAGCACGTCGGTGGGGGTGGTGGTGAAGAACGCGTGGAAGCGCCACAGGTCGAACAGGGTGCCTTGCCCGGCGGTCTGGTTCCGGTCGGCGTTCGCGTCCGGGATCCGGCGCACCACGAGGCGGCCGGTGACCCGTTTGGCTTTCTTCTTGGAGGAGAACGCGGTGTAGGTGGTCTCGGCGACCTCGGCCCGGGAGACCCATTCCCCGGTGGCCTGGTCCAGGATCGGGTGCGGGTAGGTGATCGTGGTCCACGCGTCGGCGGGGATGGCGTCGATGGCTTTCTTCACGGCCGGGTCCAGGCGCACGGTGATCGAGACGTGGGCGCCGCCGGGGCGGGCGGCGTGGACTACCTCGGCGCCATAGAACGCGGAGTCGGCCCGGACCAGGATCGGGCGGTGCGGGCCCAGGAGAGCACCGGCCGTGGTCAGGGCGTCGGCGACCATCCGTTTCGCGCCGCGTGGTGACCCGCAGGCTCCCTTGCGTAGCCGCTGGCCGATGATGATCGGCGCGCTGTCGCAGCTCAGGGTCGCGAGGAGGGCGTTCAGGCCCCGGACGCCGGAGTAGCCGAACCCGGCGCCCTGTTTCTGGTGGCCGTGGACCTCGATGATCGTGTCGTCGATGTCGAGAAAGGCGAACGGGGCCGCCTGCTGCCCGCGGCCGGCTTCGGGGGCCGCCACCGGCTCTGAGGCCGGGTCTGGGGGCGGGCCACCAATCAGCGGCGCCAGGCCGGCCAGCTTGAGCAGGACCCGCGAGGCGACCGCGTCGAGCTGGCGCACGTGCCCGAAGGTGAACGCGCGCAGGAACTGCCCCAACGTTGAGGGCGCGTACGCGCGGGTGAAGACCCGGCCCATCCCGCCGTGACGCAACACCGCCATGTCATCGATGCTGTCGGCACCGGCGGCCATCCCGGCCACCAGGGAGGTGACCTTCACGCCGGGGTTCGCGCCTTTGTCGGTGGGCACCGTGAGCCAGTCGGCAGCCAGCTTCGTCAGGCCTGCCGTTTGGGCGAGCTTGACCAGCGGGACCAGCCCCGCGGCTGCCACGAGGTTCGGGTCATCGAAGGCCGCCGAGGTGACCGGGCGGGTGTGAGAGAGTTGCATCTACGAGATGCCCTTTCGTGAGCATTGGAATCGGACCGTCGTAAGCCCAATTCTCCTGCCACCTAAGGGCATTCTCATGTTCCGACGCGCTCACCCACCCAGTCAATCGGTGGATCGAGGCTTAGGGCTATTCATCTGACC
>JALYVZ010000426.1 GCA_030852965.1 Actinomycetota bacterium | reverse complement strand
CGCCCCGGCCGAGCGCGGGCTGCGGGCGGTGCAGCGGCAGGTGCTGTGGCACTTCGCCACCACCGGCAGCGCCCCCGAGGCGAGGGTGCTGGAGCCGGTCGCGGCCCGGTTCGGTCGCCCCGCCGGCCAGGTGCTGGCAGAGCTCGCTGCCGAGGACTTCCTGACGCTGGACGGCCAGAATCGCGTCCAGGCTGCCTATCCATTCTCCGCTGTGCCCACCGCGCATCGGGTGAGCATCGCCGGCGAGGCGCGGGTGTGGGCGATGTGCGCGATCGACGCCCTCGGTATCCCGGCGATGCTGGACACGGACGTTGTGATCACCTCGTGCGACCCGAGGTCCGGGAAGCCCGTCACGGTCACCGCGACCGGCGGGAGGATGGTGTGGGAGCCGGACAGCTCGGTGGTCTTCGTCGGCAGCCGCTGCTGTGCGGGTCCGGCCGCGGAAGTGTGTTGCGACGCGCTGAACTTCTTCACCGACGAGGCTTCCGTGCGCCGGTGGGCCGACGACCACCCCGACGTCCTGGGCGAGGTCGTCGGGCACGAACGGGCCGAGCACCTCGGCGCGCGGATCTTCGGACCCCTGCTACCCGCCCGGTATTCTCATCTGACACGAAGGTTCCACTTCGCCCGATCTGGTAGCCGAGTCAGCGTGCTCGGCCATGTTGAGTGAACGTGAACTGCGTCTGGTGCGACATGCGACGGGTCTCGCGGCGAGGCTCGGGGACAACGACGCTGCTGCCGTTTCCGTTCGACTGGAGTACTTACGAGGCGCGACCCGCCGCCCGGCCCTGTACATGTACGACGCCTACCTCGACTCAATCCGAGACGGGACCAAACGGCACCCTTCATTGGCGAAACGGACTCAAGTCCGCCACTCTGAGCCCGGCATGAACCGGACTCTAGTCCGTCTGCTGATCGGAGTGGAGGACTTCTCACAGTGGCACTTCCCCTCGACAAGGGCTTGGCGTTGGTCCGGGCATACGGCGGCGCCGAACGGTGCCTCGCCGTGCTTGTCACCGAGCGCCAGGGCGGCAACCCAGCGTGAGCGTGGTCAACGCCGGGATCCTGGAGCACCCGCTGACCGGGCGCCCGATCGTCGGACTCGTCGCCCGCGGCGCCACCGCCAAGCTGGCCAACCTCCGCCACACCCCGCGCGCCACGCTGGTGTTCCGTGCCGGCTGGGGAGTGGGTCGCTGTGAGCGGCCCGTCGAACTCGCCGGCCCGGACGATCCACTGGTCGGTCTCGACGCTCGTGGTCCCGACGAATCCGGCACTGGTCAGGGGCACACGGAGGGGCGGGCGCCGGTGCCCTCTCCGCCCCGGTTCGACCGCCTCAGCAAGCTAGGGGTGCGGCCCGATCGTGATGATGGTGATCTGGTCCGGTTGAGGCCCATAGATCCACCAGATGCGCCACGCTGAGGGCGTCTTGTTCTCGACATAGGACTCCCACAGCGTGACCCCGCCCGGTCCAGGTATCGACTGGTAGTCGTGCGAGTGCAGGCCCGGATGTCGCGGCCCGGCCTGTTCAAGCAGCCGCAGCGCCTTGCGGACTGTCTTGAGCTTGGTGACGTACTGCTTGCTCGCCCGCAGGTCCTCAAGAACCTTCTCGGCTTCGCGGGTGTAGAGCAGCGCGAACGGTGGCGCGCTCACTCGTCCCCGGCGACGTCGGCGGTCACCCAGTCCAGGGTCCGGACGTTGCCCTCGGCGGCGTCGGCCAGACCGCGAAACAGCGAGGCTTTGAGCTCCTCATTTTCGAACACGAGCAACTCCCGCTGGGGGATCGTGGCCAGCGGGACCAGCAGGATTGCGCCCTCATCGTTCTTGGACACGGCGTAGTGGTTGTTGCTCCGGGCGCCTGCCTTGCCTATGGCCACCCGGCCGCGGTCATCAGCGGTGACCTCGGTGACGGGGGTGAAGCCTTCGAGGATGGTCACGGTGCGCCTTCTCTCCTCCGTGTCTAACTCTATAGTTATATGGGTATATGGGCAATCCCCATTTGTTCCCAAATCGTTGGACTCTGAATCCGACTACTCAGCCGCGCCCGCCGGCACCCCCTGCCCTGACCAGGGCCGGTCGGTCAACCCGGCTCCCCGAGCGTGAGCACGATCTTCCCGGCGGTTCGATTGTCCTGGCCCAGCTCGTGGGCCTTCGCCGCGTCCGCGAGCGTCTGCGCGATCACCGGTCGTAGCAGGCCGGCCTGGGCGAGCTCGGCGAGAGACTCGAGCACAGCGTGGTCGGGAGCCACGTTGACCGTGGTGCCACGCATGCCCGCCGCCTCGGCCTTCACCGCGATCTCGCGTACCGCCATTGGGTTGGTCACCCCGATGAGCAGGCCCCCGGGGCGCAGCGTGGCCAGCGAGCGTTCCTCGTAGTCGCCGCCGACGAGGTCGAGGACGATGTCGATGTCGCGGATCTGCTCGGCGAAGTCGACGCACGTGTGGTCGATCAGTTCGTCGGCGCCCAGCTCGCGCAGCATGTCGTGGTTGACCGCCCGGGCGGTGCCGATCACGTAGGCGCCCCGTGCCTTGGCGATCTGGACGGCGAGGTGTCCGACACCGCCGGCCGCGGCGTGCACCAGGACCCGGTCGCCCTCGCCGATCCGCGCGGTCTGCACCAGCGCCTGCCAGGCAACCGTGGCGGACAACGGGAGCGCGGCGGCCTGCACGTGGTCCAACGTCTCGGGTTTGGCGGCGAAGTGTCGGGCCGGACCGGCAACGTACTCCGCATAGCCGCCGGCGAGGTCGGGGAATCCGGGCATGCCGAACACCTCGTCGCCCACCGCGAACCGCATGCCGACGCGGACCGGCAGTCGATGAACTCATGGATCGAGGGCCCCCCGTCATCGTCGGAACCACCAGGGTCCCCGCCGTACCCGGCACCTCCCGCAGCGCCTCGACCACGGCCACCGCGCCACCGACCACTGAGGTGCCCTGTTGTTCTCGGACCACGATCCAATAGGATCTGGCCCGGAGGTGATGCAAGGAATGGCAAGCAAGTACCACAAGTTCAGCCCCGAGTTCCGGGACGAGGCCGTACGATTGGTGATT
>JALYVZ010000130.1 GCA_030852965.1 Actinomycetota bacterium | reverse complement strand
GCTGGGCACCGCGATCACGTCACCGGGGCGAAGCGCGGCCAGCGAGTCGGCGATGGCCACGCGGCGGGCGGCGGCGCCGTCACGGTGCAGCGCCTTCTCCTGTTCGGACAGTTCGCGGCGCAACCCGGCGTAGGTGTTGAAGTCGCCGAGGTGGCAGCGCATCATTTCGAGATGGCCCCGTATTGCTTCCTGGTTGCGCTCGATCCGCCGGGCCGCCCCGACCACCGACCGGTCGGCCTGGAACTGGGCGAACGACTGCTCCAGCAACGCGCGAGCCTGCTCGGCGCCGAGCCGCCCCAGCAGGTTGACCGCCATGTTGTAGCCGGGGCGGAAGGAGCTGCGCAGCGGGTAGGTGCGGGTGGACGCGAGGCCGGCGACCTGGGTGGGGTCGACACCGGGCTGCCAGAGCACCACGGCGTGCCCCTCGACGTCGATGCCGCGTCGCCCCGCCCGCCCGGTGAGCTGGGTGTACTCCCCCGCGGTCAGCTCCGCGTGCGCCTCGCCGTTGTACTTCACCAGCCGCTCCAGCACCACGGTGCGGGCCGGCATGTTGATCCCGAGCGCCAGCGTCTCGGTGGCGAACACACACTTGACCAGGCCGAGCACGAACAGCTCCTCGACGGTCTCCTTGAACGCCGGCAGCATCCCGGCGTGGTGCGCGGCGATCCCCCGCTCCAACGCCTCGCGCCACTCCCAGAACCCGAGCACGCCGAGGTCGGCCTCGGGCAGCTCGGTGGTGTGCGCCTCGACGACCCGCCGGATCCGGGTGACGTCGTCCTCGGTCGTCAGCCGTAGTCCGGCGCGCACGCACTGGCCCACCGCGGCGTCACAGCCGGTGCGGCTGAAGACGAACGTGATCGCCGGCAGCAGGCCGTGGCGGTCCAGCCGGTCGATCACGGTCACCCGGGACGTCGGCCGGAACCGGGGTGGGCCACCCCGGCCACCGCCACCGCCGTTCGCACCCCGCCCGCCGTGCCCCCGGGGACCGCCCCGCCCCAGCCCCGGCGCGAACCGGGCCTGCTCCTCGGCGTGTCGGACCAGCACCGGGTCCACCTTCAGCTGCCCTGTGGCGTCCTGGCCGGCGAACAGGTCGAACAACCGGCTGCCCACCATCATGTGCTGCCACAACGGCACCGGGCGCTGCTCGTCGACCACGATGGCGGTTTCCCCCCGCACGGTGACCAACCAGTCGCCGAACTCCTCGGCGTTGCTCACCGTGGCGCTCAGGCCCACCACGGCCACATCTTGCGGCAGCTGGAGGATGACCTCCTCCCACACCGCGCCGCGGAACCGGTCGGCCAGATAGTGCACCTCGTCCATCACCACGTAGCCCAGCCCGTAGAGCGCCGGGCTGGAGGCGTAGAGCATGTTGCGCAGCACCTCGGTGGTCATCACCACCACCGGGGCGTGCCCGTTGACGGCCGTGTCGCCGGTCAGCAGCCCGATCTGGTCGGCGCCGTGCCGGGCCACCAGGTCGGCGTACTTCTGGTTGGACAGCGCCTTGATCGGCGTGGTGTAGAAGCACTTGGTGCCTTCGGCCAGCGCCAGATGCACGGCGAACTCACCGACCACAGTCTTGCCCGCGCCGGTGGGCGCGCAGACCAGCACGCCGTGCCCGTCCTCCAACGCTTCACACGACTGAACCTGGAAGTCGTCGAGCGAGAACGGCAGGACCCCCGCAAACTCGGCGAGCCGGGGACGCTCCGCACGCTTCCGGGACTCGGCATATGCCTCGGACGGTGAACGGCTGGCCACCCCATCAGGCTGTCACATTGGACGGCGGGCTCGCATACGGGCGACCTGGTCGACGGGCCGGTCGGGGGCCATGGCCGCGATCGTGGCCAGGGCACACGGCCAGCGCGGCGCGCTGTGGACCTGGCTGGTGCAGCCAAGGCACCGCCCGTCCGGCCCGGCCCGGTGCTGCTCCCGCAACCGGACGAGCACCTCCGGCCAGGCCGTAAGGCTGACGGCGATCGATCGGAACGCTTCTTCGGGCATGTGGCCAGGATCCGCATGGAAGATCGACTACGTAACCCCACGCCGACGGAAATTACGGATCCGGCTTTGCACCTGTCACCATGAGTGCCCGAGCGGGGACGGGGGGTGGCGTGGCACAGCAGCGCAACGGATCGGTGGTCCGGCGCCGGATCCTGGCCCGCCGGCTGCGGCTGCTGCGCGAGCAGGCCGGGCTGACTCTGGAGGAGGCCGCACCCAAGCTGGACTGGTCGGCGGCCAGCCTGAGCCGGATCGAGACCGCGCAGCAGGGCGTCGACGTGCACGGCGTGCGCAGCATGCTGGATCTCTACGACGTCGGCGGCGACCGCTGGACCGACCTGATCGAGCTGACCCGGCAAGCCAGGCAACGTGGCTGGTGGCAGGCTTACGGGTTGGGACAACCCCCGTTCTACGTCGGTTACGAGACCGAGGCCAGCCTGGTCTACGAGTTCACCGTGGGTTACGTACCTGGCCTGCTGCAGACCGCCGACTACGCCCGGGCACTGTTCACCGCCGTGCCGATGCGACGGACCGAGGAGCAGTTGGCCAACGAGGTCACCGTGCGGATGATCCGCCAGCATCGACTGACATCGACCGACCACCCGCTGAGACTGGTCGCGGTCGTTGACGAGACGGTGCTTCACCGACCGGTCGGCGGATCCGAGGTGTTGGGCGCTCAGCTCCGCCACCTGGCCGAGGCGGCCATCCTGGACACTGTCACGCTGCAGGTGCTGCCGACCGCGGTCGGTGCGCACGCCGCGCTGGCCTCCGGCTTCACGATCCTCAACTTCGGCGACCTCGGCGAGCCGGACATCGCCTACGTGGAGCACTCCCTTGGCGCGCTCATCCTCGACAAGGAGCACGACGTCACCAGGGCTAGACTCGCCTTCGACCGGGTCCGGGCCGACGCGCTCGACCCGGCCGAGTCGCTGGCGATGGTTCGGCGGCTCGCCGAGCAAGCCTGAGCACATGAAGGAGGCGCCGTGGATCTGGCCGATGCACAGTGGCGCAAGAGCAGCTTCAGCGGCGGCCAGGAGGAAGGCAACAGCTGCGTGGAGGTCGCTTTCCTGCCCGATGGCGGGGTGGCGATCCGCGACACTAAGGACCGTTCGCTGGCCCCGCACGTCTACACCGCCACCGAGTGGCACGCGTTCGTTGCCGGAGTACGCGCCGGCGAGTTCGACCGCTCCTGACCAGCGCACACGTATCGGAAGTCGGCGGCGGCTGACCGCGCACCTCGCCGAGATCCGCATCAGCGTGGATTCACCCAAGCAAGCTTCGACCACTCTGGTGCGGATCTCGGCGAGGCCCTACAGCGGTTCGCCCGCGCAAAGTCGCTGGCTGCGGCGGGTCTGTGGGATGACACGCCCGCGGCGGGTGCGCTGGCGACCTCAGGTCGCGTCGTCGTAGTCGGCGATGGTGGGCAGCTCGCTCGGCCGGTGGTCGACGTTGGAGGGCTGGTCCGGGTCGACGGCTTCGGCTGCGCGCCGTCGGGCCACCCCACGGTCGTGCAGCCGGGCCAGCTGGATCGCCAGCTCGAACAGCACGGTGAGCGCCAGGGCCAGCGCGGTCATCGAGATCGGGTCACCGCCCGGGGTGGCGACCGCCGCGAACACGAACAACCCAAAGATCAGCCCGCGCCGCCAGGCCCGCAGCTTCGCGTAGCTGACCACGCCGACCCGGTTGAGCATCACCACTACCAGCGGCAACTCGAAGCTCACCCCGAAGATCAGCAGCAACGCGATGAGCAGCCCGAAGTAGCTCTCACCGGTCAGGTATGTGGTCTGTATGTCGGAGCTGACCGACAGCAGAAACGCCAGCGCCTGCTCAAGTACGAGGTAGGCCAGCACCGCCCCGGAGGTGAACAGGATGACGGCCGAGACCACGAAGGTCAATGCCAGCCGCCGCTCCTTGAGGTACAACCCTGGCGTGATGAAGGCCCAGAACTGGTAGAACCAGACCGGGCAGGCCAGTACCACCCCGGTGACCACGCCCACCCGCATGCGCAGCGAGAACTGGTCGAAGGCCGCGAGCGCGGCCAACGTGCACCCGCCATCCCCCGTGGGGGCCGGCCGGGCGGAGGGCGGCAGCGCGCAGTACGGGCCTTTCAACAGCTCACCGAGGCTGCGTCCGCCAAAGAACCCGGTACCGAACCACATGTACCCGACGATCGAGGTCACCGCGACCGCCACCAGCGAGATGGCCAGTCGGGTGCGCAGCTCGTAGAGATGCTCGACGAGGGTCATGGTGCCGTCGGGATTCGCCCGACGGCGGCGACGCCGGGCAAGTGGATGCCACACCGGCGCGGACTACCGGGGGGTGTCTGGGCTGCCCGAACCCTCAGCGGGCTGGGGCTGTGGCAACGGGGCTGCAGCGGCCGGAGGAAGCGCGGCGGGCTGCCCAGTGGACTTGGCGCGGGCCTCGTCGTCGTCCTGCATGCCCTTCATCTCACTCTTGAGTACCCGGGCCGACTGTCCGAGCGAGCGGGCCATCTCAGGAAGCTTCTTGGCCCCGAACAGGATGACGACCACCAGGAGGAGGATCAACCATTCTGAACCGTGTGGCATGTCGTAGTTCCTCTCCGCAGTGAGTACGCCGATCCCGATGCTACGCGCTCGGACCTGAGAGCCGCGTGCCGCCACGGGTATCCCGCCACTCCCGTACCAACCCCTGACCCACCCGCAACCGAGCGGATCCATCGTCCAGGGTAGCGCGCAGGGCCACCACGGCGGCCTGACCACGTCGTAGCCGGCCCACCAACGCCACTACCAGCACAAGCAGCACGACCAGGCCCACCAGGAGCAACAACCCGCTCAGTAGCCAACCCATCCTCGTACCGTAAAGGTCATGGCGAGTTCAGGGCCGCGCGGGCGCGCTCGGCCACCGCGGTCCGCAGCGCCGGCGGCGACAGCACCCTCGCCCGGCCGCCGAGCCCGAGCACCAGCCGTACCATCCAGGCGTCGTCGGAGTAGCGCATCCGTATCTCCGCGCCGCCGTCCGGAGACTCCACGATCTCGTCCACCGGGTAGTACTCGCCGACCCAGCGTGCCGCCGGCTCCACCCGCAGCACAGCGACCTGCTGCTCCGGCGCGGGCCGGAACAGCCCGGCGGACAGGTCGGTGGGCCGGGCCGACGGCGGAGCCGCCGCAGGCTCGGGCAGCTCCTCGACCTCGTCGATGCGGTCCAGCCGGAACAGCCGGACCCCCTCCGCCGAGCGGCACCACGCCTCGAGGTAACCCCGGCCCTCCACCAGCAGCAGCCGCATCGGGTCCACCGTGCGATCCGCCACCACGTCGCGGGATGCGGTGTAGTAGCGGATCCGCAGCGCCCGACGGTGGTCCAGCGCGGCGCGCACCGTCCCGGTGGTGGCCTCCTCGCTGGCGGCGATGTCGACGGCAACCCCGCCCGGTATGACCACCGCTCCGACCGCGCTCTCGATCTTCGCCAGGGCCCGGCGGACCACCTCGGTGTCCACCATCCCAGGCGCCTCGGCCAACGCCCGCAACGCCACCAGCAACGCGGTCGCCTCGGCCGTGGTGAGCCGCAGCGGGCGGCGCATGCCGGCATCCTCGGTGACGGTCACGGTGTCCCCGGAGAACGACAGATCTACCAGGTCACCGGGCCCGTAGCCGGGCAGCCCACACATCCACAGCAGCTCCAGATCACGCCGGAGTTGCTCCTCGGTGACGCGGAAGTCGGCGGCCACCTCGGCCACCCGCACCCCGGGGTGCGCCAACAGATACGGCACCAGCGACAGCAACCGGGGCAGCCGCGCGGACAGGGCCGCGCTCACAACAGTGCTGCCGTCATGACCGGGCCGCCGTCACGGTCGACCCGCCGGCACCGAATCGACGTGCGCCGTGTCGTCATGGACCGCGGCCGCCGTCGCCCAGGCCGCCCGCACCGCGTCGGCCAGCTCGGACGGCTCCAGGACCGCCACGTCCGGTCCGTGCCCGGCAACCCAGCGGGCCACCGTCTCCCGGCTGCGCAGCTCCAGCTCCAGCTCCTCGCCTTGGCGACCTTCGTGGTCCCGGGAGCCCACCACCCGACCGAGCCGCCGCAGCCCCAGTGCCCGCCCTCGGGCCACCCAGATCCGGGCCGTCCCGATGACCGGCGGCGGTCCGGCGCCGCGGCGCACCAGCTCCACCAGGTCCACCCCGTCCGGGGCCCGCACCGCTCCGGCCCGGCCGATCGCGGTCACCGGCGCGCTGATCCGGGACAACCGGAAGCACCGCACGTCGTCGCGGTCCCGGTCGTGGCCGACCAGATACCAGCGGCCCCGCCAGCTCACCACGCCCCACGGCTCGACGGTGCGCCGCATCGCCTCGGCGCTCGGGTGTGAGCGGTGGGTGAAGGTGACCACCCGGCCGGCCTGGACGGCGGCCAACAGCGGGGCGAACGCCGGCTCGGTGGCCGCCACCCTGGGCTGTACTTCGGCGCTGGCGCCCTCGTCGACCTCGACCCCGGCCGCCCGCAGTTTCACCACGGCTCGCTGGGCCGCAGCGGCCAGCTCCGGACCGTCCCAGAGCCGGGCGGCCAGGGCCACCGCGGCCGCCTCGTCGGCGGCCAGCTCGATGTCACCCAGCTCGTAGTCGTGACGGGCGACCCGGTAGCCGTCGACGGTGTCGAACGTGGAGAGCCGCCCGGTCTCCAGCGGCACCCCGAGGTCACGCAGCTCGGACTTGTCCCGCTCGAACATGCGGAAGAACGCTTCGTCCGACGCGGTCTGGTCGTACCCGGACACGGTCGCCCGGATCCGCTCCGCGCTGAGGTACTGGCGGGTGGACAGCAGGCAGAGCACCAGGTTCACCAGACGCTCGGCGCGGGCGGAGGACACTCCCGCAGCGTATCGCGGAGGCAGGCGCGCCAGGGCCGAACGCGCCCCGCGACCCGCCGTTCTTACAGCGAGGCGATCAGGCGCTCGACTCGTTCGTCCACCGACCGGAACGGGTCCTTGCACAGCACGGTGCGCTGCGCCTGGTCGTTCAGCTTCAGGTGCACCCAGTCGACGGTGAAGTCCCGACCGGCGGCCTGCGCGGCGGCGATGAAGTCCCCGCGCAGCTTGGCCCTGGTGGTCTGCGGCGGGGTGTCCTTGGCCGCCTCGATCTCGCCGTCGTCGGTGACGCGCTCCACCATCGACTTGCGCTGCAGCAGGTCGAACAGCCCGCGACCGCGCCGGATGTCGTGGTAGGCCAGATCCAGCTGGGCTACCCTGGCGTTGGAGAGTTCCATGTCGTGCTTCATGCGGTAGCGCTCGATAAGCCGGTGCTTGATCGCCCAGTCGATCTCCCGGTCGATCTGGCTCAGGTTCTGGCTCTCCACCGCGTCCAGCGTGCGGCCCCACAGCGCCAGGACCCGCTCGGTGGTCTTGTCGCCGTTGCCCTGGACCGTGAACCGCTCCAGCGCGCGGGAGTAGTACTCACGTTGGATGTCCAGTGCGCTGGCCTCCCGGCCACCGGCCAGCCGAACGGTGCGGCGCCCGGTCAGGTCGTGGCTGATCTCGCGGATCGCCCGGATCGGGTTGTCGAGGGCGAAGTCCCGGAACTGCACACCCTGCTCGATCATGTCCAGTACCAGGGCAGCCGAGCCGACCTTGAGCAGCGTGGTCACCTCGGACATGTTCGAGTCACCCACGATTACGTGCAGCCGGCGGTACCGCTCGGCGTCCGCGTGCGGCTCGTCGCGGGTGTTGATGATCGGCCGGGACCGGGTAGTGGCCGAGGACACCCCCTCCCAGATGTGCTCCGCGCGCTGGGACAGGCAGTACACCGCCCCGCGCGGGGTCTGCAGCACCTTGCCGGCCCCGCAGATCAGCTGACGGGTCACCAGGAACGGCAGCAGCACGTCCGCGATCCTCGAAAATTCACCGGCACGAGCAACCAAATAGTTCTCGTGGCAGCCGTAGGAGTTGCCGGCCGAGTCGGTGTTGTTCTTGAACAGGTAGATGTCCCCGCCGATGCCCTCATCGACCAGCCGGCGTTCGGCGTCGACCAGCAGGTCCTCCAGGATCCGCTCACCGGCCTTGTCGTGCGCGACCAGCTGGGTGAGCGAGTCACACTCGGCCGTGGCGTACTCGGGGTGGCTGCCCACGTCCAAGTACAGCCGCGAGCCGTTGCGCAGGAACACGTTCGATGAACGCCCCCACGACACCACCCGGCGGAACAGGTAGCGGGCCACCTCGTCCGGGGACAGCCGCCGCTGGCCGTGGAAGGTGCAGGTGACCCCGAACTCGGTCTCGATCCCAAAGATCCGCCGGTGCATGCACATCAGCGTAGGCGGTCGAGCACCCGTAGTGTCGATCCTGTGCGGGAGCGGTTACGTGAGAAGTTCTATCGGGTCGGCCGACCCGACCGGGCAATCGGCGCCGCGGTGGCCCGGCTGCCGGTCACCGACGTGGACGAGGGGCTGAAGCGTTTGACGCGGTCGGCGAACCACGGCCTGTTGTGGTTCGCGATCGCCGCGGTGCTCAGTGTCCGCAAGGGGGCGACCCGGCGGGCCGCGCTGCGTGGTGTCGTGTCCATCGCGGGAGCCAGCTTCACCGCGAACGCGGTGCTCAAGACCCTGTTCCCGCGGCGGCGGCCACCGGCCGACCAGCTGCCGGTGCAGCGGCGGCTGACCAAGCGGCCCACCTCGTCGTCCTTCCCGTCCGGGCACGCCGCATCCGCCGCCGCGTTCACCACCGCGGTGGCCATGGAGAGTCCCCGCACCGGCCTCGCGCTGGCCCCGCTGGCGGCTTGCGTCGCCTACTCTCGGGTGCACACCGGGGTGCACTGGGGCTCGGATGTGCTGGCCGGCGCGGCCGTCGGCACCGGTGTGGCGCTCGCCACTCGCTGGTGGTGGCCGGTGCGCGAGTCGGACGAGGCGGCGGCCCGCACGGTCCGCGAGGTACCGCGGCTGGTGGACGGCAAGGGCCTGCTGGTCATGGTCAACCCGGTCTCCGGCGCCGCCGGCTACGATCCCACCGACGCCGTCATGGAGGCACTGCCAGCCGCCACCGTGCTGCGCGCCGAGGAGGGCCGGGACGTCACCGAGCAGCTGGAGGAGGCGCTGGCGGCCCAGCCCGAACAGCCCGGCGCGGTCGGGGTGGCCGGCGGTGACGGCACCGTTGCCTCGGTGGCGGTGGTGGCGATGCGCCATGACCTACCACTGGTGGTCATCCCGACCGGCACGCTCAACCACTTCGCCCGCGACATCGGCGTGTACGACCTGCGCGAGGTGGTCGACGCCACCGGGGCCGGTGAAGCGGTCGCGGTCGACGTGGCAACAGTCGAGCTGGACACCGGCGAGGGCCCGTCGGCCGACCCCCGCACCCGTTACCTGCTCAACACCGCGAGCCTGGGCAGCTATCCCGACCTGGTACGGCGGCGCGAGAAGTGGCAGGGCCGATGGGGCAAGTGGCCGGCGTTCGCCGCCGCGCTGGTGGTCACGCTGCGCCTGGCCGAGCCGCTGCGGATCCGGTTGGACGGCCGGTGGCACACCGTATGGTTCGTGTTCGTGGGCAATGGCCCCTACCACCCCCGCGGCGCGGTGCCGGCGTGGCGGTCCCGACTGGACTCCGGGTTGCTCGACGTCCGGTGGCTGCGCGCCGACCTGCGCTTCTCCCGGTTGCGCGCGGTGTGCGCGCTGCTGCTGGCCGCGTTCGGGCACAGCCGGGTCTATGGCGAGCGGCTGGTGCACGAGCTCAACGTTGAGCTGACGGCCCCGGAGGCACTGGCCTGCGACGGTGAGGTGGTCGGCGAAGCAACCCGACTGCGCTTCGCGGTGGCGCCGGCGATCCCGGTGTATCGGCGCAACGAGGACAACCCACTCTGGGCGGACCGAGAACGTCCGCACCAACCCCGCTAAGCAGCTATTCGCTGCTAGAGTCCGCGCTGTCCGAGCCCGCGCTGTCCGAGCCCGCGCTGTCCGAGCCCGCGCTGTCCGAGCCCGCGCTGTCCGAGCCCGCGCTGTCCGAGCCCGCGCTGCTCAAGTCTCCGCTGTCCGGCTCCACACCGCCCGAGTCTGTGCCGTCGGTCACGGGATCGCTGGCCCGGTTCTCCGCCGGGAGGAGGGCGGCCAGTGCGGCCCCGGTGATCCGGCGGAACGCCCGGCGGGCCCGTCGCCGATCCAGTACCGCGACCTCCAGGG
>JALYVZ010000425.1 GCA_030852965.1 Actinomycetota bacterium | reverse complement strand
GGCCAGTACCGTTGCCTCGCCGTGCAGCCGCTGGGCGTCCCGCTGCGCATCGGCCAGCTCGGCGTCGGCGCTGGCGAGCCCCGGCAGCGCCTCGGCCACCCGCTCAGCCAGGGCGGCCAGCTCGGCGAGACGCCGGTCGGCGTCGGCGATGGCGGTGTCGGTTGCGTCGGCGTACCCGGTGAGCTGGTCACTGAGCAGGTCGGTCCGCTGCCGCTGGGTGATCGCCTCGGCGCCGGCCTGCTTGGCGATGGTCTCGTACACGCCCAACCCGAGGATGCGGGTCAGTGTCTTCTGCCGGTCCGCCGGCTTCGCGTGCAGGAACTGGGCGAAGTCGCCCTGGGGCAGCACCACACAGACACAGAACTGCTCGAACGGCAGCCCCAGCAGCTCCTCCACGCACTTGCTGACCGCCGAGTCGGAGGCCAGCGGCTCGGTGTTGCCGTCCGGGTCCGACGGGTCGAGCAGCCGTTCCACACTGGCGTTGCGCACCGTCACCCCGCCGTTGGGGGCGCGGCGCAGCTCACGCACCGCCACGTAGCGGCAAGCCCCGACCTCGAACACCAGCCGCACGGTCCCCCGGTTGGCGGTCGGCGACAGTGCCAGCGCCACCGTGCGGCGGTCGTCCCAGCGCGGTACCGAGCCGTAGAGCGCGAACGTCATCGCGTCGATCACCGTGGACTTGCCGGACCCGGTCGGGCCGACCAGCGCGAAGTACTCCGCGCCGGAGAAGTCGACCACGCATCGCTCGCGGAACGCGGCGAAGCCGTGCATCTCCAACCGCACCGGCCGCACTACAGGGTCACCTCGTCGTGCAGCCGGGCGAACAGCGCCGCGACCCGGTCGTCGGCCACCCCCTGGCCGGTGCAGTACTCGGCGAACAGCTGACCGGGGGTCCGCTCGGCGGCGCCATCCTCCGAAGGCGTCGGTCGGCCGCCGGTGACCGGGGCCGCGAACTCGCGATCGATCCGGACCTCCAGCGCGTTCGGCAGCAGCTCGAGGACCTGCTCGCGCAACCCGGCCCGGGCCGGCTCGCGCACGTACACGCGCAACAAGGCATCCCCGACATCCGAGGCGTTCAGTGCGGCCAGCTCGGCGACGGACCCGCGCAGAGTCCGCAGCCGCCGCCCGGACCTCAACGGGATGTCGGTGACCTTCGCCGGCAGACCGGGGACGGCCTCCACCAGGCAGACCACGCCGATGTTGTCCTGCTCGCCGAAGTCGACCGCCAGCGGCGAGCCGCAGTAGTGCACCGGGCACGGGGCCGGCAGGCTCTGGCGGCGGTGCAGATGCCCCAGCGCGACGTAGTGCGCGTGCGCGGGGAAAGCGGTCGCCGGCACGTGGTACTCGAAGATCGACTGCGCGGCCCGCTCGCCGCCGCCGAACACCCCACCGGTGACGGTCAGGTGCGCCATCACCAGGTTCACCGCGTCGCGCGCGAACCCGTCGGTCAGCTCGGCCAGCACGTCACGCACCAGTTGGTCGTACTTTCCGGCGTTCTCCCCCGGCGTGCCGCTGACCAGCTCCGCGGCCCGCACCGCGTAGCGCTGGGACAGGAACGGCAGCACGGCCAGCCGCACCGGCTCGCCGGTGGAGCGCGCGGTGAAGCTCAGCAGCCCACCACTGGCGGCCGGGCGGTAGGAGCCGACCAGGGTGATCCCGGCGACCTCGGCCAGCGGACGGTAGGCGTCCAGGGTGTTCGGATGATCGTGGTTGCCGGCGATCGCCACCACCTGGGCGCCGGTGCCGGCCAACGCCAGCAGCGTCTTCACCACCAGCCGCTGGGCGGCCGCTCTCGGCGCCCCGCTGTCGTACAGGTCGCCGGCGATCAGCACCGCGTCGACCCGCTCGGCGCGCGCCACACCGACGATCTCGCGCAGCACGTCGGTCTGCTCGTCGAGCCGGCTGTGGCCCTTGAGGGTCTTGCCGATGTGCCAGTCGGAGGTGTGTAGGAAACGCATAGGCGGCCAACCGTAGGCGCCAACCCCGAGGACCCCACAGGAGGCTCGGCGCAGTCACAGGGAACTCGTGCCCGGAGCGGACGGGAGATGTCCGTTCTCGCACCAGAACACGGATCATCACCGTCGAACGAACCGAGTAGGTCCTGCCGAGCGAGCTAGGCTCGCCGGTGTGTCGACCCGCATCGAGGTGACCGAACGGCCACCGGCAGCCACCCCTGACTACTCCGACGCCTTTGCGGTCGCCAGGACCAGCTCGGATTCTCGATCAGCGGAGGCCTGGGCTCGGGCCGCCCTCGAGCAGACCCCGCCGGTGCTGCGCCGAGGACTACCGTTGGCCTGGGAGTCCGGGCTGGGTCTGCGGCTCGGGCCAGCGATCGCACGACCGGTGTGGACGCTCGGCAGCCCGGTCCACCGGCTGACCGTGCCCTACCTGCTCAACCGCGCCGCCGCCGAGCGCGGCTGATCACCCGACCCACCATGACCCGCCTGATCGTCGCCGCCGCCCAGCTGAGCAGCGGCCCCGACCCGGCGGCCAACCTCGAACTGGTCACCGACGCCATCGCGGCGGCCGCCGTACGTGGCGCCCGGTTGGTAGCGACCCCGGAAGCGAGCATGGCGTGCTTCGGCTCCGATCTGCACGCCGTCGCCGAGCCGATGGACGGCCCATGGGCAATCGCCGTGCGGGCGGCGGCCAGCGAGCACGCCATCACCGCCGTGGTCGGCATGTTCGAGCCGGCGGACGACACTCGCGTGTTCAACACCCTGCTGGTGGCGCGGCCCGACGGGTCTGCCGCCAGCTATCGCAAGATCCACCTCTACGACGCGTTCGGGGCCCGGGAGTCTGCCGTGGTGGCGGCGGGCGAGTCACTGGTTCGGGTGTCCGTCGAAGGAGTGTCGGTCGGGCTGGCCACCTGCTATGACGTGCGGTTCGCCGACCAGTTCAGCGCGCTCGGGCGGGCCGGGGCGGAGCTGGTGGTGCTGCCCTCGAGCTGGGGTGACGGTCCGGGCAAGGCCGAGCAGTGGGACCTGCTCACCCGGGCCCGCGCCGCCGACGCGCAGGCCTGGCTGCTGGCCTGCGACCAGGCCTGGACCGCGTCCCGGGGT
>JALYVZ010000424.1 GCA_030852965.1 Actinomycetota bacterium | reverse complement strand
CAGCCCCGTGGTATGGTACATGTTCGACGGTCCGTTTCTGTGAATTGAGTATCGGAACCCAATTCTTTCAAGAAACGGACCGTCGTTCACGTAGGCGCGCCGTGGATAGTTTTTTGCATTTGTCGGGGCCTCTGTGAATAACCCTCACGGTTGCTACCGGGGTTGACTCCATCCGCAAGGGTCATACCTGGGATCCCGGAACGTTATGGGATTCCCGAGCGATATGGCACTCCGAGAGGATGAATCATGGCCAGGGGGCCAGGGTTCCATTCCGAGCGCGATCCGCACGCTTACGACACGTCTCCGACGTGACTGACTACGTCGGAACGCAGTGCTTCCAGATGGGCGCGCCGGGCACCGTCGGCGTCGAGGTCGAGTGGCTTACCGTCGATGTCCTGGAGCCTCGCCGTCGGGTGCATCCGCGGCGCTGTCAGGCGGCGCTGGCCGATCTAACGGAGTTGCCGGGCGGCAGTCGAATCAGCTACGAACCAGAAGTCGAGACGGTTGGCATCGCCAATGTTGGTGTTGGTGGTGGCCGATCTGTCATTGCGTGGGGGCGACGGCCGAACGGCTATCGGGATGATCGCCAAACAGCTTGACCTCTTGTTTCTCTGGTGCTCGAATCCTTCATCTCGGGCGATACTATTCGCACTGTTGGCGTCGCTACTGTGGGCTGCGCAGCCAACTCGGGTCCTACCTGTCCCGGGTGCGGGGGGCGGTCGCGGCACCGGAGAATGTCCTGGTCGTGGCCGGGGTCACCCAAGGTCTGGTGCTGCTCGCCGGTGAGCTCGCCGACCACGGCTACCAGATGCTCGCGGTGGAGGACCCGGGCAGCAGCCGGCTGCATCAGGTGCTCGCCGGCACCAGGCTGCAACTGGTACCCGTCCCGGTGGACCGCGAGGGCCTCGACGTCGCCGCATTGGCCGCCACCGGTGCCCGCGCGGTGCTGTGCACCCCGGCCCACCAGCACCCCACCGGCGCCGTGCTGTCGCCCTCACGGCGCAGCGCCCTGGTGCGGTGGGCGATGGAGCGGGACAACCTGATCATCGAGGACGACCACGACGCCCTGTTCCGCTGGGACCGGATGCCGATGGGCTGCCTGCAGGGCCTCAACCCACACCGGGTCGCGTTGTTGGGATCGGTCAGCCGCCCACTGGCACCCGGCCTGCGCCTGGGCTGGATCGTGCCCCCGACGGCGTTGCTGGCCCCGCTCGTTGCCGCCAAGCGCGACACCGGCGGTGGCAGCCCGGTCATCGAGCAGCTCGCGCTGGCCCGGCTGATCGAGATGGGTGCCTTCGACCGACACCTGCGCCGCGCACGCAAGATCTACCGCACCCGCCGCGACGCACTGCTGACCGCGGTGGACCAGCAATTGCCCGGCTGGGCGGTATTGGGCGCGACCTCGGGCCTGCACGTGTGGCTGCAGCCGCGCGACGTTGTGGACACCGCGGCTCTGGTCGCGGCGGCGGCGGTCCGCGGCGACGACCGCCTGGGCTGCGCACCCCCCCGTGCTGGCCGGGTTGGTGGTCGGGTACGCCACATTGGACGTCGAGCGTGCCGCCGAGGCAGTTGCCCGCCTCGCTGACGCCGTTCGCTATGTCGGCTCGTCAGTCTGACCGTCGTTTCCGCCACCAACGCCCGGGTGTCCGAAGCTCAGGGCTGTCGGGGTGGCTCTTCGACGTGGAACCGGTATCCGACACCCCAGACGGTTTGGATCGCACTGGTCGCGCCGGATCGGACTCGATCTTCGAGCGAAGCCGTCGCACGTACACGGTGACCGTCTCGGTCGTACCGCTGGTGTAGCCCCAGACCTCGGCTAGGAGCCATTCACGGGACAACGCCTCATCCGGGTGGCGGAGGAAGCAGCTCAACAGGTTGAACTCCATCGCGGTCAATGGAACCTCCGAACCGCGGACCCCCACTCGGCGGCCTCGCAGGTCGAGCTGGAGCGGACCGGCGCGCAGAACTCTGCCGCGCTGGGTCCGGTCGAGGCAAGTCCGCCGCCCCAGAGCGATCACCCGGGCGGCGAGCTCCACAGAGGTGTAGGCCGAGGGCAAGCAGTCGTCCGCACCCGCCAGCAGGAGCTCGACGCGGGCGATGGAAACGGCGATCAAGGGCGTGCTCGCATGCCGAACCAGCTCGAGCACGACAGAGTGGCGACCGGCGGCCAGCCCGACATCGACGACGGCGACATCGGGCCGGAGCTGTCCCATCGCCTCCCGCAGCTCGTCGATGGTGTCGACCGACACCACCCGCAGGCCGTGACCAGCGAGCGCGACCGAGTCGAGTCCCCGCTGGGAGCCGCTGCGGGTCGCCAGTACGACGAACAGGCCGCGGGTGGTCTCATCGCCCGCCGGGACCGATCCGCCGAAGTCTGCCTCGGGTCGAATGGTGGGGGATGCCCGTCGTCGTCCAACGCCGCCCGTCGTGCTGCTCCTCGGATCGCACGTACGTTAGGAGAACAGCGGATTCCTGCCCAGATCCAGTGATCATGCGTGAGAGAGGACCGCTTTGGATCTTGGTCGAGGCCCTTCCGGAGCCGCTCATGATGTCACTCGCCCGGATCGGCCGGATGAGCCGCTGCCTGCGCACCGCCCGCGTGCTGCAGCGCTACCTCGACGGCGAGCTCGACGACCCCACCACGATTGCCCGGGTCCACGCGCACCTGGAGGAATGCCGCCGCTGCGGCCTGAACGCCGCCCTCGGGGCCAGAGCCATGGCGGCGGCTCCCTCCGACCCGGACGAGGAATTCCTCGGCACCTTCAGCATCCAGCAGCACCTGTTGAAGAGAGTCCACGGCATCGTTCGGTTCGCGTGATTCAGCGGATTCGTCCACCTGTGCTCGACCCCCACGGGAGCGCCTGATCTTCGCGATCCGCGCGTTCCGCAGCTCCGGCGGCAGCACGCCCGCGTTGATCGTGGCGCTGGTGATCGCCGTCCTGGCCGTCGGGCTGGTCGCGTTCCTGGTGCCGGACCACAAGGCTGCGGAGAAGCAGGTGGTCGAGCTGGCCTCGGACTACCCGGTGCCGCCGCTCGACCTCGTGGTACCCACCAGGCCCCGGCACAAGCTGCGGCGGCGGCG
>JALYVZ010000423.1 GCA_030852965.1 Actinomycetota bacterium | reverse complement strand
GGCTCTACTGACGTTCCCGTGGGTGCCAGTTCATGATCGTTGAGGGGGCACGCCGTGCCCTGTCTAGGGTTTCGGGCTACCACAGCTTGGAACGATCAGGACGGGAACGGCGTGCGCACAACGAGGGTATGGCGAAGGTTGCTCGGGGTCGAGAACGCGGTGATCGAGTCGGTGGATCTGGAGCCCGACGGGCGGGGTGGGGAGCAGCTCATCGCCCGGGTCCGGCCCAAGGGTGGGGTCGGGTCCCGGTGCTCGCGTTGCGGTCGGCGTTGTCCCGGTTATGACGTGAGTAAGGCGCCGCGCCGGTGGCGGGGTCTGGATCTGGGTACGACCCAGGTGTACTTGCAGGCCACGACCCGGCGGGTGGCGTGCCCGACGCACGGGGTGGTGGTCGCGCAGGTGCCCTGGGCCCGGCCAGGATCACGGTTCACCGCGGCGTTTGAGGACACCGCGGCCTGGCTGGTCTGCCACGCCACCTTGTCGGTGGTGGCGGTGCTGTTGCGGGTCGCGTGGCGGTCGGTGTCGGGCATCGTGGGCCGGGTGGTCACCGAGCGGGCTGGTGCGACCGACCGGCTGGCGGGGCTGCGCCGGATCGGGATCGACGAGATCTCCTACCGCAAGGGGCAGCGCTACCTGCTGGTCGTGACCTGCCACGACACCGGCCGGCTGGTGTGGGCGGGTAAGGACCGCACGAAGGAGACGCTGGGCCGGTTCTTCGACGATCTGGGTGCCGAGCGCGCCGCCGCGCTGACCCACGTCTCCGCGGACGGCGCGGAGTTCATCCACACCGTCATCGCGGCGCGGGCCCCGCGCGCGGTGGCTGTGCCTGGACCCCTTCCACGTCGTGGCGTGGGCGACCAAGGCCCACGGGCGAGGTCCGCCGTGGCCTGGCCGCTGAGCTGCGCCGCGGTGGGCGCGCCGACGAGGCCGCCACGATCAAGAACACCCGCTGGGCGTTGCTGAAGAACCCCCGCTCGCTCAGCACCGACCAACGCACCACCCTGGCCGGTATCGCGGCCACCAACGGCCCGCTCTACCGCGCCTACCTGCTCAAGGAGCAACTACGGGCGATCTTCCAGGCCCGCGACCTCACCGCCGCCCGCCGGCTGTTGATCGGCTGGCTGGCCTGGGCCCAGCGGTGTCGTCTCCCGGCGTTCGTCAAGCTCGCCAAGACGATCAAGAAGTTCCAGCGGCTGATCCTCAACACCGTCGAGCACGGCCTGTCCAACGCCCGCTCCGAGGCCACCAACGTCCATCTGCGGCTGCTCACCCCCCGCTCCTACGGCCTGAGCCCCGAGTCCCTCATGGCCATGGCCGAACTCACCCGCGGCGGACTCTGCCCACCTCTCCCAGGCCGGACAGCCGCATGATCACGACCCACAAAAACGTCAGGAGAGCCCCCATTTTGAAAGCTTTGGAGACTGATTCTCTGATCCTTCGGTGTCGGAACGTGGACGAGGCTGGCGTCTATCGCCGACTGTGGATGGAGCGGGATCCCAGGGTGCCGGCGCACCGACGGATAGATGCCGAGGGACGGCCGACGGTGGAGGACATCGCCTCTGAGATACGCAGGGAGCGCGAGGAACCGCGGCCGGGTCTCTTGGCGGTGGAGCGGAAGACTGCGGGGGATGTCATCGGATATTGCGGGCTGGTCTTCCAAGGGAATGGCGCGCCCGACGAGCCCGAACTAGCCTGCGAGCTGCTGCACCGGGCTCACGGATTCGGCTATGCAACCGAGGCGGGTGGAGCCGTGGTCACTTGGGCAACCGAGGCAGGCTACGAGCGGTTGTGGGCAACTGTCCGCGCTTGGAATGTCGCCTCTCGCCGTGTTCTGGAGAAGCTTGGATTCCACGAAACCGGCCAGGTCGAGGCCGACGCCGCTCATGGCGACAGTCTGCTGGCGGTCCGATCGCTCTCGAGCCCTGCCCGATAGCCGAACCCTCACCGGACGAACCCGATCCCACCGACTGGTGGAACGTTTCCGCAGCTTGCCCCTGACCTGCGAATTCCCGCAAGACCTGCCCGCGAAAGTGCCCGGTGATCGGGGGTCAAACGCTACACTCCCGATCATGAGTGAACTCTTGGTCGGCTACGCCCGCTGCTCGACCGATTCCCAAGACCTCACCGCCCAGATCGACGGCCCGCCTCGGAGTCGACCCGCAGCGGGTTACGTTGATCACGGGCTCACCGGAACCACCCGGGCTCGTCCGGGTCTGAGGGAAGCACTGACGATGGTACGCGCCGGAGACACGCTCGTAGTCACCAAGCTCGACCGGCTGGCCAGGTCGGTGCCCGATGCCCGCGCGATCGCCGATGAACTCACCGCGCGGACGGCTGTTATTCACGGCGTTGTGCTGGTCGCCGAGTTCGAGGCCGACCTCGCCCGCCTGAGGACCAGAGAAGGTATGGCCATCGCGAAAGCCAAGGGCCGGCTGCGCGGCAAGAGACCCAAACTCAGCCCCTCCCAGGAAGCCCACCTCGTCGAGCTGCACCGCGAGGGCGGCACACCACCACCGAACTCGCCGAGCTGTTCACCGTCGCTCGCTCCACCGTCTACCGAGCCATCCACCGCGCCGGAACCGACCAGAGTTAGCGCAGGTCAGGCAAATCCGTTGGAAATTTCCCCAGGACTACGGCGAGGCCCTAACCCGCCGACCAGGTGCATCCCGGCGTTGCCAAGGCACATCTGGGCAAACCCGGCCACCGTCTGGGGTCGGCCGTCACCTTCACCTACCCGCTGAATACGAACAGCGCCGCCAGCAGCACCTGAGTGCCCACAGCGCCAGGTTCGCGGCTCGACTCCGGCCGATCTGCTTCACGGTCATCTCGGTCATGTCGGGCACCTCTCATGCGATCGTCGTTCCACCAGTGCGTCGAACGCCCTGACAACGCCCCGATCCCAGGACGACAGCCAGCCGAAAACCTTCCGACAACGTCCCAGTCTCGGGACATTCACCTCACGGGGCTGGGAAACGCCGCCCGGTGACGTGCGGATCGCATCCGGCGCACCGGACCACCCCCGCTAGGATCCGTCCAAGCCGGCCCGGCGCAGCGCGTCCGCCATCGCGCCGCCGGGCGCCGGGC
>JALYVZ010000129.1:5051-10182 GCA_030852965.1 Actinomycetota bacterium | reverse complement strand
GTCAACCGATTCGCGACCAACGCCTCGATCACCTGCCCATGCGACAAGATCGCCACATCCCGCATCGGACACGCCCGATCGATGATCCCCACCAGATCAAGCCGCCGACTGAACTCGGCCACCACCGCCAACGCACCCAACGCCTTGTCCACACTCTCCGGCCCATACGACACGCCCTGTCCCCGCATACACCCCCATATGCCACCCCCCCGCTAACATGATCAAGGCGACACGCCGAGAGCCCCACCTTCCCTCATGTGCGAAATGCGGGGCTAGCGTCGACAACCTGAACAGCACGATCCGCATCGCGGTGGGTGAGGCACTCACCCGGGTGATGAACTCCCGCGCGCCTGGTTGCCCACCGCTGTACTGGAGCTTGACCGCCGACCGTGACGTGTTCCGGGGCGGGCTCGACGGCATGGCCGGCCCGGAACACCCCGACGCCGAAGCCGGCGCGGCCATCGGACGGTGGGCCCAGACGTTCGGGCTGGTCCAGCACACACCGCCCGCCGAGCTGGCCGGCACAACCGAATACACCGGTGAGATCGACCGGCGGTCGGTGCGGCTGTGGGCGGTCACCAACCGCACCCAGTGGGACCAGGCCACAACCCATCCCCAGGCCGAGCGATGAATCCGCCATCGGACCGGCGGTGGCGCGACGAAGCCACCTGCCGCGAGGTCGACGCCGCGCTGTTTTTCCCCGAGCCGGGCGCGAACCCGACCGCAGCCCGCCGGGTGTGCGCAGTGTGCCCAGTCCGCACCCAATGCCTCACCGACGCCTTCGACCGCCGCGACATCGCCTACGGCGTGCTGGGTGGGCTGACCCCACGCGAGCGCCGCGAACTGCTCCACCACCACACCACCACCGCCAGCGTGAAGGCCGACCCGGTTCGGAGCGCGGCGTGATAGCCGCCGGTGCGCGCGGGTGGGTGGAGGACTCCGAGCTGCTCTGCCCAGGCTGCCGAGAGCACGTCCACCCCGAGCCCCCACCACCCAGTCGCGCGAGCTGGCCGCCGGCGGGTGGTCGCCCCGCGACGGTTCCCCGCTATTCGGGACGGGCGGCGGCCTGCCGCGGGTCGAGCCGATCGAGTGGCCGCAGGTGACCCGGTGACCGGCGGAATTGACACGTCAGTGTCAACAACAGGTTCGATCAGTGCCCCGATGGTCGCGGCGTTGGAGTCAGGGTGGGCCGCGATCCGGGCGCGGCACCCCGAGATCCCGCCGGTGGTGGTGGTGCTCGGGGCCGGCTCGACCGGGGCGTCGGCGGGCGGGGTGAAGCTCGGGCACTTCGCCGCGATGCGCTGGCACCACGGCACCGACACTGAATCGGACCGGCTGCCGGAGGTGTTCATCGGTGGAGAGGGCCTGGCCCGTGGCCCGGTCGGGATGCTGGGCACTCTGCTGCACGAGGCCGCGCACGCCCTGGCCGACGTCCGCCAGATACAGGACACCAGCAGGCAAGGACGCTGGCACAACGCCCGATTCAAGGCCCTCGCCGAAGAACTGGGCATCGAGGTGACCAAAGACTCCCGGCTGGGTTGGTCACCCACCGGCGTCCCCGAAGCGACGTGCACCGAGTATGCCGACACCCTCGCCGAGCTCGGCGCCGCGCTGCGACTGTCCGGGCCATCGAACCCGGCAGCGCAGCCACCGGCAAGACCAAGACCCCACCGGCGTGTGTGTGCGGCTGCGGGCGCCGCATCCGGGTCTCGCCCTCGGTGCTGGCCGCGGCCCCATCACCTGCGGGATCTGCGACACCGACTTCGAACCCGAACAGTGACCATGGGGGCCCGGCCGGGGGCGGCTACTGCATCAGCGGGGCCAGCAACCGCACCCACGACGGGGCCGACTCGGAGACGTGGCGGCTGACCCAACGCATCCCGTAGCCGGCGGTTTCCAGGGCGGCGCAGGTGCCGATGACCTCGACCTCGGGCCAGTCCCGCTCCGCGCGCCACACCGCCAGCAGCCGGCCCACCGGGCCGGGCAGCTCCCCATCCCGGACGTGCTGCATCGGACCCCACTGCGGGTCCACCGTCGCCGTCCCACCGCCGGCGGCCGGCACGAAGTGCATCCGCATCGGATGCCAGCGCAGCACATGCCCGTCGCGGCCGGCGTCGAGGACCACCACACCGGGCAGGAACCCGTCCTCGCCGGGCAGCTCCAGCGCGGTGCACAGATCGGCGTTCTCCCACGTGACCACCAGCCGCGACACCCCCAGCGCCGCCGGGAGAACCCCGAGTCCGGCCACCGCGACCTCGGCATCGGCGCCCCGGTAGAACGGTCGGCACGTCAGATATCCCACATACGGCGGGTCCAGCTCCCCGGACAGCAGGTGCACCGTCGGTGGCTGCACCAACCCGGTCTCACGCAGCATCGTGTCCGTCGTGGCTACCGCCACCCCGGCCAGCTGCTCCACCCACCCACCCATCCAGCTCGATGACGTCAACCATGCGCCCGAGTGTGCGCCCGACCACCGACACCATCGTGAAGCCAACACCGGCCAGCCGATTGGTGTCCGAACCCCGTGCGACCCTGCAACCAGCGACCGGCCAGCGAGGCGAGTAGGGGGCAACCGATGATCGAGCACCACACGCGGACCTACCTCGACCTGCCCTACGCGGACAAGGACACCGCGAAGGCCGCCGGCGCCCGCTGGGACCCGGCCGCGAAACGCTGGTACGACCCGCGCCCGATCCACGCCGGACAGCCCCGGGCCGAGCTGGGCCGGTGGGCGGCCCGCGCGGACGTGCCGGATCTGCTCCCGGGAGAGGACCGCACGTTCGGGTCCGGACTGTTCATCGACATGGTCCCGTCGTCGTGCTGGTTCACCAACGTCCGTAGCGCCGTCGCCGCCGGGGACTGGGAACGGCTCCGCCGAATGATCACCCGCCGGGCCGGGCACCGCTGCGAGATCTGCGACCGACCCGAGGACCGCGACACCCGCCGCTGGCTCGAAGCCCATGAACGGTGGGCCTACGACGACGCCACCGGCGTCCAGGCGTTGCGGCGGCTGATCTGTCTGTGCTCGGACTGCCACTTGACCACCCACCTCGGCTACGCCAACGTCACCGGCCAAGCCGACCACGCCCTCGCCCACCTGCGCGCCGTCACCGGCATGACCGACGACCAGCTCTCCCGGCACATCCAGGCCGCCGGCGATCTCTGGACCACACGATCACGCCGCACCTGGACACTCGACCTCACCATGCTCACCGCCGCCGGCGTCACCCTCGCCCAACCCGAGTCGGCCGCTGCACGCGCGGTCACCGCCGAGCACGAGCTGCGCGGCGACAGCATCCGTCGGTAACCCGAGCTAGCTGGCCCCGACGGTTGGAGACATCAGCTTGGGAACCGTATCCGTGCTCGTGGTGGAGGGCCTGACCTGGTCTTTCCGAGGTGCTCACTTGACCGTTGGTGACCGGCTGGTTCCGGGACGCATCGCACGCTCGTCGCACGACCCTGCACCTCCCCCGTTCCCTCGTCCTGGCCGCCTTGCTCGTCGTGGTGGTCGGGTCAAGGGGGCCGCAGGCAGCGCGCAGCGCCGGCGCAGCCGCCCTTGATGCGGCCGGCGCGGCGTGGACGATCGCGGGCCGAGGGAACGGATCTCCTTCCCGACTGATCTGAGTTCTGGTCTCATCCGGATGACCTTCCTCGCAGTCGTCCTTGTGCTCCTGACTCAAGCCGGTCAGACTGCCTCAAGCTCTAACCGCGCGCAGGAAGAGAACGCCATGACGGCCAGTCCGCTCAGTGCCAATCTTCCCGGCGAGGTGATTCGCCGGGGGGATCCCGCATACGATTCCGCCCGCGCAGTGTTCAATGGCATGATTGATCGGTACCCGTTGGTGATCGTTCGGTGTCGAGAGCCGGGGGAAGTCGTGCGTGGCGTGGAGTTCGCTCGGGAACGTGCGCTACCGCTAGCGGTACGGGGTGGAGGACACAACGTCGCGGGAAATGCGGTTTGCGACGATGGGGTCGTGCTCGATCTATCCCCGATGAAGAACCTGCGTATAGACCAACGATCCCTTACCGCCGTCGCCGGACCTGGACTCACATTGGGGGAGTTTGATCGCGGTAGTCAGGCCCATGGGCTGGCCACGCCGCTGGGCATTGTATCCATGACTGGCATCGCGGGATTGACACTTGGGGGCGGCCTCGGCTGGCTGAACGGCAAATACGGTCTGTCGTGCGACAACTTGCTCGGCGCTGAACTCGTCACCGCCAACGGACGGATCGTCCGGGCGGGTCCGCAAGACGATGAAGACCTGCTGTGGGGCCTGCGGGGGGGCGGCGGCAACTTCGGAATCGTCACGTCATTTCGCTACCGAGTACATCCGGTCACCACAGTGCTCGCCGGAGGAATGAGCTACCCTTGGTCCAGACTGCGCGATGTGCTAAAGGGCTATGCCGAGCTTATGCACGGTGCGCCCGACGAGCTCGCGACTGCAGTGAGCGTCGGCCTCGACCCGACGAGAAACCCGGTCCTGAATATTGCGCTCTGTTGGTGTGGGCCACCGGACGAAGGCGAGCGAGTCATACGACCACTCCGCTCCCTCGGACCTCCACTTGCCGTCAGTATCGAGTCGATGCCGTACGTCGACTGGCAGAGCACACCGGATCCTGGATTTCCGCTCGGGCAGCAGCACTATTGGAAGGCCGGCTGGCTGCGGCACATCACTGAAGACGTAATCGATGTGCTGGAGGACTTCATCCCACGTATGCCATCGGTAGCGAGCGGTGTCGGCCTGCAGCGTATGAGGGGTGTGGCAGCCCGCGTGGAGCCGTCCGCGACTGCGTTCGCCAATCGGGTGGAGCAGGATGACCTGCTGATCCTGTCGCAGTGGGAAGATCCGTCGGACTCTGATCGCAACATCACCTGGACCAGGGAATTGTTTGCCGGGTTGAGTCCGCACCTAGACAAAGCGGCATACGTCAACAATCTGGGCAACGAGGGACCGCAGCGCGTCCGGGCCGCCTATGGACCTAACTACGAAAGGCTGCTAGCGCTGAAGCGGGTCTACGATCCGGACAACCTGTTTCGGCTAAATCAGAACATCGCGCCTTCCTGATGTTGGCGACCCGGGCGCCCTCGGCCGGGAGCGGAGCGGTACGGCCGAAGGGCGCAGGAGGGTCG
>JALYVZ010000129.1:0-5041 GCA_030852965.1 Actinomycetota bacterium | reverse complement strand
CCCCCCCGGCCCGGAGGGCCGGCTTGATGGATAGAGAGGTCCGTTCGGCAGATTCTTCGGCTGCCGGAGACTGGCAGAGGGTATCGTTGCGTC
This sequence comes from Actinomycetota bacterium, assembly GCA_030852965.1. Taxonomy (GTDB): domain Bacteria; phylum Actinomycetota; class Actinomycetes; order Mycobacteriales; family Pseudonocardiaceae; genus Pseudonocardia. Next base: position 4,948 of record JALYVZ010000129.1, on the reverse strand, counting down.
ATATCAGATGTGGACGACTCGGCGCGGCTGGCTTCGGAACTACATGCAGCTTCAGGATCGCAGCATGGATACACAGCGGTTACCAAGTAGCGCCGCCGGAGGCACTCCGGGATGAGGTGGTCGGGCGACCTACCTCAGTGCCGCGTCGAGGAACACCGCCGCGTCGGGATGAAGCTCGCCTCGGCTGACGTAGGTGTCCTTGAGGAACTTGGCCTGGCCCATCAGGTCGGCTTTGGCGCGGTCGGTGAGTGTCATTTCGTCGTCAAGAATAGTGGCGTAGGTCTGTCGCCGTGTGTGGCGTCATCCAGTCGAGCCCGACTCTTGCCCTGGCCGCGCGGACGCTTCGGCGGACGTTCGACGGCCAGCGATAGGTGGGGACGCCATCTCGTCCGGCGGCCGCAAATACCGGCCACTCAGGGTTCTCGTCACCGTGCTGGCGGGCGCGCAGAAGAGCTATGACGAACTGTGGGAGCGGGACGATCCGGAGGGCGCTGGCGGTCTTGCCGCCATGAACCGCTAGGCCCTTGCCTTTGACCGGGTAGACGTTCTGGCGGACTGCCACGACGGGCACGAGACGCATGTCGTGTTCCGAGACAACCGGCAGGCCGTCGAGGTTGAGGTCCATCCAGCGCACCGCACATAGCTCGCCGATGCGGAGGCCGGAGCCGATGGCGAAGCGAATCAGATCCGGGAGTTCTGCTCGTCTTGCGGCGGCGTCTGTGTCTACGAAGGTGAGCAGGTGGCGGCGCTCCTCGGCGGTCAATCCACGGGGTGGAGCCTTGCGGTGTCCTTTCGGCGACTCGATGCGTTCGAGCTCGCGCACCGGATTCGACTCGATGGCCCCGTGGAGTACCGCCTGCTGCATCACGCCCGTCACGATGGCTCGGATCGAGCGTCGGGTGTTTTGCGGCATAACGCGGCTTCTCGACAGCCGGGCCGTCGGGCTGTTTGACAGCGCGCCGGGCCCGCTCCAGCTCGCTGAAGAAGAGGTCCATCCGGGCGACATCGCACTCGTGTACTCGCAGCTCGCCAAGCTGGGGGAGCACAAGCTTGGCCATCCAGTGCCGGTAGGTGTCCGCTGTGGAGTCTTCACGCCGCTCCGCGATCTTGGCCGACCAGACGGCGGCAGCCTCCCGAAAACGCGAGTCCGGTCGGAGCATCTCGTCCTGGGTGCCACGCCGCCGCGCGAGCTCGTCCTGGAGGGACTGGTGAGCTGCCGCGCGGGTCGAGCCCCACCGGGCCACGCGTCGGGTCACGCCGTCCAGATCGCGGATGCGGCAGCGGGCGACCCACTGGCCGTCCTCGCGCGCGACTTTCATCGTACCGTGGTGCCCGAGAGCGAGCGGCGGACGCGCCAAGAGAGGACCTCCGAGCGAGGTTCCGTCGAGTAAACGACAAGTTGATCTCGCTTGAAGGATATCAGTGGTCAGTGACAACTCTCTGACCTGGACTGATGGTGCGCCGCCAGGGACTCGAACCCCGAACCCGCTGGTCGGGGGTCAGGTGCTCTCTGGTGCTCCCTGGGGGTCGTCCATGCTGGTCACCGGCTCGCCGGCGCTCTCCTGATCATGGGGTATGGGCTACCGACCTCGCGGGGCGAGGAGGATAAGCGTTGGGTTAGACGTTGGGTGACGACTGATCTTCATCGCGGCTGTCGAGGTAAACGGTGCCGACGATCTTGCTCCTCGAAGGACACGTCAAAGTCCGCCGTCCGCCGGGTTTGCTCGGGGTCCACAAGCATGGCGCTTCCCCGGGTTCCTGGGCGTAGCGTCGGTACGCATGAGCGACCACCTCAGTGAGCAGGCACGCGAGGCACTACTCAAGGCGATCATCAAGGCGGCTCCGAACGTCGGCAACAGTCCTGCGGGAGTCCGTGATCTTGCTGAGGCGTACGCCATGGTGGAGCGTGATCTACTTCCGGTTGCCGGTGTCGTCAAGAACAAGACGTGAGTTCGGCACCCTTTGTGACCGAGTTGTAGAGCCGGACGGCTCTGCTCACTCCTCATCCCTTCCTCGTCGTCCTGGCCGCCCCAATGCGGTTATTGTGGACGATCATGGACAACGCCAAGGACTCGTTCGCTGTCAATCGCTCGAACTGGGACGAACGGGCTCCGGTACACGCCGCGTCACTCAGATACTCCGTCGAGCGGTTCCGGACCGATCCTAACTACCTCAGCCACGTGGTGCGTTTCGACATCCCCCGGATTGGCGACGTCACGGGGTTGCGCGGTATCCACCTGCAGTGCCACATCGGCACTGACACGATCTCCATGGCTCGCCGGGGCGCCCGGATGACCGGCCTCGATTTCTCCCCGGCCTCCATCCGCGAGGCGCGGCGGATCGCGGCCGAGACCGGGACGGAGGTCGACTTCGTCGTTTCGAGTGTCTACAGCGCGCTCGACGTGTTCCCGACCGGCGGATTCGATCTCGTGTTCACCGGAGTCGGAGCATTGTGCTGGCTGCCCGACATTCGCCGCTGGGCCGAGGTCGTCGTCGGATTGCTGCGCCCTGGCGGGCGGCTGTTCCTGCGGGAAGGCCATCCGATGATGTGGGCGATGGACGAACAGCTCACCGATCGGGTCGAGGCGGCATTCCCGTACTTCGAGACGGCGGAGCCGATCGTCTTGGACGACCCGGGTACCTACGTCGAGACGGACGCCGAGTTCACTCACAGCATCACGCACACCTGGAACCACGGCATCGGCGAGGTCGTCACAGCCCTCCTGGAGCGGGGCATGGTGCTCACCCATCTCGAGGAGCACGAGACCGTGCCGTGGGAGGCGCTGCCCGGCCAGATGGAAGAGATCGAGGTCGAAGAGATCGAGGTCAATGAGTGGCGCCTGACCGATCGGCCGAACCGGCTCGCGTGCAGCTATACGTTGCAGGCGGTCAAGATTGGTGATCCGGCAGTAGAGAGGGGATAGTGCGCGCTGGCGACCCTGAATACCAGGTCCTCGCCCGCTTTGCCGAGCACAACGGTCTCTGATCCTGTTGTCGTCGCAAGCTGGACCAGGCGATCGTCATCCCCTATGCCCGAGCCTTAGCTTGCGCGTTGCATGGCTCGGAGCTGTTCGAGGTAGGCCTCGGCTTCGGGCTCGCCGGCGTACTGCTCGGCGAGTACGTGCCCGAGGTCGCGCGAGACCATCGCCAGAGAGGGGAGCGACCTGCGATCGCCGGCGAGGGCGCGGCGACCGCGCGACACGGCCTCGTCGAGGTCGCCCTCGCGGGCGGCGACGACGCCAAGGGTGATCTGTGCCTCGGCGATCCGCATCGGCCAGCGCTCGCGCCGGTCGAAATCGGTGCTGACTCGGATGACCTCGTCCGACAGCTCCCGGGCGAGCTCGTTCTCACCGGAGTGCCGGTAGCAGTCCATCGCGTAGAAGTCGAACTTGGACGGGTCGACCACGAAATGGTTGTCGACGTTCTCCGGGTAGGGTATCGAGTCGAGCAGTACCCGGCCTCGCTCCAGCGCATCGCGCATTTCGGGGAGTCGGCCCATTCGTGCGTACGCTTTCGCTTCCTGAGCGATGAGCTGGACGGCGACGCTGTGGTCTCCGGCAGCGGCTTGGCCGGCCTCAGCGGCTGCAACAACTCCTCTGTAGTCACCTGAGGTGAGCGCGAACCAGGCGCGCATCTCGTGGGCCCAGCCCACAATGCCGTTGCTGCCGGCCTCAGCGCCGAGCGAGAGCGCGGCTCGCCGGGTGGCTTCGGCGGCTCCTCGATCGCCGAGGTCGTATTCGAGGCAGCCCACCAGCAGGGCGAGCCAGCCTGCTAGCTCGATCGTCTCGCGCTTCTGGCCGAGGGTGAGTCGTTGCTCCTGCATCTCGACAAGCCGCCGCAGCCACTGTCGGCCCTCGAAGACTAGATCCGCCGGGTTGCGACTCGCATACTCCGAGCACAGCCGGTCGACCGTGATCCGGACGGCATCCAGCGTTGCGTCGTTGACGTCGGATACTTGCAGCCGACTCACGATTTCAAGTGTGTCCATCCCCGTTGTGCCGAGAAGATCGACACCGGCCGAGCGGTGCTCGGGCGGAAACAGCGCGGCGGTGACGGTTCCCAGCGTCGCCGCGATCAGCGGAGTGTAAAAGGGGCTCGGTTTGTTCTCGCCCCGTTCCCAGGCCTTCCACCGACGGGTTAGGTTGTCTGCGTCGGGGAGTGGCTGGTCGGTGTGTCGGCGTAGCTCTTCTGCCGCTTGGGACTGCGTCCAGCCCCGTGCCTGCCGCATCGCGCGGATGCGGCGCGACCAGTTCGGTTGGTCGTCCGTCACGTCCTCGTCCCCCTCGCTCGGCATCGACTACCAGTCTGGCACCTGATGCTCGTGCCATGAGGGTGTTTTGCTGGTGATGCAGTGATATCACCACGTCACCTACGTCTCACCTGCGACAACACTGTGAAGTGGCCTCGCCAGGCGCCACCTTGGAGTGCGTGAAGACAGCGAATCCAGTGCACCCCAGCGAGGTGACGAGCGACCTGCTATCGCTGCTCGTCCAGTCGCAGCTCGACTCGGTCCATACGTGCAGCCAGCTCCGAGATCGCCTGCCGGAGCGAGGCAGCATCGTCTCGCCCCAATCCAACGGGCTCACCCTGGTGAACCCGCACGAATGCGCCCTCACCGCGCCGGCTCACGATCAAGCCAGCCGCCTGAAGCGTTGCAAGCGCCTTCTTAACGGTGGCCACCGAGACGCCGTACGTACTGACGATCTCGGCTTGAGTGGGCAGCTTGTCGCCGGGCCGATAGCGGCCATTCTCGACGGCCGCTCGGATGGCTTCGGCCACCTGGACGTATGGCGGCCGGTTGTCGTCGGGGTCGAGCTCATGCATGGCCGCGAGGGTACCGCGACACACCTAGCACTCCTGAGTACTGTAAGTAGCGCTAGCAGCGCTAAGCCTGCTATCATTGCAGGTGTCGTCAGTTCTGGGAACGACAAACAGCTAAGAGCCCCGG
>JALYVZ010000422.1 GCA_030852965.1 Actinomycetota bacterium | reverse complement strand
ACCCAACTGCAGGAGGCGCTCAACACCCGGGTGATCATCGAGCAGGCCAAGGGCATGCTCGCCGAGCGCCTCGGGACCGACCCAGGGCACGCCTTTGACGTGCTGCGTGCACACGCCCGGTCTCACAACGTGCGACTCACCGCGCTCGCCACCGACATCGCCCGCGGCGCCGTGGACACGGACCTCCTCGACACCAGCACCCGCGGCACCCCCATCACCGGCGGTTGAGCCACCCGACCGAGCAGCGCCCACCGCCGCAGCGGCCATGTCAGCACCCGGCCCGCGGATAGAGCTGCGCGGCTTGGTGGCGCCGGGCCAGACCCTCGAAGAGCTGGTCGTGATCGAGGCCCGCCGTGCCCGCCGGTCGAGGTGGACTACCCGGCTTCGCGGTTGTTTGCCGAGATGATGCGCGAGTTCGACCTGTCCGACGACTACGGCCACTACCTCGACGCCGTCGGCGGCGCCACGCTGGCCGAGGTCAACCTGATGTCTGGAAGTCGGCCAGCGCCGCCTCGAACCGCGCCCGCCCGATCGCACACCACGGACACACGATGTCGGACCAGATATCACCTTCAAACCGACGACAACGCGATCGCCGCAACGGTCATTCCGGCCGCGCGCGCCCGGCGGGCTCAGGTGGCGCGGAAGGTCATGGCCACGCCGTTCATGCAGTAGCGCAGCCCGGTGGGTCTGGGGCCGTCCTTGAACACGTGCCCGAGGTGTCCGCCGCAGCGGTGGCACAGGACCTCGGTTCGGGGGATGAGCATCGCGCGGTCGGTGCGTTCGACGACGGCGTCGTCCAGGGCTTTCCAGAAGCTGGGCCAGCCGGTGCCGCTGTCGAACTTCGTGGTGGAGGAGTAGAGATCGAGGGCGCAGCCGGCGCAGCTGAACGTGCCGGCCTGGCGCTCGGCGTTGAGCGGGCTGCTGCGGGGCCGCTCGGTTCCGGCCTCGCGCAACACGTGGTACTGCTCAGCGGTGAGACGTTCCCGCCACTGCTGGTCGGTGTGAGCCACCTCGAACGACTGCGTCGAGGCGGCCGAGCGTGAGCCGCGGGCGGTGAACAGACCGAACAGTCCGCGTCGCCGGTCCGCAGGCGTGGCTGGGCGGTGTGGGGGTGAGGTGTTCATCTGTCAACCGTAGAGGCGGCGAGGTGGATAGCCCGTTGCCGACGAGGATCCGTCAACACGCGGTAACACCCGGACAGTGCGCGACTTCTTACCGGTTACGGACGGACCTCCCTCCCGGGTGTGACGCACGATCGCGAGGTTGTGATCATTGCCCGGTGACCGACTTGCGTGACGCCCCAACCTCGACCCGCGGTGCGCGCGGTGATCTCATCGCCATCGGCGTGGCCGTCGCGCTGGTGGGGATCTCGTCGCTGATCGGCTTTCAGCTCGCCCGGGACGGTCGGCACCTCTTTCTGGGCTTCCCTCCGCTGGCGGCGGGGTGGATGCCGCACGTGGGTCCCGGCACACCGGTGGCGATCGCCGTCGCACTGTCGGTTGTGCGGTACGGGCCGGCAGTCGCCGAGCGAATGACCTGGCGGCCGCTGTTGTGGAGCTCGTGGGCGGTGAGCGTGCTGTGGACCTTCGGGTTGGCGATGATCGACGGCTGGCAGGCCGGGGTGGCCGGCCGGCTGACCACCGATCAGGAATACCTGTTCAACGTGCCCCAGGTCGGCGACATCGCCGCCATGATGCGCACGTTCTCCGACCACATCCTCACCGACCAGCAGGTATTCTGGACCACCCACGTCGGTGCGCACCCGCCCGGGGCGTTCCTGCTGTTCGTCTGGCTGGACCGGGTCGGTCTGGGTGGCGGGGGCGCCGCGAGCACCGCGGTCATCCTGATCGGGGCGTCGGCGTGCGCGGCGGTCGCGGTGGCCCTGCGCGCGTTCGACGGGGAGCAGACCGCCCGCTCGGTGCTGCCGTTCTCGGTGCTGTTCCCCGGCGCGGTCTGGGTCGGGGTGTCCGCCGACGGCATGTTCGCCGCCGCCCTGGCGTGGTCGGTGGCGTTGATCGCGCTCGGCGCCACCCGGCGGGGACACCGCGCCGACCTCTGTTCGCTCGCCGGCGGTCTGCTCCTGGGCTACACCCTTTACCTGTCCTACGGGCTGGCCCTCGCCGTGCCGATCGCGCTGCTCCCGGTCGCGGTGACCCGACGGTGGCGGGCCGGTGGGGTCGCGCTCGCCGGCGCCGCGCTGGTGGCCGCCGCATTCACCGCGGCCGGGTTCTGGTGGCCCACCGGCTACCACGACCTGCGGATCATCTACGCCGAGAGCGCGGCCAAGGACCGGCCGTACCTATACTTCCTGCTGGCCGACCTCGCCGCGTTCGCCTGTGTCATCGGCCCGGCGACGATCGCCGGGCTACGGCGGCTGGCCACCACACCACGGGCCATCCCCACCCCCGCCGCGTTGCTCGTCGCCGCGTCCGCCGCCGCCGTGCTGGCCGCGGACGTATCCGGGCTGAGCAAAGCCGAGGTCGAACGGATCTGGCTGCCGTTCGGGGTCTGGCTCGTCGTCGCGTGCGCGCTGCTGCCGGGGCGGCACCGTCGTCGGTGGCTCGCGGCCCAGGCGCTGCTCGCGATCGGGATCAACAGCTTCCTCTTCACCACATGGTGAGCGCGACTCGATCGGTGGAACTGCGCGCCGAAACGAAGGATCGCCGAACCGAACACGGCAGAAAGTGAGAACTACCCCGGTGACACCTCCCGCTCCTCGCCTGGTCTCGCAGCCCCATCCTCGATGTATCACCGACGCCGCGGTCCGGCCCCGCCGGACGGCTCACGCGTTCGACGCCGTGCTGGCCGGGCTGCCGGCGCTGCTGGTCACCGAGTGCGGTCGCCTCGGCGTGGACAGCTCACCCCGAGCGGTGCACGAGTGCCAGGTGCGCGGTGGCCCGGTCGTGCACCGTGATGTCTTCTCCGACCTGCCAGACGAGGGCGACTGGCACCACGTCCTGCTCGCCAGCTGAGCGCGTCGGCCGGCAGTGTCGGCCAGCTGAGCGCGTCAGCCGACGGTGTCGGCCGGCGGCTCAGGAACGGGCCCGGCCCTCGGCGCGCAGCCTCGCGCAGTCGGACGGGGTGGGCG
>JALYVZ010000421.1 GCA_030852965.1 Actinomycetota bacterium | reverse complement strand
CCTACACCGCGCACACGATCACCGTCACCCTCGACCGCCCCGCCACCGGGCGACTCACCCGAGCCCTCACACTGCTCCTCGAGGAGATCAACACCAGCCCACCCCAACTACCCGGAGACCCCCGCCCCATCACCTACCAACTCACCAACAGGTGATCAACATTGAACGTGGACCGCACACCGACTTCCGGAGGTCTGGGGATGCGCCGAGCGCGGCAAAGGCTTGTAGGTGTAGTGCGGCGCCGAGGCGGCGGTTGGTGGCGTAGCGGGCGAGCACGACGGTCTTCTTGCCCGAGGCTCGGGTGATCGGGCTCTGCCCGGAGTAGTTCTCAGCGCGGTCTGGGAACGGACGCCGGTGCCCAATGTGGGACCGACACGCCGATAGATAAATATCAGTTTCCGATAAGCCTCACTGTCGACGAGGATCTGCTGTCCTGGTTCGAGCAGAAGGCCGCCACGACCGGAGCGAAGCTCTCGCCCACCATCGCCAGGGCGGCGCGCCACTGGATGTTGTGGGAGGACGCCGCCCGACTGGCCGAGGCAGACCTTCGCGCCGGAAGCGGCACCGTCGACGATGCGGAGGAAGACCTCGCCACCCAGTGTGCGGCGGAGGGCGCTGAATCCGGGCCGGGCCACGCGGCGTGAGGCAGGGCCAGGTCTGGCGGTTCGAGCGCGACCGGCCGTCCAAGGAATACGACCCGCGCACGCCGTACCGGGTGGTGGTCAGCGCGGACTACCGATTGCCGCCGGAGCGTCGATGGGTGCTCACCGCGCCCGTGGTGTCCGCGCTGGACATCGACACTCCGGTAGCGGTCCGGCTCGGGTCAGACGATCCGATGCAGGGCTGGATCCGCGCTGACGAGATCACCCACACCTATGTGCCGTGGCTGTCCGGCCCCATCGGCACGATCACGCGCGCCAGCCTCGACGCACTTGCCGCTGCGCTCCGCACCGAGCTGGACCTCTGATCGACCGCTCGTTGAGTCGCCTCGTTGGCGAGGGCGCGATGGGCGAGGTCGGTCAGGGTGGACTCCTACCCCTCCACCTCGCTACCGGCGCTGGAAGCCGTGCAGGCCGCCAAGGCGCAAAGGACTCGCGGCCAGCGAGGCCTTCGACCTGGGTCTTCGCCGGGCGTTCTGGGTCGAGTCCCGCACCATCAGCCTGCGCCCGGTGATCCTCGCGGTAGCCGCCGAAACCGCCGCGATCGACGTCGACGCGCTCGCCGGCGCCCTTGATGACGGCCGAGCCCGCCAGGCGCTGATCGACCAGTACCATATCGCCGCACCGACACCGTGATCTGCAGCCCGCACCTGTTCCTGCCCGACGGCACCAACCACGCCAACCCGGGCGTCGAGGTGCACTACACCGCCGAGTACGGAGTCGGCTTCCCCATCGCCACCGCCGACGACCCCAGCATCTACCACGACCTGCTGACCCGGGCCGCTACCGAGTCGAGGCGAGCAACGACTGGAGGTTCGGCGTCAACGCCGTGACGACTTCCTCGCGGGTCAGCGCGACGACGGGCGGTAGGCGCAGCACGTAACGGGTGAGCGCGGTGCCCAGGATGTGGGTGGCGATCAGGCCAGCCCGCCGGGCCACGTCCGGTGCGGGGAGGTCGGGGTCGAGCCCGGCCACCAGTGCGACCACCTGTCCGGCGAACACCGCCCGCAGCCGAGCCGCCGCGACGTCGTTCGTGGTCGCCGAGCGCAGCAGCACCACGAGCACCTCGCCGGTCTGCTCGCCCTCCCACAGCTCCAGGAAGTGGCGCGCGAGAACCTCGCCACGGCAGTTGGCCGGTACCTCCGCCAGCTCCGGCAGCCGAAGGTCCACCTGTATGGCGGCGGCGAACAGCCCGTCCTTGCTGTCGAAGTAGCGGATCACCATGGACGGGTCCACGCCGGCGTCGGCCGCCACCAGTCGCACCGTGGTGCGCTCGTAGCCGCGCTCGGCAAAGGTCCGGCGCGCGGCCCCGAGCACGGCCTCCCTGCTGGCCCGGGACCGCTCGGTGAACGCCACCTGCACACCATATGCCAACAGGTGTTGGCAAACCCGGTTTGGCGCGCTACAGTTTACCAACAATCGTTGGCAAACAACTGTTGGAGAGAACGATGAATGAGCTACCCAGCACGGTAGACGTCCTGGTGGTGGGTGCCGGCCCGGCTGGGCTGGCGCTGTCCACGGTGCTCACGGCCCGGGGTGTGCGGCACCTGACCGTGGACCGCGCGCCGCTCGGGTCGAACACCTCCCGAGCCGCGGTCGTGCACGCACGCACCCTGGAGGTGCTCGATGAGATCGGGGTGGCCGACCCGCTGATCGAGCGCGGCGTAGTGGTGCCGGTGTTCACGGTGCGGGATCGGGACCTGACACTGGCCACGATCGACTTCGCCTGGCTGCCGACCCGCTTCCCCTACACGCTGATGGTGCCGCAGAACGTCACCGAACGCGTACTGGCCGACCAACTCGCTCAGCTCGGCGGCCAGCTCACTGCCGGTTGGCGGCTGACCGCGCTGGACCTGGAGACCACTCCCGGCCGGGCGCTCGCCACCCTGGTCGACGACGACGGCAACCCGGCAGTGGTCGACGCGCGGTACGTGATCGGCGCCGACGGCATGCACAGCACGGTGCGCGAGCAGGCCGGCATCGCGTTCGAAGGCGCCGCGTACGCCCAGTCGTTCGTACTGGCCGACGTCCGCCTGGACTGGCCGCTGCCGGCGCACGAGGTGCAGCTGTTCTTCTCCTGGGACGGGCTGGTCGTGGTAGCGCCGCTGCCCGGTGGGCGCCACCGCGTGGTGGCCACCGTCGACGACGCACCCGAGCACCCCGACCTGGCCGACATCGCCGACCTGCTGCGGACCCGCGGCCCCGCCGGCTTCCGGGTGCACGAGGTGGTCTGGAGCTCCCGGTTCCGGGTGCACCACCGGCTGGCCGCCAGCTACCGGCGCGGACCGGTGCTGCTGGCCGGCGACGCCGCGCACGTGCACAGTCCGGCCGGCGGGCAGGGCATGAACACCGGCATCCAGGACGCGGTGCTGCTCGGTGGGCTGCTGGCCGACGTGCTGGTCGACGGGGCCGCCCCCGGGCTGCTGGACAGCTACCA
>JALYVZ010000128.1 GCA_030852965.1 Actinomycetota bacterium | reverse complement strand
CGCCTGAACACCGGTGGCGTCGTCGTAGGCCCACCGCTCGTGCGCTTCCAACCTGCGCCGGGTGTCGCGATCCTCGGGTCGGTCGCAGATCTCGCAGCGCTGCCCGGCCCGGCGGGTGATCATCCTGCGGAGCCGCTCCCAGTCTTGGCCAGACACGCCGCTACGGACATTGGTGAACCAACACGACGACGGGACCATGTCGACAAACAGCCCGGACCCGAACGTGCGGTCCTCTCTCGGGAGCAGGTCCGGCACGTCCGCGCGGGCCGCCCACCGGGCAAGCTCGGCGCGGGCGTGTCCCGGTCGGGCAGGTCGGGGGTCGTACCAGCGTTTCGCGGTCGGGTCCCAGCGGGCGCTTAGGTTTTGGCGGTGCTTTGTCGGCGTAGGGCACGTCGAGGTAGGTCCGCACGCTGAACTCTGGCGACCTCGCTCCCGGCGGGAAGGTGACCGGTGACGTCTGCTTCGACAACAAGAGCAGCGCGTCTGGTCAGTATGTGGTCCTCTACCAGGGCTCGATCTTCTCGGGCGACCGCATCGCCTGGATGAACAAGGTCTGACGGCCCGAGAGCCCACCGGACGCGCGAGAGCCCGGTACCCACCGGGTAGGCGGGCGGGGCTCTCGTACGCGTAGCGAACAGATCAACTGGCCGAATGCTCCTCGGGCGTCCAGCCCGGCACGGCCTTGCCGTACCGCGACAGAATCTCGGCAGACTGTCGGTACCCGTTCCGGTTGTACAGCTTCGACCGCTCGTTGTTGTTGATCGTCAGATGGAACCCGTTCTTGATCAGCGGGTCGGAGTCGTCGGAGGTGATGTGGATCTGGCCTTCCTTGTCTGCCCAGATGTCGACCTTCTCCAAGCGGACGTACCCAACGTTGTCCTTCGTCGATGCCATGATTGATCTCCTTCGCTCTCGGTCAGCTCTTTGGCGGGGGTGGGGTGTCCGGGCCGTAGCCGTGCGCGATGAGGAAATTGGGCACATTCCCGTACTCCTCCCGGATGACTCGCGCCTCGGCACGCTTGTCGTGGCCCGCCTGGAAGAACGCGCGCGGGTCCACAAGCTCCGCCCTGCAGCCGCAGTAGCACTTCCCTATCGGGTACGCGGTGACTCGCTTGCTTGGTCCCATGCCGATGCTCCACTCGTAGGATCTTCCTTGTTCGAGTGAAGCATATCCAAGGATGAAATCCTTGCCAATGGCCCTTGTTCTTGCGACGGAACGCCACGACGTTGCCGGTCGGCGTCGCGGGCACGGTCGGTCGGACGAGCGGAACGCCCTCTAGGCGAACGGCGGGCCGTCTGCGACCACCACACCACGCGGGGACCAGGCATCACGCACAATTACCAGTCGCATAGACAATTCGTGATAGGATTGGATGCATGGAGATGACTGCCGCGGCGATGCTGCGAGAGGCCCGGAGACGAGCACGCCTCTCGCAGACCGACCTCGCTCGCCGGGCCGGCGTCGCGCAGTCGGTCATCAGCACCTACGAATCCGATCGGCGCGAGCCCGGATTCCGCACCTTCACCAAACTCATCGAGGGCACCGGCCATCAGCTCTCCCTCCAACTGATTCCCCCGACCCAGGATCAGCTGGGGCTTCCCGACACCCCGCTCGGCCGGCGACTTCGACGGAACAGACGCGCCATCCTCGATCTCGTCGAGCACGCCGGAGCACACAATCCACGTGTGTTCGGCAGCGTCGCCCGAGCCGAAGACACCGATACCAGCGATGTCGACCTCCTCGTCGACCTCGACGACAATGTCGGGCTCGTCGCACTCTCGCGGCTGGATCGAAAGCTCAGTGAACTACTCAGGGTCGACGTGGACGTCGTACCAGCCGCCAGCCTGAAACCTGGCATCCGCTCCCGGGTATTGGCCGAGGCCATCCGACTGTGAGCCGGCACGACGACCAACGACTCGCCGACATCCTCGCCTCGGTAACCGCCATCGCTGACCACACTCGCCGCGGCGGCCTTGATGACGGACTCGTCTTCGACGCCGTCCGAGTACGCCTGATCGAGATCGGCGAAGCCGTGAAGTCCATCGACGCCGCCCTACTCGCGCACGAGCCCGACATCCCGTGGATCGACATCGCCGGAATGCGCAACCATCTCGCCCACCGCTACTTCGACACCGCCCACAGCATCGTCCACGCCACCATCACCCACGACCTGCCACCACTCGTGGCCGCAGTCGAACGACTCTTGGCCCGCCTCAGTGCCGACCCACCGGAATGACCAGAGGTGGACGGCAAGCCTCCGCAAGTTCGTGATCAAGCCCGGTGGCCCGTAGACGGGTCACTGCGCGGCGGCCTGCTCGATCAACGGCGACCAGAGCGCCCGGACCCCACACGGCAGCACCAGCTCGTCCCACAGCTCGACGAGCAACACACCGTCCACGTAGGCAAGCAGATCCTCTGACGTGCCTTCGCGCAACACGATCTCGTAGACCCGGGCGCGCTGGCGACGGTCGCGCAGATCGAACACCCGCCCAGGCTCCGACCAGTTCAGGTGCAGCGGCAGCAAGACGCTCGCCAGCGCACGCCGTGCGCTGAGCCGAGGCAGCTCAGACGGCACCAACACCAAGCGACCCCGCGAGCTCAGATGCTCGGTGAACGTCACGGTCCTCGTCGCGCTCAGCTCGAAGCCCGCAGCAGCCAGGATCCGGGGCCGAGCTGGAACGCCGGGCGCGAGATCGTGGGGCGTTGGCTCGTGGCGTGGGCGCGGATCGTGCTGTTGGCCAGCCAGGGGCTGCCCGGCCCGGAGATCGCCGAACGCGTGGGTTGCACCGAACCGACAGTGGTAATCACACTGGTGACGCTGTCCTCGGCGTGACCGCCGGCGGCGCCACGCTGAAGGACTGCCAGCAATGCGGCGGGTAGGGAAGAGTCGACGCCCGGAGGGCGCCTGCATGCGGGCGCCCTGTTGAACTACCTCCGCACCCGGCGGGTACGCAGCTCGCGGGGCAGCGAGAACGTCAGGGTCTCCTCGGCGGTGCTGATCTCCTCGACATCGGTCCAGCCGCGTTGTCCGAGGTAGGAGACCACGCCCTGCACCAGCAGCTCCGGTACCGAGGCACCGCTGGTCACCCCGACCGTGTCCACCCCGTCCAGCCAGGAGTCATCGATCTCCTTGGCAAAGTCGATCAGGTGGCTGGCACCCGCACCGGCGGACAGCGCCACCTCGACCAGCCGCTTGGAGTTCGACGAGTTCTGCGAACCGACCACCAGCACCAGGTCACAGTGCGGGGCCATCGCCTTGACCGCGACCTGGCGGTTCTGGGTGGCGTAACAGATGTCGTCGCTGGGCGGATCCTGCAGGCTGGGGAACCGCTCGCGGAGCTGGCGCACCGTCTCCATCGTCTCGTCGACGCTGAGCGTGGTCTGGGACAGCCAGACGACCTTGTCCGGATTTCGGACCACAACGGCTGCCACGTCCGCACAGCTCTCCACCAACTGCACGTGGTCCGGGGCCTCCCCCGCGGTGCCCTCGACCTCCTCGTGTCCGTGGTGGCCGACCAGCAGGATGTCGTAGTCCTCGCTCGCGAAACGCTTCGCCTCGTGGTGCACCTTGGTGACCAGCGGGCAGGTGGCGTCGATGGTGCGCAGCCCCCGCGCGGCGGCCTGAACATGCACGCTCGGCGCCACCCCGTGAGCGGAGAAGACCACGATCGCACCCTCGGGCACCTGGTCGGCCTCGTCGACAAAGACGGCGCCGCGCTCGGCGAGGGTCTCCACCACATGCCGGTTGTGCACGATCTCCTTGCGCACGTACACCGGCGCGCCGTGGGTCTCCAGCGCCTTCTCCACCGCCACCACCGCACGGTCGACACCGGCGCAGTAACCACGGGGCTTGGCCAACAGGACACGTCTGGTACCCGACATGACCGCCAGCGTACGTGCGACCGCCGACCCGGCGCCCGCCCTCGTGATCGGTCTGACCGCACCGACTCGTCGGACACTGTGGCCCGAACCACGTAGCGGAGTCGAAACCGGTAAGAATGCGGGGTATGAAACCGCTGCCGTTGCCGCTGAGGCTCGCCGCCGGCCTGGTGGCCACCGCCATCGAGGAGGTCCAGCAGCTGCCGCGCAAGCTCGTCGAGCTGCCGGTGACGGCCGTCAGCCAGGTGCTGCAGGCCTCGATGCGGATGCAGCAGCGGGCCACCGAGCTGGCGATCAAGGGTGACCAGGCACTCGGGGTCCTGCGCCCGGTGCCCGAGACGCCGACCTGGGCCCGGTTCGACGAGGACGAGCTGGAGTACCCGTTCGACACCGCCAACGGGTTCGCCGGCGTGCCCCCGGCCACCGACTGGGACGCCCCAGAGCGCTACCAGCCGCACCTCCCTGCCCGGACGGTCTCGCCGATCCTGATCACCCGCGAACCCGCACCGGAACCCACCCCGACCAGCCCGCGCGGGCTGGAGGACTACGAGAGCTGGTCGTTGCCGCAGCTGCGCGGTCACCTCCGTTCGCTCTCGCTGATTCAGGTGCAGGCCCTGCTGGCCTGGGAGACCAGCCACCGGGACCGCCCGCCGTACGTCACGATGCTGTCCAACCGGACGGCGAGCATCTCCGGCCGGTGAGCACGGACCCGGCAAACGACGGCCCACCGGGCACACCCGCCACCAGCCCGGAGACCCCCTGGCCGGTCCGCACCGTCGCCCGCAAGGTGGCCGGCTGGGTCGACCGGCTGGGAGCGGTGTGGGTGGAGGGACAGCTCACCCAGGTCAACGCCCGCCCCGGCACCGGCACCGCGTTCCTGGTGCTGCGCGACCCGGCGGCGGACGTCTCGCTCACCCTCACCTGCCCGATCGGCCTGATCCTCAGGCCCGAGACGCCGGTCATCGAGGGCAGCCGGGTGATCGTGCACGGCAAGCCGACGTTCTTCCTCGGTCGGGGCACCTTCAGCCTGCGGGTGGACGAGATCCGCTCGGTGGGCATTGGCGAGCTGCTGGCCCGGATCGAACGGCTGCGCAAGCTGCTCGGCGCCGAGGGGCTGTTCGACCGCGAGCGCAAGCGGCCGCTGCCGTTCCTGCCCCGCCGGATCGGCCTGATCACCGGCCGGGCCAGCGCCGCCGAACACGATGTGGTGACAATCGCACAGCGCCGCTGGCCGGCCGCGCGGTTCCGGATCGAGCACACCGCGACCCAGGGCGCGCTGGCCGTCACCCAGCTGATCGAGGCGCTGGAGACGCTGGACCGCGACGCGGGCGTGGACGTCATCGTGATCGCCCGGGGCGGCGGGAGCGTGGAGGACCTGCTGGCGTTCTCCGACGAGTCGCTGTGCCGGGCGGTGGCCGCGGCGCGCACCCCGGTGGTCTCCGCGATCGGCCACGAGACGGACGCTCCGCTGCTCGATCACGTCGCTGACCTGCGGTGTTCCACCCCGACGGCGGCCGGGCGGGCCGTCGTACCAAACCTCGTGGAGGAGATCGCGCGGATCGCCGGACTGCGTGATCGGGCACGGCGCGCACTGGCCGGCTGGGTGGAGCGGGAACGGCGGCTGCTGGACGCGCTGCGGGCCCGTCCGGCGTTGGCCGACCCTCGACGGGACTTGGACCAGCGGGCTGGTCAGATCGAGATTCTGCGCCAGTCCACCCGCCGGGACGTGCTGCGCGGACTGACCGAACGGAGAAGCGAGCTGCGCCACCTCTGTTCCCGCTTGACGAGCCTCGGACCGGCAGCCACTCTGGCCAGGGGATATGCAGTGGTGCAACGGGTGGGTGGGGAACCCGTGGCTGCGGTGCTGCGTTCAGTGGGTGAGGTTCGTCCCGGCGACCGGTTGCGCATCCGGGTCGCCGACGGGTCGCTGCCCGCCGTGGTAGCCGCCCCGATCGACCCCGCGACCGACTGAAGCCAGCGGCAGCTGGCCGAAGCATCAGCACGAAGCCAGCGGCAGCTGGCCGAAGCATCACCACCAGCAACGAGCCCAGCCTGCAGCGGAGGTGGCCATGCTCGCCAGCGCGGCGTTCCTGCCGCTCACCCTGACCGTGATCGAGCGGTGGCCGGACCGCCGGCCGGTGCTGGGCGTCGTGCGCGGGGCGGTCCGGCGGGCCGAACTCGACAGCTGCGCTGTCTGGCAGTCCCTGATCGGTGACTACGACTGTGCGGCCCGAGCGGAGCTCTTGGTCGGCTTGCGCCGGCTCTCGCTGCTGGTCGGTGTGGTCGCCGGCGACCACTGGTGGAACGGTGACGGCCATGCACACCGAGACCGGGTCGCCGGGTACCAGCGGTGGTTGGAGGAGTCCCTCGCCGAGAGCGACGGTGCCGGGTTCGCCGAGGCGTTCGCCGGCTACGACGAGGCGCTGGCTCGCGCGGTGGTGTGCTCGGACGTGGTGAACGCTGACTTGGTGAACGCGAAACCCCCGCGCGGGCCGGTCGGGCGACCCGCGCGCACCCCGGCCGTGCGGTCCGGCACGATGGCGGGATGGGCAAGGCAGGCACGGGCACTGACCTCACGGGTGACCTCTCGGGCAGCGCAACCAGCTCTGCACCGGGCGATGTCGCCGCTCAGATGGGCTACGAGCAAGCGCGGGACGAGCTCGTCGAGGTGGTCAAGGCGCTCGAGGTCGGCGGGCTGAGCCTGGACGAGTCGGTGCGGCTCTGGGAGCGCGGCGAGCGGTTGGCGCGGCTGTGCGAGCAGCGGCTGGCCGGCGCCCGAGACCGGGTGCAGGCCGTGCTGGGCGCCGACACCACAGCCGACAGCGTGGCCGGCGACGAAACCAACCAGCCCGGCGGGCACCGGTAGGCCCCAGGCAGCGCAGTCCGCGATACCCTGTCTGAGCGCCACAACTGCCCAGCGGCCCCGGTCCGCGGCGCCAAGTCCGATGGCGTCTCATTCCAAACAGACGATGAATCCGTCCCGAGCCTCACACTAGCATCGTCGGCGATTCACCCACACGGGATATCCACACCACTATCGGCGGACGCTCTTGATGCTGGTGTCTGACTGACAGGAGAATGACGTGTTGAAGACACTCGGAGTCGTCGTCGCGGCCACTGCGGCCTTGCTGGTGGCCACCACCCCGCTCGCGTACGCGGACGACGCGGACGACAACGGCAACAACAGCAACAACACCACCCAGAACAAGCCGCAGAGCTGCAACAACTCCGTCGGCCAGGACAACGTCGTCGGCAACGGAGGCAGCGCGAACGGTGGCTCTGACAACGGCAAGAGTTGCAGTGCCGACAACAGCATCAACAACTCGACGAAACACAAGAAGAAGAAGAAGCACTGACACGGGCCACCCACACCACTACCGGCGGACGCTCTTGATGCTGGTGTCTGACTGACAGGAGAATGACGTGTTGAAGACACTCGGAGTTGTCGTCGCGGCCACTGCGGCCTTGCTGGTGGCCACCACCCCGCTCGCGTACGCGGACGACGCGGACGACAACGGCAACATCAGCAACACCACCCACCAGGAAAACGGCTCGACCTGCAACAAGGGCACCGACTCGGGCCAGGTCGTCGGCGACGCAAAGGGGTCCTATCACGGGGGCAGCGGGAGCTGCAGCCAGGACAACACCGTTCGCACGAGCCACAAGAAGAAGAGAAGCCCTGACGCTCCAGCAGGCGGGCACGTCTCCGCCGGTGACACTAGGATCTCCAGGTATGGGCACAACGACTGAACGCCTGCGGGAAGCACCGGACCGCAACCTGGCCATGGAACTCGTGCGGGTCACCGAGGCGGCCGCCATGGCAGCCGGCCGGTGGGTCGGTCGGGGTGACAAGAACGGCGGCGACGGGGCCGCCGTGGACGCCATGCGCAAGCTGATCGGCAGCGTCTCAATGCACGGCGTTGTGGTGATCGGGGAGGGCGAGAAGGACGAGGCCCCGATGCTGTTCAACGGCGAAGAGGTGGGCAACGGCGACGGCCCCGACTGTGACGTCGCGGTCGACCCGGTCGACGGCACCACGCTGATGAGCAAGGGCATGCCGAACGCGCTGGCGGTGCTGGCGGTAGCCGAGCGCGGCGCCATGTTCGACCCCTCCGCGGTGTTCTACATGGAGAAGATCGCGGTGGGTCCAGAGGCGGCCGACGCGGTGGACATCACCGCCCCGGTCGCCGAGAACATCCGCCGGGTGGCCAAGGCCCGCTCGATCGACGTGGCCGACGTCACGGTGTGCATCCTGGACCGGCCCCGGCACGAGAAACTGGTGCACCAGGTGCGGAAGACCGGAGCCCGCATCCACTTCATCTCCGACGGCGACGTGGCCGGCGCCATCTCGGCCGCCCGGCCGGGCACCGGGGTGGACCTGCTGCTGGGCATCGGTGGCACTCCAGAGGGCATCATCGCGGCGGCCGCGCTCAAGTGCCTCGGCGGCACCATCCAGGCCCGGCTGTGGCCGCGCGACGAAGCCGAGCGGGAGAAGGCCATCGCGGCGGGCCACGACCTGGACCGGGTACTGGTCACCGAAGACCTGGTGTCCGGCGACAACGTGTTCTTCTGTGCCACCGGGGTGACCGACGGCGACCTGCTGCGCGGGGTGCACTACACCCCGGGCGGGTGCACGACGCAGTCGATCGTGATGCGGTCCAAGTCCGGCACCGTACGCATGATCGACGGCTACCACCGGCTCACCAAGCTGCGGCAGTACTCCTCGGTGGACTACGACCTTGAGGACTCAGACGGGAACCCCTACAGCAGCGTCCCCCCATTGCCGTAGTCGTTGAGCCGGGCCCGCGCGGGCGGGCGTTCACCGTTCGGTGGTGCGGCCTAGTCTGATCGGGTCAGCATCGGTCGAGCGGCGCATCCTCAGGCGCCCTGGCGCGTCCATCCCGGTGAGAGCTCGATTGTCCGGCCGGCCGACGGGCCGAAAGCGGAGAAGGGTTGAGATGATCAACCGGGCAGCGTTGACCCCGCTCGTCGTCGCAATCCTCACCGGCAGCCTGATCAGTGCGGCGGTCTTGCAGCATCACGAGAACCAAGCGGCCGCCATGCTGGCAGCCAGCACCCCCGCCGGACAACACGTGATCGCCGAGCCGCCGCCGATCCCCTCCCCGCCCACCACGAACCTCGCGCCCGTGCCCATCCCGGCCCCGGCCGCCCCGCCAGCACCAGCACTCCCGATACCACAACCACCGAAACCGCTGCAGGCCAAGAGCGCGCCCTGCGTAGTGACGGTGAAGGCCTGCGTGAAGCTGTCCAGCCGGCAGGCCTGGCTGCTCGACAGCTCCGGCACGGTCATCCTCGGCCCGATCCCGATCACCAGCGGGAAGAAGGGCGCCGCCACCTCGACCGGGATGTGGACCGTGCTCTGGAAGGACCGGAACCACAAGAGCAAGGAGTTCGACGACGCACCGATGCCGTACTCGGTGTTCTTCGAGCCGGGCGGGATCGCCTTCCACACCGGCAGCCTGCGCGCGCAGTCCAGTGGCTGCATCCACCTGGCCAACGCGGCCGCGTCCCGGTTCTTCAGCCATCTGAGTGTGGGCGACGGAGTCCAGGTGGTGAGGTAACCCTCGCGGGTCTGTACGAGCCGCGCGCCGCCGGGGCGGCCACACTGGAGCTCATGCACGAGTTCCGAGTCGAGCACGACACGATGGGCAAGGTCCAGGTTCCCGCCGAGGCACTCTGGCAGGCCCAGACCCAACGGGCACACACCAACTTCCCGATCTCCGGGCGTGGTCTGGAACGAGCCCAGATCCGGGCATTGGGTCTGGTCAAGGCGGCGTGTGCGCGGGTGAACGGACGCCTGGGCGTACTGCCGGCCGACGTTGCCTCGGCCATCGCGGCGGCGGCCGACGAAGTGGCGGCCGGGCAACACGACGGACACTTCCCGGTGGACGTGTTCCAGACCGGCTCGGGCACCTCGTCGAACATGAACGCCAACGAGGTGATCGCCACCCTGGCCAGCCGCGGTCTGGACGCCCAGGTGCACCCGAACGACCAGGTGAACGCCTCGCAGTCGTCCAACGACGTGTTCCCCACCACCATCCACCTGGCCGCCACCGAGGCGGTGACCCACGAGGTCATCCCCGCGTGCGAGCACCTGGCCGGGGTGCTGCGGGGCCGCGCCGAGGACTGGGTCGACGTGGTCAAGGCCGGCCGGACGCACCTGATGGACGCGGTACCGGTCACCCTCGGGCAGGAGGCCGGCGGCTGGGCCACCCAGGTCGAGCACGGGGCCGCCCGGCTGACCGGCTGCCTGCCCCGACTCGCCGAGCTGCCCATCGGCGGCACTGCGGTCGGTACCGGCC
>JALYVZ010000420.1 GCA_030852965.1 Actinomycetota bacterium | reverse complement strand
CGGTACCACTCGGTGCCGTAACCGGCGGCGAACCCGTTGACCGGGACGGCGTCGGGGTCGATCTGGCTGGCGTGTGCGGTGATCGCGGCGTACTTGCGGGCCAGGTGCTCCGGCCCACCGGTGACCGCCAGAGCGATGTCCTCGACCGGCCGGCCGAAGCTCACCTTCGCGGCGGCCGCCGCGCTCCGCACCAGCTGCCCGGCGCGCTCCTGGTCGACGGTGACCCGGTAGGCGGCGGCGCCGGTCAAGCCGGCAGCCACGGCGCCGATCCGATGGGTGGTCCGGTGATCGGGGTGGCCGTACACCCCGCCCTCGTCGTCGTAGATCAGCGTCTCGGCCGACTCCGCCTGCGCGATCTCGGCGACCCGACGGCCCAGCTCGACCAGATCGGAGCCGGCCAACGCCCTGGGGTGCGACCCACTCGGCCAACCGGGTAGGCCGGAGTCCCGCCGACCCAGCAGCACCAGCCGCGACACGCCGAGCAGCTCGGCGGACCGCTCGAGCTCGGCGATCCGTCGACGGGCAACGCTCTCCCCCGCCGCCAGCGGCAGCCGGGAGGTACCCAGCTCACCCGCCGTGGCCAGGACCAGCACGATCCGGGCACCGGCGTCGGCCAGCCGGCGCAGGGTGATCCCGGTGAAGATGGCTTCGTCGTCGGGGTGCGCGTGCAGGGCCAGGACGACGTGGCCACAAAGGTCGGTGATGCGGTGCATGAAAGTGATCTCAGACGCTCAGGGCCGGGGACGGCCGAAACTCCGGGGGTCAGATGCAGCGACGGCTGCGACAACACCCCGGACAACAGCGACCCACGAGCGGGCGGCTGGTCTGATCGATCACGCGATAATCGTGCCACACCCGCCGAGCACGGCAAGAGGCGGGGCAACCTGGGTGCCGACCTCCGACGCCGAACAGCTGCCGCGGACTGGCTGATGTTCGGCGGCAGGCTCATCGGGGCCACAACGACCCCGACCACCGGTCGTCAAGTTCAACGAGCGGACGGCATGGTCGCCGACCTCGCTCCCCGGCTGTTCGCGGTCGAGCAGGAGTACGGCAACCGGGTGGACGCCCGGATCGCCGCGGGGGAATTGCATTCACCGACCACGCAGAGGTGATCGGCGTGGATGGCGCGTTCCAGATGTGTCTGCAAGCGCCGCGCGAGGCACTGTCGTGCTTCGCGCGGGGCAGTCACATCGGGCCCCGGCCACTGTGGGTGAAGCCGAGATGACTTGCCGTTTCACGGGGTGTGGCCGGGTGACGCGGGAGAAAGCCGTTAGGTCTCCGGCGCGGTCAGAGCTTGCGCAGGCGTATCCGGGTGACCGAGTGATCCCCGCCCTTGCCCAGTACCAGGGTGGCCCGGCCCCGGGTCGGCGCGATGTTCCGCTCCAGGTTCGGCCCGTTGATCTCGTCCCACAGCTGTTCGGCGCGGCGGGTCGCGGCCGGGCCGTCGAGTTCGGCGTAGCGGTGGAAATACGATGCCGGGTCGCGGAACGCGGTCTCGCGCAGCCGCAGGAACCGCTCGATGTACCAGCGACGGACATCGTCGGTGGCCGCGTCGACGTAGACCGAGAAGTCGATGAAGTCGCTGACCGCCAGGCTCGCCGCTCCGGACCGGGCCGGCTGGGCGGGCTGCAGCACGTTCAGCCCCTCCAGCAGCAGGATGTCCGGCCGGCGCACCACCAGTGACTGGTCCGGCACGATGTCGTAGGTCAGGTGCGAGTACACCGGGGCGCGCACCTCGTCCTTGCCGGCCTTGACCTCGCTGACGAGCCGCAGCAGCGCACGCCGGTCGTACGACTCCGGAAAACCCTTGCGAGCCATCAACCCCCGCGCCTCCAACACCGCGTTCGGATAGAGGAAGCCGTCGGTCGTAATCAGTTCGACCTTGGGGTGGTGCGGCCAGCGAGCCAGCAGGGTGCGCAGCAGCCGGGCGGTGGTGGACTTGCCGACCGACACCGACCCGGCGATGCCGATCACGAACGGGGTCCTGGCCGGCTGCCCGCCCAGGAACGTCCGATAGGCGCGGTAGAGCCTGCCGCCTTCCTGCACGTGCAGGTTGAGCAGCCGCGACAGCGGCAAGTACACCTCGCGCACCTCGGCCAGGTCGACCTCGTCGCCGAGGCTGCGGATCTGGTCCAGCTCGTGAGCGGTCAACGGGAGCACGATCGACTCACCCAGCCGGGCCCAGGATGCCCGGTCGAAGTCGACGAAAGGGGACACCGAGCGCAATCCGCCCGGGGTAGGTAACCAGGGGGTCCGGTTGCTCACACCAGCGCTCATCGAGGGATCGACATGACAGCGACTACGGCAGTTCCTCCGCCGGAACCTCGACGTTGAACTCGCGGTACCGGGCGGCATTGGTGGTCACCAGCGGCCATCCCCGCCGCTGTGCACAGGCCACCGCGTGCGCGGCCTCCAGGTCGTGCGGAGCCAGCTGGCCGACGGCGCGGGCGCGGTCTGCGTCCAGGTCGTCGATCACCGTGTTGGGCAGCCGGAGCAACACCTCCAGCACGGGGTGGTACTTGTCCTCCAGCTGGGACCACGCGGCCGCAACCGCCGCCGAGGGCAGCACCAGGACCATGTGTTCCTCGACGACCGTCCACACCAGGGCGGCCGCGTACACCGATTGCTGTGAGGCGAAGGCCATGACGGCGGAGGCGTCGAGGACGCGCCCGCCGATCACGCGACTTGCTGGCCCGCCGGCGAGAGACCCAAGTCGCGACGTACCGCGTCCAGTGTCTCCTGCGGCGGTCGCCCTCCAAGGACGCGCTCCAGCTCGTCGAGCGCCTGGTTCCGTCCCAGCTGACCGCGAAGGGCGTCGGCGACGAAGGCGGACAGGCTCGCCGCGGCACCGCTGCGCACCGCGGTGCGCGCATGCGCGACAAGCTCGGGTGGCAGGGTGACCGTGATCCGCTCCGATCCCATGAGCGGAGGTTACCCGAGGCGCGACACGCCACCACAGCGGGTAGCCCACCCGAAGGAGCGGATTCCCCAGCTTCGCGGGCGCGTACATCCCACCTGGGCACGTCGACGTGCTAGCCCCGCATTTCGCACATGAGGGAAGGTGGGGCTCTCGGCGTGTCGCCTTGATCATGTTAGCGGGGGGGTGGCATATGG
>JALYVZ010000127.1 GCA_030852965.1 Actinomycetota bacterium | reverse complement strand
GGGCACGTCATGCCCCCGCCAGCGACGGCCCCGCCGTCAAACCCGCTGCCCAGCCCCACACCAGATACCGCGCGCGCGCCACCCCGAGCCTGGAAAGTGTGCCCAGACCTACGGCTTCGGCTTCGCAGGAGCAACCACCCACTTCGCTGACTGTCCGTATCGGGGTGCGGATCGGGGTGGTGGTGGGGGTGGGGGTGGTGGGGGTGGTGGCGCCTTCGGCGCGCGCTTCTTGGTGAGCACGGCCGTCAGCGCGGCTTCCACGCCGGCGAGATCCTTGTTGATCTCCTTCAGTACCGGCCCGGCCACCCCGGCCTTCTTGGTGATCGATCCGATGCCGGCGGTGACAGCGGTGAGCCGGCCGGACACCCGGCGCAGGACGCTTGCCACGTACACCAGGTAACCGACCAGCACCAGCGCGGTCAGCAGTGAACCGACGATGGTGACCACAGCTGCGAACGTCATGGTGATTCGCTCCTCACAGAAGTCGGTCGACTGCGTTGGCATAGCGGGCCAGGAGGCCCCCGACCCGCTTGACCAGGTCTCGGGTTACCAGCAACCCCGGGACGGCGTCCAGTGCTTGGTCGATTCCCCCGGCTTGATCGTAGATGACATCGGCACGCTTGCCGATGGCTTGGACGGGTCCTACCAGTCGTTGCAGCAGCACCACCACAACCGGGATAACTACCAGAACGAAGATCGCGTTACCGATCCACCACAGTGTCATCGTCATCTCCTTGCCTAGCACGAGCCGGCGGACATCTCAGTCCTACTATGAGAGGGATTCGGCCTTCACCGCGATGGCGGGCAGGGCCTGCTCGATCGTCTCCAGCTTCCGGTTCAGGATCGCCGCACCGGCTCCGATCAGACACACGTCACCCTGCACCGAACTCAGGCCCCCCGACACCTGTCCGAGGAGGTCGGCGACGGCCTGCAGCCGCCGGGTGATCACGATCAGGTACAGCGCGAGCACGACCACCAGGAGCACGATCTCGACAACGGTCAGAAACATCAACACCCCGAAGCTCACTGCCCCACCCCCAATAGTCGAGCATGGCGACCTGCCTCATCAATGACCTCGTCCAGCGTGGCCACCACGTCCAGCGCAACCTTGATGTTGGCGGTGTTGCCGGCGACACCGACGGCAACACCCAGCAACCGCTGCACACCGGTCCTTATCGAACCAACCAGGTGCAGCAGCAGGCCGAGCAACGCGATGACAACAACGATCACCACCGCTCCGATGGTCAGTGAGACGTACCAGAACGTGTTCTCTTCGGCGGCGAGTGCCATGGGCATGCCTATCCCCCCAATGCCTGTCGTGCGGTCACGGCACCCCGCAGGATGCTCTGCAGGGTCTTGTTCGTGCGGTTGAGCTCTTCCAGTGGCTTGGTGGCCCCCCGCGTCTCCTCGAGCAGCCGCACCGACTCGGTCGCTTGTGAGCTGATGCGGGCCGCCAGGTACAGCAGGAGGCCAACCACCACCACAACGACGACAACGAGCACGAAGCCAATAATCAGTCCAGCCCACCAGCCACCGACATCCGGATGTGAGAAGTCTTCCGCTAGTAGAGTCATCGTTGCCTCCGGCGCTGTAAGAAAGTACGTGCAATAGAAGATTCGCTGCTGATCGGCACGAGAATACCTGCAGCCAGGGCCCGTGGATAGTCACTACATCGTGGAACCGCAATGCGCAGGGTCGTGCGACAGAATCTGGCCCTGAGACCGCCCCGCCCCAGCATGGAGATTTCGGGACCCTCTGGCGCCCGGAGCATGTTTCGTGCGGCCTGCGGCAAACGTCCGATCGGCGTCGGGGTACCGGTGTCGCGGCCGGCGGCACACCGCCACCTCTCCTGTCAAGGACAGTACGACGGTCGCGCTCAGCTGCCAGGCGGTGCCCGCGAGGAGCTGCCTGCGCCCGCACAGCCGCGGCGATGACTGGGACGCGCACCTACTCCGCCAGCGTGGCGCCGGTCGGCACAGCGCTCACCTCGGCACAGTGCTCAACCGACACAGTGCTCAACCGACAACAGTGCTCAACCGGCAACAGTGCTCAACCGGCAACAGTGCTCAACCGGCACATGGGCGCACACGGCATGCGCTTGACCACGTGGAAGAAGTTGCCGGGAGACAGCTCAGGCTCGCCGGCCACGATGTCCGGGCAACGGGTGAGCAGCTCGACGAACAACGCCCGGATCTGCAACCGGGCCAGCTGGTTGCCCAGGCAGTGGTGGATGCCGCCACCGCCGAAGCCCACATGCGGGTTCGGGTGCCGGGAGAGGTCCAGCTCATCAGGGCGCTCGATGGCGTCGGCGTCGCGGTTGGCTGAGGAGTAGAACAGCACCAGCTTGTCCCCCTTGGTGATCTCGACGCCGTCCAGCGCGCAGTCCCGCGACGCCGTGCGCCGGAACGTCATGATCGGGGTGGCCCAGCGCACGATCTCCTCCACCGCCGTCTGCATGCGGCCCTCAAGGTCCTCGGCAAGCCAGGCCCGCTGCTCGGGGTGCGTGGTCAGCGCCCGCAGCCCGTGGGCCAGGGACTGGCGGGTGGTGTCGTTGCCAGCGACGGTGAGCAACACGAAGAACGCCCCGACCTCGTGGTCGGTCAGCTTCTCGCCGTCGACCTCGGCCCTGGCCAGCGAGGTGAACAGGTCGTCGGTCGGATTCTCCCGGCGATCGGCCACCGTCTGTTTGCCCAGCCCGTGCATGTAGACCATCGCGTTGAACATCGAGGCCAGCACCTCTTCGCGGGTCTCTCCGGCGATCTCGGGGTCGTTCCAGGAGGTCGCCACCATGGTCTCGTGGGCGGCCCGCTGCCGCGCACCCTCGGGCACACCCATCATGTCGTTGAAGTTGTGCATCGGCAGCTGCGCGCCGCATTCCCCGACGAAGTCGACCCAACCGTCGGGCGACGCCTGGGCTTTCGCTATGAGGTTGTCCACGACCCTGGTGGCGTTGGCCTTGATCCGGTCCTCGATCCGGCGCATCTGCTTCGGGGTGAACGCGGCGGCCATCAGCCGCCGCAGCGCGGTGTGCCGGGGCGGGTCCATCGCAATGATCGACTGCGACGCCTCCAGTAGCTCGGCGGGCACGTTCTCCATCAGGATGCCCGGCCCGGACAGAAAGTCGTCCGGACGTCGGGTGACCTCCACGAGGTGGCGGTGCGTGGTGATCGCCCAGTAGCCATAGTCGTCCGCGACCTCCAGCAGCTGGTCCTCGAAGGGCCGCTGCCAGGTGATCGGCCGCTCCCGACGCAGCACCGCAAAACTGCGCTCCCGCGCGTCCATCGTGTGAGACCAGAACGCCCTGGTGGACAGGTTGACCTCATCGTACGGTCGGTCGGGGTTGCCGCTGGTGTGCTGGGTGAGGCCGGTGCCGCCGCCCTCGATCGTGCCACTGGTGGTCATCGCCGTGTGCTCCATCTTCCGGTCGTCTCCGTCTTGGTCTTCTCCGTCTTTGGCCGTCTCTGACCTACACGGAGACTGACAGAAGATGTGGGAGGTGGACAGCATGACAGCCGTCTTCACCGACCGGGTCTGCCGGCAGCCGCGCGACGAGTTGCTCGACGCCGCACCGGCTGGGAGCACACCGTGACGTCCGCGCTCGGCGCCGCCCAGTCCGACCCGCTGCTGACCACTGTGCACCAGTTCCGCCAGCGGTGACTTCCTGCCGCTGCTCACCAGCGAGGGCGCTCAGGTCATTGACGAGGCCAATCTGCCGGCGACTCCGGGCGGCGAGACTCATGCTGGCGGCGGCGCGACATGCAAGGTCAGCCGACCGTCCGGAGTCCCGGTGGGCTTCCATTCGCCGGACTCGGCCGTCCAGGTCCGTCCGTCGTAGCCGACCCGATCAATCGCCAGCCGGGCGGCGTGCGCCACCAGCCAGTTGGCCAGGGCCCGCCCCCGCTCCGGCGGCTGTGAACCGCTGAGCGCTGCTGCCCCCAGCTCCAGGGCGGCCAACGCCGAGACGTTCGCCGCCGGTGCCCCGACGACGATGTCGTGGCAGCTCAGGGTGGCCTCGACCTCCCCGGTGAGCGCCGCCGCGATGGCCCTGGCCTGCGGCTCCCATTGGGCGTAGGCCTGCGGCACGGCGGAGCGCTGCACCAGCTGGGCCGCGTCGGTGACTTCGAGGCGCTGCCAGTTCCGCTGCTGACGCAGCCGCTGGTAGAATGCGGTGCTGGCATACACGGTGTCGGTGAGCTGCTCCGAGCGGCCCCACCCCTGGCTGGGCCGCTGCTGGAAGAGCCCGAGCGAGTCGCGGTCGCCGTAGGTCAGGTTACGAAGGTTCGACTCCTGCAGCGCGGTCGTGATCGCCACGCTCACAGCATGGTCGGGCATGCCGAGCCGGCGGCCGACGCCGGCGATGGTGGCGGCGTTGTCGGCCTGCTCGACCGACATGGCAAACGCGGTGACTTCGTGCGCGCCGGCCAGTGTCACCGCGCAACCTGGTGCGGTCCGCCCGATCGGGGCGGCCAGGTACAACCACGCCACCCCGGCCAGCACCAGGGCGACGGCCGCCGCGATGACCCGACGACGACGCCTGCCGACCCGCACAGCACCCCACGGTAGCCGTCCTCACACGCGCTGAAGCGTCCGGCAGGGGCCGGGGCACGGCTTGGATGGACCGTTCTGGTGCGACTTCGAGATCGAGGACGAACTGGCAAGCCGGAGCCGGGGGGTCCGGACACACTAGCGCGGCCGGACCCCCCGGCCCGAACCGCCGCTCCGGCCGCCACCGGCAAACTGGCGGCCCTCTGGCCGCCACCGGCAAGCTGGCGCCGGCCCTCTAGTCCCGCGTGGGGATGAGGCCGACCAGCAGGGTCACCACGCCGGTCAACAGGTGCAGGTAGAAGTCCGCATCCCCGAACCCGGGCCTGATGCCCAGGAACTCCAGCGCACCAAGGTAGCCGACGACGGCGGCGACCACGTACACACCCGCGATCCCGATGTTGACCCCGGAGGTCGCCCTCGGGGACAGCGTGAGAGCGGCGATCAGCCACAGCGCCCCGACGCCGAGGTGGATGATGTTGTGGAACGGGGTCAGGTGGAAGATCCCGAACAGTTCGGTGCCGGTCGACTCGGTGAAGTTCGAGAACCCGGTGAAGAAGAACCCGATGACCCCGATCCCGACGTACACGGAGCCCGCGAGGAGGGCGAACTTCTTCCCCAACGAGTCGGAGCCGATGGCGGACTGGATGCCCCACACCGACCGGGCTGGACCTACATCTTGGCTGGGAGCCATGAACGTGCCTTCCTGTCTGGAGACGCGGGGCTCAACCTGAGCCTCCGGCTACCGTTGGGGGGAATCTTGATCGTACCCCAAGTAGATTAGTGGTGCGTGATACTACTCTTGATTGGGACGGACCGGCAGTCACTGACCCGGGTAGTGCTCAATCACGAAGTGCACCGATAGCGGCGCCCGCGTACCGTGGTACCGCCCGACCTCGTTGAACAGGCATGAAAACCTCGATACAAACGCGGGTTCGGAATCTGCTGAGCACTCTGGGTAAGCGGCGGGCACTCCTTGTCATTGCTGGGGTCCTGGTGGCGATTTCCCTGGTGATACTCAGTATGCAGATCGGGAAACACGTGATCAGCCCAGACAAGCCCGGACCGACTGCGGCGGCACCCTCCACGGAGCCGGCTCCACCCCCCGGATTCGTGGAGTTCCGCGAACCGAGGGTCGGTTTCGCACTGAACTACCCACAGGACTGGGCCCGGGTGCAGTCTGCGGATCCGCAGGTCGTGCTGGTCGCTCTGAAGGGCACCGAGTACTCGTTCCTGGTGCGTGTCCTGGAGCTGCAGACACCGGTGGGGCCCGCGGAGCTTCCGTTCGCCAAGCAGCTCACCGACCGGATCGTGCTGGCGGACAAGTCACTGACCATGCTCCAGCAGCAGCAGGTGACGCTGGCTGGGCTGCCCGGCTACTACTACCTCTACACATTCACTGACCCCACCACCGGACAGGTCGGCGCGCACTCGCATTTCTTCGTGTTCAAGGGCAAGGAGGTCATCTCGCTGGTCTTCCAGGCAATTCCTTCAGACCAGTTCCGCGGCGCGGCCAACATATTCGACCAGATCACCATGAGCCTCCGACTCATCTAGCGTAAAGATGTGCGGCGGTCAGAGAATGACCGCCGCACATCTACTGCTTGAATCCTCTGACTGCTTGAACCCTCCGACTGTTGGGAACCCTCCGGCTGTGGGTCCCAACGGCTGTGGGTCCCAACGGCTGTGGGTCCCAACGGCTGTGGGTCCCAACGGCTGTGGGTCCCAACGGCTGTGGGTCCCAACGGCTGTGGGTCCCACAGCCGGAGTACCCGCTAACCTCCGAACAGTCCACCCAACGGGCTGCCACCCGACTTGTGGTTGCGGTCGCGTTCCGACAGGCTCGGCAGGACGCCGTTACCCTTGTCGCCAACCAGCGGTGCATGGCCCGAGGTAAGGGTCTGCACAGGCGGCAACCCGGGCACGATGACCGGCAGCAATGGCAGCTGCGGGAGATGCACACCCCGTAGCCCGAGGAAGCGGACGAGGTCCGCGACGGTAGTGACACCAGGGAGATTGAGCAGCTCGGCGCCGGCGATGGATTTCGCGTTTTGCAGGATCCCTGGCACCTCCTTGTGCCTGACCACGTCGAGGTTGTCCTCGATCACCTTGGCCTGGTCGCGAACGTCGTCAGCGCGTACGTTGATGCCCCGGACCCGGTCGTCGATGGAGCGGGCCACGTCCTCCTGGACGTTGAACGTGTTGTCGATCCCGTGTGCGGAGTCCCTGATGCCAGAGACGTCGCTATTGACCGTGGCGAACAGCGGCCCGAGCGGGATCACCGTGGCGTTGATCGTCGTGACCGAGGCGCCGATGGCCTTGGCATTGGCATTGATGTCGCCGCCTTTTTGCAGAACCCCCTCGGCGCTGGCCTGGATGCTGTTGACGTCCTCGACGATCTTGGTGAACGCCGGCCCGACCGGTTTGGTGGCCTTGTCGATCTCGCCGGCGATCCGAGCGGTCTCGGCTGCCAGCGCAACCGACTTGAGGTTCTTGTCCACCTTCGGGTACACATTGTTGATCTCGGCGACACTTGTCTCAATCCCCTGTGCGGAGACCAAGGTGCCGGTGAGCGCAACCACCGCGAACAGTGCCCAGGCCACCACCAGCACGAGGGCGATGACGGGAAGTGCAGCACTTCTCAACCATGCCATCGCCAATCAACTCCCACACGGGGTGAGAGGTGCAATGACTGTCAGCAGGGCGGAACGGCAGGCCGAGAGCAGGTTCTGCTCGACGTCCTTCAGCTGACCGACCACGGCGTGGGTGTCGTCCTGGATCGGCCGGAGGACATCATTGGCCCTGCGGACTCGGATCGGGATCTCCGCAGTGCCCAAGCTGTCCTTGCGCTGTGCCTTCTCGAGGGTGTCATTGATGTTGCGGGCCCTGTCGCGGATGCTCACCAAGACGTTCGTGGTGTCCGCCAAGGACCTGTCGATGTTGCCGGTCGCCCCGGCGACGCCCACCAGCACCGTGGAGGTCGTGTTCAGCGACCCGCCGGTGGTGGTCAGCGATCCGGCCGTGTCCTTCAGCGATGCGTCGACCAGCTTGAGCGAGTCCCTGATCTTGCCAAGCCCATCAGCGATCTGGCCGGCCTGGCCGGGGACCGCCTTCAGCGAGGTGTCGGTACTAGCCAGGGATGTGTTGATCGACTGGATCGACGAGGGCAGCGGATCGGCGTCTTTCCCGATCGCCGTCACTGAGGTCGACGCCTCGATCAGGCCGGTGTCGATCGATCCGAGGGCTCGGACGATGCCGAGCAGGAACCCGATCACGATGACGACGACGAGGATCCCAACCGTGATCCAGATCCACAACCAACGGGTGAGCGTGCCGGAGCCGCCCTGTGCATGTATAGCCATCTCTGCGCCCCTCAGCGGCAATCGTTGGTCGGTGGGGTTGACGTCACAGGAATCAAGAACTCCACCTTCTTGGCGATGCAGGACGACGTCACGAGAATGCGCGCGCCCTGGGTCCTGATGTCACCGCTGTCAGACTTGATGTCCTTTGCGATGTCGATCGTCTTGTCGAGCGCGTCGTTGATGTCCTTGGCGTCCCGGTTCACGAGCTTGGCGACGTCAAGGATGTCGGCGGCCGTGCGGTTGATGTCCTTGGCCACGCCGTTGATGGAGTTGGCGCTGTTCAGGATGCCGCCGGCGTTCTTGCCGATGGTGATCGCGCTGGTGTTGATCGCGCCGGCAGACTTGTTGATCCCGGTGGCCACACCATTGATGGAACCGGCCGACCCGTTGATCGTGCCGGCCAGCCCGTTGATCTCACCCGCCGTGTTCACGATCGTGGTGAGGGTACCCTCCAGTGGCTTCGCGGTCTGCAGGATGGATGCCGCGGTCTGGTTCGTCCGCTCCAGCTGGATCACCGAGTCGGTGGAGGTGTTGATGCCCCGACCGGTGGTGGCGATGATGGCCGCCTTGTCACTGATGCTGTGCGCCACAACCAGAGTTCGACCCAGCAGGACGGCGGCGATCGCAACCACCACAACCGCGAGAACCAGAACCACGGTGCTCACCAGGTTGAAGAGACCCCCGCCGGAGCCGGACCGGCCCCTACTCGTGTCAACCAACTAAATCAACCCTCTCCGGGGATACGTAGTACGTGAAATTGGCTCGGTGGCGCGAGCGAGTCTGGGCGCCGCCGTCATGCATGTAGTTGTGATCGCATCGTCGTGGTCGAACGACAGGCCGTTCTGTCCCTCGAGCAGGTGCCCTGCCCGGTGGGGTCAGCCACGTCGGCACAGCCAGCTCAAGTCTCGCCGAGGTACTTGGAAAGACTCCGTCGCTAGGGGTCAACGAGCGATGGTGATCGCGATCACGGGCTCCTCACCCTGTTGGACAAGTTACGTCCCAGAAACACTCGATCGGGGGAAACTGGCAGCGCTCGGCCATCGAATCAGGTGCTGTAAGGATGAGTTGACGACATCGCGGCGCCAGCGGGTTACGCAGCGTGCTGACGCAAGGCATCCCGCCGGCTCCGGCGAATCGAAGCGGAGATCAGAGAAGCGGGCCTTACTCGATCATGGGAGAAGTCGTCTTGCCTGTTCAGTAGTGCCCTACAGGGTCTTGGCCGTTCGTCGCCTGACCACCGGCCGGGCGGACCTGGATGTCCCCTGTGATCATTTGCGCACGTCAACTGGTCGACGCTGTTGCGATTGATAGGCAACAGGAGCCGAACCGAGACGGAAATGAGACGACAAGAGATCGTCGGAGCAACCAAACCCTCAGCAGGAGCCCCGGACGTCGAGCAGCCCTGGGTCGAACATCGACGGGCCGTGACCTGGCCGTGACCGACGCGGCCGTCGCCTCGATGACCAGTGGTCACGCTTCTCCCATATGTTCGTGGACTTGGGCCCACAGTTGGTAGCCAGCAGGGCCTGCGCTTCCTGGATGCGGTGCACGCTCTGCGATGCTACGACGAAACAGACGTCGACGTCCGGGCTCGCGGCGAACTCGCCGCCGTCGTAGCCGGGCCAGCACCAGCGACGCCGCCGCCAGGTCGGCGGCCAGGTCCTCGCCAAGCCCGACGGCTGGGTCGACGGCTGGGGTCACGAGGGAACCACCTGCTCTTCGCCGAAGATGCCGTAGTCGGACACTGTCGAGATCGTGACCAAGGCGGTGGCCGTCAGCGCGAAGCCCGCGTGCACGCCGTGGGCCATCCTGGCACCGCTCGGCTCGTCCCAGACATCGACGATCTTGCCCGGAACTCCCAGCCACATGGCTCAGCCCTCCTCATCAATTCCGCGCAGTACCGAGCCGGCGGCCTGGCCCAGTGCCAGCCGCCATCGTTGGGCGGGACGACGCGGTGTGAGCCTCGAAGCCGACGTTCTGGAGCCGCTGCCGGGTCTGTACGAGCAGCAGCACGTTCTGAAACACCCCGCCGGTGAGCCCGGTCAGCCGGACCGGGCACCGAGCGTGTCGGTCACTCCCACCGCCACAATGAGCTTGGCCTCCGTGTGGGCATACCACCGCTCAGACCTACCGCTCAGACGCAGTCAAGCCGGCGGGGAACCGAACGTCGTCGGCGATCGACGCCAGACACTCTGGATATCCGCCAGCTCGACATACCGCTCGCCCGCGCTGCCCTCTCGGTCAGACTGATGTGAGACACCCCGTGTGAGTGCGGGGTCCCTGATCTTGAGGGCAGGACCGGAGATCCTGTGCACGTGTCCACGCCTTCTGATAAGCAGTCCCGGCGCACGCCCGGT
>JALYVZ010000419.1 GCA_030852965.1 Actinomycetota bacterium | reverse complement strand
CTCGGGGAGTGGGCCGCGCCCTACGCGCCCGGCCTGCTCGGTTTGAGCCCGAGCCAGGTCGAGGTGCTCAACGACGACCGGGTCGGGCGCATGTTGGAGCAGCTGTTCGACGCCGACCGGGCCAGCCCATGTTTGGTTTGCACACTCACCCCCGCCCCGAGCGCGGCGCGGATGCGGGCGGCCACCGCGGTGTCGGTGTCACCGGGGGCCACGTCGGCGGTGACGGCGG
This sequence comes from Actinomycetota bacterium, assembly GCA_030852965.1. Lineage (GTDB taxonomy): Bacteria > Actinomycetota > Actinomycetes > Mycobacteriales > Pseudonocardiaceae > Pseudonocardia. The sequence continues at coordinate 2,899 of JALYVZ010000419.1, read as the reverse complement.
TGACGGTGCCGGGCTGGCCGAGCAGGCTGGTTTGCGCGGTCGGGGTGTCGAGCAACACCAGACCGACACCAGGGTTGGGGGTGCTGGAGCGGGCCAGGCCGACGACCTGGGCGTCGAGGGTCCCTGACGGGGTCACGATTCGGACCGGGTCGCCGAGGGCGACGCTACGAGCAGCGGCGCTGGGTTGGTCGAGCACGACCTGGGCCGGCCCGGTCGGGGCGTGCCCGGCGACCAGCTCCGCGATCGGATGGGCGCGGGGATACCAGTTATAGCCCAGAGTCGGAGCGCCGCTGGTCGGCCCGATCGCGGTGTTGGTGCGGTCGACGACGGTCAGGTTCTGCGCCATCACCTCCCCGTGAGCGGCCGCCACACCGGGGATGGCCGCGACCTGGGCGACCGCGGCGGCGGGCAGGGTGGCGATGACCCCAGAGATCGCCTGGTCCTCGATCTCCACCGGGAACACCGCACGGGGGTAGTGGTCACGTCGGCGGCGGTGGAGGTGAACAGCCCCGTGAACGAGGCGTTGATGGTGTCGGACAGGACCAGGGTCCCGGACACGAAGCCCACGCCCAGCGCCACCGCCAGCACGGACAGCGCCATCCGGGCTCGATGAGCAAGCACGTTCCGCAGGCTTACCCGCAACACCGTCTGCGGCAGGGTCATCGGATCAGCCCCGGCCGCTGGTCTGGGACAGTTCCTGGTCTCGCCGGGCAGCGTCGATCTCCGCCTGCCACCGCTCGAGCGCGCCGTGGGTCTGGCTGAGCTGCTGTTCGGCGCGGGCCACGGCAAGTTCCAGCGCGGCCGCCGCCGCCGCCCGCGCCCCGGCGAGTTCGGTTCGTAGTTGATCGGCCTGCTCGATGGCCTCGCGGCTGGCGGCCTCGGCGGCCACGCGGCGGGTTCGTTCCGCGGCCAACTCCATGCCAGGGCTCGCGTCGCGGCGCGCGGACGGAGTATCTGTCATGGGGTGCGGGCTGTCGCGTCGGCCAGTCGGCGACTGGGGGGCATGGTCGCGTGATGCCGCCAGCTCGAGCAGGATTGCGTCGAGCTCGTCGCGGTGCTCCAGCGCACGCCGCCACGCTCGTGCCAGGCGCACACCCTCAGCGGGCGCGCTGACCTGTGCTCCCCGACCGTCGATGTCGGGTCCGTCCACGGGCAACGGCCGCTGCGACGCGCGCTGCCCCCCAGCGTCGTCGGCGGGGGTGCCGTGGTGTGTGGGTGCGCCAACGCCGTAGGAGCGGTCGAGGACGCCGGACGTGTCGGTCGGCGCCGGAGCGTTTCGTGGGGTAGCTGTGCCGCGATGGTCGAGGGTTTTCATCATCTCCAACACACCGTCCGCGGTCGGGGCCCGTAACTCCCGCACGATCCGCCCGTCGCTCAGGAACAGCACCCGGTCGGCATGCGCGGCCGCGGCCGGGTCATGGGTGACCATCACGATGGTCTGTCCCAGCTCGTCGACCGTGCGCCGCAGAAACCCGAGGACATCGACGGCGGCGCGGGAGTCGAGGTTGCCGGTGGGCTCGTCGGCGAAGATCAGCTCCGGGCGTCCGGCCAAAGCCCGCGCGCACGCCACCCGCTGCTGCTGACCACCCGAGAGCTGCGCGGGTCGATGGGTCAACCGGTCGCGCAGACCGACGGTGTCGATGACCTGGTCCAGCCAGGTCGGGTCCGGGCTACGCCCGGCGATCTCCATCGGCAACGTGATGTTCTCCGCCGCACTCAAGGTGGGCACCAGGTTGAAGGACTGGAAGATGAACCCGATCCGGTCGCGGCGCAGCTCGGTCAACGCCCGATCCCCCAACCCGGTCAGCTCGCTCCCACCGACCCACACCGCGCCACCGCTGGGCGTGTCCAACCCAGCTATACAGTGCATCAGCGTCGATTTCCCCGACCCGGACGGCCCCATGATCGCGGTGAACTCCCCCTGAGCGAAGGCGACATCCACCCAGTTCAGCGCCCGCACCCGGGTTTGCCCGGTGCCGTAGATCTTGCTCAGGTTCTCCGCCCACGCGGCCACACCGCCACCGGCCTGACCGAAGCTGGTCCCTGCACGCATGCCCACGCGGTGTCCTCCATCGGTGTGTAATGCCACACTTGCTTCTATTCGGGGTTAGAAGCAGATGGGCTATGTTCTACACGGTTGTAGACGACCGGAGGTGACCGGGTGGGGATCGCTGAGCCGACGACACCCGCGCACGGGCATGGTGCCCGTCGTGCGCCGGGGGCGTTGGAGGCCGAGGTGTGGGCGGTGTTGCGTTCGGCCGACGCCGCGTTGTCGGCCGGTGAGGTGCGCCAGCGGTTGGGTGAGGACCTCGCCTATACCACGGTGGTCACCACGCTGGGGCGGCTGCACAGCAAGGGCCTGCTGCACCGGGTCCGGTCCGGGCGGGCGCACCGTTACTCCCCGGTGACCACCGAGTCCGGGCTCGCGGCCCGGCGGATGCGCCAAACCCTGGACGCCGAACCCGACCGGGAAGCGGTGTTGTCACGATTCGTGGCCGGGCTGTCCGGGCGGGACGAAACGCTGCTGCGGCGGCTGCTCGACGACCACCTCACCGAGGAACCCGACCAGCCAGCCGTCGAACCCCACACCGCGTCGACGGAGGGCTGAGCGTGCGGTTCGCGGTGTATCTCCCGCTGCTGATCCCGCTGGCCGCCCTCGGCGCCGGGCCGGTGTCGCGTCGTCTCGACCCGCGCCTGGCCACCTGGGCGTTGACGGTTGCCGCGGTCTTGCTCGCGGCCTGCGGCGGCGTGGCCCTCGGGCTGCTGGCCGCCACCGCGATCGTGCGGATCCCGCTGCTGGCGACCCTGGGCCGCTACTCCCTCGACGTCGTACGGCGAGACGATCCCGCGACGGTGTGGGTCGCGCTCGGCGCCGGGCTCATGCTGGGCGCGGCGGCCC
>JALYVZ010000418.1 GCA_030852965.1 Actinomycetota bacterium | reverse complement strand
GCCGAGGACCGGGCCGAGATGGCGGTGGGACGTCGGGTGCCGGTCGGGCGCGGCGCCTGGCCCTGGCATGCCCGGCTGGGCAACGCACTGATCGCCGCGCTGCTGCGGCGCCGGGGTGTACCGGTGCACGACATCGCTCCGGTGCGTGCGGTGCGCCGGGACCGGATGCTTGCGCTCGGCGTCACCGACCGGGCCTTCGGCTATCCGCTGGAGCTGCTGCTGCGGGCCGGTTCGGCGGGCTGGCGGCTGCATGAGATCGACGTGGACTACCGACCCCGGACGGGCGGGCGGTCGAAGGTCTCCGGCTCGGTCCGGGGCACCCTGCGGGCAGTACGGGACATGTCGGCCGCGCTCGTGACATTCCGGTGAGCCGCCGGTGAACCGCATAGTGAGTCGTCCGCCGGACGTGCTGTTGGTACTGGCCAAGGCACCGGTCGCCGGGCTGGCCAAGACCAGGTTGTGCCCCCCGGCCACCCCGACCGACGCCGCCCGGATCGCGGCGGCCGCGCTGCTGGACACCCTGGACAACGCCGCCGCGGTCGCCGATGCGCGGGTGCTGGTCGCCTGGACCGGTGCGCTGGCCGACGCGGAAAACGCCGATGAGCTGGCTCGTGCGTTGGCCCCGACCGAGCTGTTCGCCCAGTGCGAGGGCGAGCTGGGGCAGCGGATCGCCGCCGCACACGCCGAAGCCGCCCGCCGCGCCCCGGGTTCGGCGGTCCTGCAGATCGGCATGGACACCCCGCAGCAGGACGCGCGCGCGCTGGCCGCCGCGCTAGACCAACTGCACCGGACCGACAGGGCTCCCGACGCGGTGCTCGGGCCAGCGGTGGACGGCGGCTGGTGGGCGCTGGGGCTGCGCGACCCTCGGCGGGCGACCGTGCTGGCCGACGTACCGATGTCCCGGCCCGACACCGGCGAGCTCACCCGACGGGTGCTGCGGGCCGCCGGTCTGACCGTGGAGGCCCTGCCCGAGGCCCGCGACGTGGACACCGCCGTCGACGCGCAGGTGGTCGCGGCCGTCGCGCCGCACGGCCGGTTCGCCGCCGAGGTACGTACCCGGCTGGGAGACGCCCGGCTGGGACAGGCCCGCAACGTGCCGACGGGTGGCCCATGCTGAGCCCAGGCGGGTTGCCCGGATCGTTCACGCTGCTGCGCCCGTCCCGGCGGGGACATCCCCGGCGACCTGAGCCGGAGCCGGGGGTGAACCTGGACGACCCGTTCGACATCGGGTTGTCTGGACTGGGCTGCCGGTTGCAGCGGGACGGCGCGACGTCCACCCCGCTGGACACCCGGCGATGGCGGGCCGACGCCGGCCGGTCGGACCGGTGGTTGCTGGACGGCTGCCAGGGTCCGACCGTCGACCTCGGTTGCGGGCCAGGGCGACTGGTCGCGGCGTTGACCGAGCGCGGTGTGCCGGCGCTGGGTGTGGACAGCTCGCCACGTGCGATCGCGCAGTGCTCCCGCCGGGGCGCGATGGTGCTGCACCGCGACGTGTTCGACACGCTGCCCGGCGAAGGGCGCTGGCACCACGTGTTGCTCGCCGACGGCAACCTCGGCATCGGTGGCGACCCGGTGGCGCTGTTGCGTCGGGTACGGCGGCTGATCAGCCCGGAAGGTTCAGTCCTGGTGGAGCTGTGCAGCGGCGAGCCCGGACTGTGGGCTGGCTCGGCGCGGATCACCGGACCCGACGGCTTGGGCGGGCGGCCGTTCCCCTGGGCCATGGTCGGGGTGGGCGCGATTGCCGACGTCGCCGCAGCCGCCGGTCTGGGCTTGCGGAGGCTGCGGCAGCTACCCCGCCGGCGTCGAACCTTCGCCGAGCTGCACCCGGTGTGAGCAGCCCAACCACTCGGGGCCGGCGCCGAGCCGGCCCGTTCGCGGCGGCTTGAGATCCGGGTCGACTACTTGGTGGCGGGGACCGGCTGCCCGTCGAGCACCACGGACACCGTGCGACCGTCGGCGGTGGTCAGCATCACGGCGTCACCCGGCGCGAGCGCCCGGATCGACGCCACCAGCTCGTCGCCGTAGGTGATCACCCGTTGGTTGACCCTGGTGATCACGTCACCGGCCTTCACGCCGGCCTTGGCCGCGGGACCGTTCGGCGTCACATCCTTCACCTTCGCCCCGAGCACGTCATTGGCATTGATGGGGCCGAGTCTCGAGCCCCCTTCCACCATCACCCCGAGCACCGGTTTGGTGGCCTGCCCGGTGCGCTGCAGCTCCTCGGCGATGCGTTTGGCCTGGTTGATCGGAATGGAGAAGCCCAGCCCGACCGAGCCGGACTCGGCATTGGGGCCGCCGCCCACGGTGGCGATGGCGCTGTTGATGCCGATCAGCCGGCCCTCGATGTCGACCAGCGGACCACCTGAGTTCCCCGGGTTGATCGCCGCATCGGTCTGGATCGCGTTGAGCACCGGCGGAGTCGGGTCGCGGGGGTCCTCCGAGCCAAGCGAGACCGCGCGGTTGAGCGCGCTGACGATGCCGGTGGTCACGGTCCCACCCAGGCCGAGCGGCGACCCGATCGCCACCACCTGCTGGCCGACCTTTACGGCATCGGAGTTGCCCAGCTCGATCGGGATCAGCCCGGTCACGTTCGTCGCCTTGACCACAGCCACGTCCGAGGTGGGGTCGCGGCCGATGATCTGGACCGGTGCGGACTTGCCGTCCTGGAACAGCGCGGTGATCTGCCCGGCCCCACCAGCGGCGTTCTCGATCACGTGGTTGTTGGTCAGGAGCAGTCCGTCCGGGGTGAGCACCATCCCTGAGCCCGCGCCGGAGCGGTCACCCGAGCGCACCCGCAGCTGCACCACGCTGGGCAACACCTGCTGGGCGACCTCCTCCACCGCCGTCTCGGGGGTCGAGGACCAACCGATGCTCGGCAGCCGGCCACCCAGCACGCTGGCGCCCCGCCCGATCCTGGCCACCTGGTAGCCGATCACTCCGCCGACACCGCCACCGAGCAGCGCGGCGAGCAGCGCGATCACCGCCGCGAGCACCCACGACCGGCGACCGCGCTGGGCGCCTCCCGGTTCGGGGAGCTTGGCGGTGGGCTGGGACGCCGGGACGGACTGACCCGGCCACGGCTGGGTGCCGCCCGAGTACGCCTCGCCAGCCTGGGTCGGCGCGCCCGGGTA
>JALYVZ010000126.1 GCA_030852965.1 Actinomycetota bacterium | reverse complement strand
GGCCTGCGGGCTGCCGGCGGTGCTCAGGGTCGGCGCCCGCCTCCCGCACACGATCACCACAAACGCCGGGGAGGCGAGCACCGACCGCCACTGTTGCAAACTACTTGCAAGACTCTAGTACGCGGCGCGGATCGCCGCCAGTTGCAGCCAGGTTTATATGCGTTAGTTTTGTTTCTGCAAGCTACTGGCAAGATCTGACGAGAGGAGCCTCGTGTCCGCGTACACGCTGCCCGACCTGCCCTACCACCACGGTGCGCTCGACCCGTACATCTCTGGCGAGATCATGGAGCTGCACCACGGCAAGCACCACGCCACGTACGTCAAAGGCTTGAACGACACGCTGGAGAAGCTCGCCGCCGCCCGCGGCGGTGGTGACTTCGGCGCGATCGTCGGGTTGGAGAAGTCGCTGGCGTTCAACCTCGGCGGTCACATCAACCACTCGATCTTCTGGCAGAACCTGTCGCCCGACGGTGGCGGCAAGCCCGAGGGGGAGTTGGCTGCCGCGCTCGACGAGAGCTTCGGTTCTTTCGATGCGTTCCAGGCTCACTTCACCGCCGCCGCGCTCACGATCCAGGGCTCCGGGTGGGCGATTCTCGGGTGGGATCAGCTTGGTGGCCGGCTGCTGGTGCACCAGCAGTCCGACCACCAGGTAAGCAGTCCGGCCGCGCAGATCCCGATCGTCATCCTCGACATGTGGGAACACGCCTTCTATCTGCAGTACCGCAACGTCAAGCCGGACTACGTCAAGGGCTGGTGGAACATCGTGAACTGGGCCGACGCCACGAAGCGATTCCAAGCCGCCCGCGCCGCGTAGCACGGACCGCGGTGGCATGGCCGCAGGTCGCGCGCGGGCGGTGACACCACCGCCCGCGCGTGACGGTCACTGCTGGGGCCGTTCGGCGCGGCCGGGTCAGTCGACGGCCGGGTTGGGTGTGAGCTTGGCTGACCACTTCTCTTCGATGTTGCCGAATTTCCACACGGCCAGTGCGCCGAGCCAGGCGACGAAGAACAGCGCGACAATGGCGTAGCCGGCGTAGTCGAGCGGAATGCTCGCGATCGCCGCCAGTGGCCCGGAGGTGATCTTCGCCTGGTCAGTGAGGACGGAGACCAGCTCGATGGTACCGATGATCAGCGCGACGGCTATCGACAGCCCGGTGATGGTGATGTTGTAGAAGACCTTGCGGACCGGCTTGGCGAAGGCCCAGCCGTAGGCGGCGTTCATGAAGACCCCGTCGGTGGTGTCCATCAGGCACATGCCACCGGCGAACAGGATCGGCAGGATGAGGATGGCGTAGAAGGGCAGGTTGGCCCCCGCCGCGCCGCCAGCGAGGAAGAGCAGCCCGACCTCGGTTGCGGTGTCGAAGCCCAGGCCGAACAGCACCCCGATGGGGTAGATGTGCCAGGGCTTGGTGACTGACTTGGTGAGGCCGCCGAGGAAACGGTTCATGAACCCGCGCTTGTTGAGGTGATCTTCGAGGTCCTGCTCGTTGTAGTTGCCTTTACGCATCTCCCGGAACACCTTGATGATGCCCAGCAGAACCACGAGGTTGAGGATGCCGAGGATCCACAGGAACACCCCCGACACCGAGACGCCGATGATCCCGGTGATCGAGTGCAGCTCGGAGCCGTCGTTCGTGACCTCCCCGGCGAGCGCCCTGATCCCGACCGAGATCAGGAACGCCAGACCGAACACGACGGTGGAGTGGCCGAGGGAGAACCAGAAGCCCACTGACAGCGGCTTCTTGCCTTCGCCGGCCACCACATTGTCGGCCATCAGCTTCCGCGTGGTGTTGTCGACCGCGGCGATGTGGTCGGCGTCGAAGGCGTGGCGTAGACCGAAGGTATAGGCCAGCACCCCGATCCCGACGGTGTAGGCCCCGGTCGCCGCGCCCAGGTCGTAGTTGTTCGGGACGACGAAGGCGATCAGAACACCGAAGCCGACCACGTGCAGCAGCGCGATGAAGGCGTACATCCCGATGATCGAGGTCCGGTCTTCCCGGGTGAGTGTGGCCCGGAACCGGGCAAACCCCGAACCGGTAGCGGCATCGGATGAGGTGTTCATGACTCCTCGCTTCACCGAACACGGCAGATGGGTCTCCAACTACCTGATCGGGTGAAGATACCTGCGATGCAGTCTCCCCTGCAACCCCCTGGCGATAACAGCTCGGCCATCAGGTCTGGTCGCCGGCGCGACCTTGATCTACCTGACAGGTACGGCGAGTTGCGTGATCTTGGGCCGTAGCGCAAGCGTCCTAGTGACAACCTGGAGGTTGTACACGGTACTCCGGTACGGGCCCATATGGTCGGCGCGGACGACCAGCAGGTGGTCCTCGACGTAGTGGTCCCCGCTGGATGGGTGGAGGTGCTCGACGGGTTGGCCGCGCACGTCCGCCTGGCCGAGGCGGAGCGTTCTTCGGCCGTCCGGGTGACCAGCGGTCGCGCTGTGGACCCTCGAGGGGTTTAATACGGCTCGCCGCTCCAGCCCCCGGTGGTGCTCAACTTTTCGCCAGCCTGTGTGCGCATGGCTGCCATCCAAGAAGGCGTGCCGAGTTCGCGCCGACTGTTGAGCGAAGGTCTGCACCCCATGGCGGCTGAGCTGGGAGCGGTGACCCAGACGTTGTTGGGCATCGCGCGCGCCGGTATCGATGAGCGGCTGCTGGCCGGGCAGATCTGTGCGGCGTGCGTGGCCGGCCTGGCCGTCGACGGCGCGGGTTTCTCGGTGTTGACCGGGAGCCCGTCGCGGGAGACGTTGTGGGCCACCGACCCGACCGCGCAGTTGCTCGAAGACCTGCAGTTCTCGCTCAACGAAGGTGCCTGCATGGAAGCCGCCACCACCGGGTCCCCAGTGCTGGTGCCGGATCTTCGTCAGAGCGTCCATGCGACGCGCTGGCCGATGTTCGTTGCCGCGGTGGTCGAACAAACCGAGATCGGGGCGCTGTTCGCGCTGCCGCTGGAGTGGGGAACCAGCAACGTCGGGGTGCTGGATCTGTACCGGATCGCCCCAGGGCAGCTCAACAAGGAGCAGTATCAGGATGCGCTGGCCGCGACCGACCTCGCGGCGTTGATGATGCTTGGGATTCGGACCGACCCCATCGACGACGGCGCTGAGAGGGACGGGGACCGGCAGTGGATGGACATCGCCGTCGGCGGCCGGGCGGAGATCCACCAGGCCGCCGGGATGGTGCTGGTGCAGCTGGGGGTGTCGGTGACCGACGCGCTGGCCCGGATGCGCGGCCACGCCTTCGTCAACCAGCGGTTGCTGATCGACGTGGCCCGCGACGTGGTGGCCCGCCAGCTGGTGTTCACCGAGGACATGGGCTAGCCATGCACGCAGACCAGGAGGAACGGACGTGAACCAGACCCCGTCCAGACGCGAGCAGCTGGTGAGCGCGGCGTTCGTCGCGCTCGCCGACACCCTCGTCGCCGACTACGACATCATCGACCTGCTCGATCGGCTGGTGGGCTACAGCGTGCAGTTGCTGGCCGCCGACGCCGCCGGGCTGATGCTCGCCGACCCCCGCCACGAGCTGCGGGTGGTAGCCGCCTCCAGCGGGGACGCCGGGCTGATGGAGCTCCTGCAGCTGCAGAACGAACAGGGCCCGTGCGTGGACTGCTACCGCGACGCCGCTCCGGTGTCGGTGCCCGACCTCACCCAGGCCGCCGACAGGTGGCCGAGGTTCGTGGCCGCGGTCGCCGAGCGTGGGGCGTTCCGGTCGGTGCACGCGCTGCCGCTGCGCCTGCGCGGGGAGTCGATCGGGGCGGTGAACCTGTTCCACCGCCAACCCGGCTCGCTGCCGCCGGAGGACCTGGCACTGGGCCAGGCACTCGCCGATGTGGCCACGATCGGGATCCTGTCCGAACGGGCCATCCGGCGCGGCGAGGTCATCAACGAGCAGCTGCAGACCGCCCTGAACAGCCGCGTCATCATCGAACAGGCCAAGGGTGTGCTCGGCCAGCACGCGGGCCTGACCATGCAGGACGCGTTCAACCAGATACGCGGCTACTCCCGCGCCAACAACCAGCGGCTGTCCGAGGTGGCCCGCCGGATCGTCGAGGGCGACCTCGACCTCGCCGAGGTCACCTCGAGCATCCGCCGAGCGCGCTGAGCGCGGCCTGTCGGCCGCTCCGCCCAGCGGCGTCGGCCGCTCCGACCAACCCGCTCCGACCAACCCCGACCGGCTGTCTCACGACACGCGGTGCAAAAACAATCTCCTAGCAAACGTTACCGGTCCCAGGGTCGCAGGGGCTATGCTCAGAACCAATCGGCGCTGTCATCCCGCGCCGGTTGCATCAGGGCTCGATCCGGCCCAGACCCCGTCGGTGCGCCACATGCACGACGGCTGACAACCCGCACCGCTCCGGTGGGGGTCTGCCCATCCGCCCCGCGCGACAGTGCCGGGGGAGGAGCGGCTTCGCAATGACCACTACCGCCACGATCACCACATTCCCCACCGCTGCCGGCGTGCACATCCGGGCGGTGTACGGCCCTGACATCGACCGAACGGGTGCCGAAGCGGGCGCCCGGCCATCGCCAGCCGCGCCCGACGTTCCGGCCGGTGTTCCGGCTGACGTTCCGGCTGATCTGTTCGGGGTGAGCTGTTGGACGGCAGTGAGCTCGTACCACCCGTCAGCAGACATCTGTGTGGTCGCGGTGGACGGAGAGATCGACCTGCTCAGCGCCCCCCTGCTCGACGTGGCCCTGGGTGAGCAGCTTGCCGGGGCTCCCCCGCATCTGATCGTGGATCTGCAGCGGGTGCGGTTCATCTCGGCGCGCGCGATGAGCAGCCTGCTCGACGCCCGCGACCTCGCCCGTCGGGGCGGCTCGACCCTGCACCTGTCCGGGCTGGCCAACCGGACGGTGGCGCGTCCGCTGCAACTGTGCAACCTGCTCGGACTGTTCGACGCCCACCCCACCCTGGCGGACGCCCTGGGCACGCTGGGTGCTGCGTCGGCGACTGTGACCACAGCGCCCGGCATGCTGGGGGCTGCGTGAGCGACTGTGACCACAACTACTATGACCACAACGGGACTGTGACCACAGCGACAACCGGCGGCTGAAGGTGTGGCCACCCGCATTGCGGGTACTCCGCATCAGGGACGGCCAACGTGGCCGTGACCTCCGGCCCTCGGGCCGAGGCGTGGATCCGCAGCTGAGAGGAACTGGTCAACATGGGTTTGGGCGACAAGATCAGCAACAAGTCCGAGGAGCTCAAGGGCGAGGCCAAGGAGACCACCGGCAAGGCGACCGGCGACGAGGAGTTGGAAGCCGAAGGTCACGCCGACCAGGCCAAGGGCAACGTGAAGCAGGCCGGAGAGAAGATCAAGGACGTCTTCAAGAGCTAGCTCATCGGACTCATCAGGGCCGGGCGGTCTACGACTGCCCGGCCCTGACCTGTCGGCCCTGCGCGACGAGGTTTGGGCCCTCGGCGTAGCGGGCAACCGTGAGCACATACCCGAAGGAGACTGTGGTGTTAAGGAGACTGTGGTGTTAAGGAGACTGTGGTGTTAAGGAGACTGTGGTGTTAAGGAGACTGTGGTGTTAAGGAGACTGTGGTGACTGAGTTCCTGACCGATGTGAAGACGCTGCGCGAACGAGCTCGCGAGGAGATGGAGAAGGGGTCGGTGACGGCTTCCTACGGGGCGGATGTGGACCGGGTCATCACGATCCTGAACGAGGCGCTCGCCACCGAGATCGTCTGTGTACTGCGCTACAAGCAGCATCACTACATGGCCAAGGGCATCAACGCCGAGCCGGTCGCGGCGGAGTTCCTGGTGCATGCGACCGAGGAGCAGGACCACGCCGACCGAATCGCGGCTCGGATCACCCAGCTGGGTGGGGACCCGGACCTCAACCCCGACACCCTCACCGCCCGGGCTCACTCGGAGTACGTGACACCGTCGGAACTGATCGAGATGATCAAGGAGAATCTGGTCGCGGAACGGATCGCCATCTCCTCCTACACCGAGATCATCACCTGGCTCGGCGACGGCGACCCCACCACCCGAAGGCTGATGGAAGACATCTTGTCCGTCGAGGAGGAGCATGCCGACGACATGCTCAACTACCTGGAGAAGATGACCTAGCCGTCCCGCGACCGGGGGTATGGTCCCGCCATGTCATCCGGCCCGTTGCGGCGCACGCCGCAGGCGCCGGTGATCCGGGTGGCCGCCGCGAACGGCCCCGCACCGCCACCCACCGCCTCTCCGCCGGTGACTGTTTGGCAACGTGCCCCCGGAATGGGTACGGCGCATGCAATGTGGGTGCCACGTTTTCCGAAGCACTCCAGGAGAGCGGATCGTGACCAGTTCGTTACCAGCCTGCGCGAGCAAGTAGACCGAGTTGGTCAAGGCCAACCGAGAGCTCGTCGAGGAGGACGGGTCCGGTCAGCGTTTCCGTCTGGCCACCTTCATTCCGATGAACACCCCCAGCAGCACCAGGATGACGATCCCGACCAGCAGTACCTTGCCGATCCCTGCGATGATTCCGCCCCTGGCCTGGACGTCGGCGGCCAGCGGGACGAGTTCCGAAATGATCGTGTGCATGCCGCCGAACGGTAGGCGGTCGGAGCGTGTCGCGCAGCGTCTGGCGATCCTCGTGGTCTGCCCGAGCTCGCCGAGCCGTACCGCGAAGCCGCCGCAGACGGGGCCAGTCGTCCGGGGTTGCCCGACTGGTTCGGCGCCACCCATCAGGGCATCGTCTCATGAGGTGCGGACCGTTCTCTACCAGAAGACGGTAAGTTCTTGATGTCGCAGTGCACCAGTGAGCGTAAGGGGATCAGTCGTGGTGGAGCATGGTGAGCATGCGGTGATGGTCGCCGATTGCCTGGTGCCCTCGTTCCCGGACCATCGCAAGGCGCCACGGCGGCGGGGCGAGGCCCTGCACGCGGCCATCTACGAGGCCACCATCCGCGAGCTCACCGAGGTGGGCTATTCCCAGCTGACTATGGAGGGCGTCGCCAACCGGGCCAGCGCGAGCAAGGGTTCGCTGTATCGCCGCTGGTCCAGCCGCGCGGAGCTGGTGGTGGACGCGGTGCACAACGGCGGCCCCTATCCGCTGCGGATGTCCGACAGCGGCAACGTCCGCGATGACATCCTGAGCTTCCTGGGGGCCTTCGCCCGGGTGCTCAACGGGCCGACCGGGGAGGCCGTCCGGGGGCTGATGGCCGAGACCCTCCGGGACCGGGAGCTACGCGGGATCATCCGCACCCGGTTCATCGAGCCGGCGCACATTCAGCTGATGGAGGCGCTCCGTCGCGGGGTGGTGCGTGGCGAGGTGCGGCCCGGTGCGCTGACGCCACTGGTGGCGAGCGTGGCGCCGGCGTTGCTCCGCCAGTACCTCACCCTGAACGACACTCCCATCCCCCGCTCGGCCCTGGTCGAGATCGTGGACGACGTGATCATGCCGCTGGTACGCAGCTGACAACGTCAGACCAGCGACAACGTGCTCAGGGCTGCTTGTGGATGTGCACCGTGATGTTCATGCCAGGCACCAGCGGCAGGCTGCCGGTGTCGGTGAACGCGATCCTGACCGGGATCACCTGGGTGACCTTCTGGAAGTTCCCGGAGCTGTTCGACTCGGGGAACGGCGAGAACTCAGCCGCCACCGAGTCCTGGACCCGCTGCACGACGCCGGTCACCGGAGTGCCGGAGTAGGCGTCCACATCGATGTCGACCAGTGCACCGACGTGGACGTCCTGGACGTCTGTCTCGTCGACCCTAGCGGTGGCGTAGACGCCGGTGCCGTCATAGGCGATGGCCAGGTTGGTCCCGGCGGTCACCCACTGGCCCTCGGTCGTGGGGTTCACCGCGATGGTGCCGTCGGCGGGGGCCCTGATGATCTTCTGCGGCTGCGCGCCGCTACCCTGCAGCTTGATCCGGCCGACCGGCTCGCCCTTGCGCACCCGGTCGCCCTGGTTGGCACGCCAGTCGATCAGGGTGCCGCTCGCCGGCGCGTTGATCTGGATCTGGGAGCCGTCGACGTTGGCGTTGTCGGTGGTGACGAACTTGCTCGCGTGGACGAAGTAGGCGGCACCGCCCGCCGCCGCGACCAGCAGGACCACGACCCCGGCGAGCACGAGCGTCCTACGCTTGGGACGCCGGCGCTTCTTGGCGGGCGCTGCGGCGTTGGTCGCTGCGGTGTTGGGCAGGTTCTCGTTGGGCAGGTTCTCGTTGGGCAGGGTCTCGTTGGGCAGCGTCTCGTTGGGCGGCTTGGCGAACGCACCGAGGTCGTCGATGGTCAACACGCCGTTGCTGGAGCCGTTGGTGTTGGTAGCGATGTCCGCTGCCTGCTGCTCGGCCACGTGGGCCTCCTCGACAGAACGTCGATCATTTAGTCTTGCTAACGAAGAACACTACCGCATAAAGTCGCCGGGCAGTAGAGGATAGAGAACGTGGCGTTCACTACTTTTGACCGGGAGGCCCCGCCCTGCTGGCGGAGGTTGGCGCCGCGTCGCGGGTGACACGGCTGTCGCGCCCGCCGAATGGACCCGCGCCTTCCTGGTGGTCGGCGACCTCTGGCCGCCCGACACCGACCTGCTCACCCCGACCGCAAAGCTCAAGCGCCGTGGCGTCCTCGCCCGACGCGCTGCAGGCTCATGTCGGCCGGTGGTCGACTTCCTCCGAGGAGCCCGGCGAGCCGACGCCGACCCGCTGGACGGCGTCCACGGATTACCCCGACATGTGGCTGGATCCGGACGACGACCCGCGCGAAGACGGTGTCGAGCTGGTGGACGAGCGGACGACGCTGATCGAGTTCCTGCGCGGCTACCGCCTCACACTGGAGATGAAGTGCGCGGGTTTGGGGGCCGATCAGCTGGCCCGCCGGTCGGTGCCGCCGTCCACAATGTCGCTGCTGGGACGGCGCGCTGCCCGATCCAGAGGTGGTCGACGAGGCGTGGCAGACATGGCGGGCCGAAGTCGCGTTCGCCGAGCAGTTCGTTGTGGATGCTGGCGATCTCGGCATGGTTGGTCAGACCCGCCGTGGTCGGACGATCTCTCTGCGTGAAGTGCTGGTCCACATGATCGAGGAGTACGCCCGGCACTGTGGTCATGCCGATCTGCTGAGGGAGCGGATCGACGGCCGCGTCGGTCAGTAGCCCAGTTCACACCGCCGGAGCCGCTCGTTCAGGCCAGGTCCTCGGGGTCGTCGTCGGGGTGGGTCCAGACGAACACGAGGGTAGGTGCGAAGGTCATGCCCCACACGGTCGTGATCAGCATGCCGACCATGCGCGGCCCGAAGTCCGGATTCCCTGGGTGACGGTGGCGTAGATCGTCAGCAGCACGAGAGCGCCGCTGACGATCGGGTACGCCCGGCGCCCTACGTGGTCGCGGAGCTCCCGGTCGCGTTCGTCGAGCTGGGCGTCGGTGGACTCGGCGACTCCTCGGGTGAGTGGACGCAGTGCGGCGATCAGAACGAAGTAGCCCACGAGTCCCGCCAGCGCGGGCAGCGAGGAGTCGAGGCTCAGGTTGACGGCCACCATGCCCCCGGTGAGTATCACGAGTGCCGCAGCCACGATGCTCCGCCGGCGAACCCTGGTGCGCTACGACGGCGCTGCCCGGAACGCCCGCTCACGCCGCTGCTCCAGGTCCGTCCGCAGCTCCTGACGGCGCCGCTGGCGTTGTTCTGCTTTCTTCACAGTGTCTCCCTCTTCACGGTGTCTCCCTCGCGTCGTTGTAGACCTGGTCGGACAGCCGGGCGAACGGTGATCGGCCGAACACGGCCTCCACCGGCAGCCCGAAGACGTCGCAGATGCGGAACGCGAAGTCGAGGCTCGGGTAGTGTCAAACTAGATACGTCACCGCGTTCAGCGGAACACCGCGTTCAGCGGAACACCGCGTTCAGCGGAACACCGCCTCAGCACGCCGCCGCGCGCTCGCGCAGCAGCGTCCGCTCGCGTTCGTTGCTGGTGAGCGAGGCCGCTCGTTCGAACTCGGCCCGCGCCTCGTCAACGCGTCCGAGCTTGACCAACAGGTCACCGCGCACCGACGGCAGCAGGTGGTAGGAGCGCAGCGACGGCTCGGACACCAGCGTATCGACCAGCTCCAGGCCGGCCGCCGGCCCGAACACCATGGACAGCGCCACCGCCCGGTTCAGCTGCACCACCGGCGACCCGGTGATCGCCGCGAGCTGGGCGTACAGCGCCGCGATGCCCTCCCAGTCGGTGTCCTCGGCAACCATCGCCCTGGCGTGGCAGGCCGCTATGGCCGCCTGCAGCGTGTACGGCCCGATGCCGGCCCCGCCCACCGCTGCGCCCGCGCCTCCAGCCGCGGCGAGCCGCTCGGCCCGCTCCAACGC
>JALYVZ010000026.1 GCA_030852965.1 Actinomycetota bacterium | reverse complement strand
CCCTGGAGGCGATCACCGCGAGCGGCAGCTCAGCGGGCAGTTCGTCGGACCACGCCCCGTAGGTGGCCCGCCACGGCCGGGTCGGGGCCGGGTCGAGCAGCCCGGTGTCCAGTCCGTGCTCCGCACAGGCGGCGGCGACCGCTCGGCCGGCTGGTCCGGCGCCGACCACCAGCACGTCGTACACAGCGGGTGTCAGCCCAGGGTGCCGGTGGCCATGATTCCGCCGTCCACCCGCACGGTCTCCCCGGTGATCCAAGCCGCCGCGTCGGACACCAAGAAACCGACCGTTCGTGCCACGTCCTCCGGGGTGCCCAGACGTTTCATCGGGTACGCCTTGGCGACGGCATCCTCGCCGCGTTCGTACAGCGCGGCGGCGAACCTGGTCTTGACCACCGCCGGCGCCACCGCGTTCACTCGGATCGTCGGACCCAGCTGCCAGGCCAGCTCCTCGGTCAGCCGGATCAGTGCGGCCTTGGACGCGCCGTAGGCCGCGATCACGCCGGTCGAGCGCAGCCCGGCCGAGGACGCGATGTTCACCACCGCGCCGCCGTGCTCGCCCATCCACGCGCGGTGGGCCTGCTGGAGGTAGCCCAGGGCGGCCACCACGTTGATGTCGAAGATCTTGCGCACACCGTCCAGATCAGCGTCCATCAGCGGTCCGTAGACCGGGTTGATCCCGGCGTTGTTGACCAGAATGTGCACCCCCCCAAACCGCTCGACAGTGCGGGCGACCGCCTCGGCTCGGGAGTTGGTGTCACCGGCGTTCCCGGGCACCCCGAGCACCCGCTTGGTGTCACCGACGTCGGCGGCCAGCGAGTCCACCGAAGCGGCCAGCTCGTCGGGCTTGCGAGCGGTGATCGTCACCGAGGCACCGCGGGAGAGCAGCTCGGCGGCGATCGCGTACCCGATGCCCCGGCTCGCGCCGGTCACCAGCGCCGCGCGCCCGGTCAGGTCGGACAGCGTCAGATCGGCCTGGGCGGGAGTGTCGGGGCTCATGGTCACCGACCCTAACCCGCGTGCGTGCGTCGCTTACACTGGAACCGTGGTCCGGACGAGCTGAGCCTCCTCGTCGCCCGCCGGCCACGGCCGACGGGCCGCTGAGTCCTGTCCGCCACCTGTCTGGAGTCTGAACGAAATGATCACCGCCACCGACCTAGAGTTGCGCGCGGGCGCACGCATCCTGGTCTCGGGGGCGACCTTACGGGTCGCGCCGGGGGACCGGATCGGGCTGGTCGGGCGCAATGGCGCGGGCAAGACCACCACCATGCGGGTACTGGCCGGCGAGGGCCAGCCCTACGGCGGCGCCGCGGTTGCGACCAGCGCGGTCGGCTATCTGGCGCAGGATCCGCGGGAAGGGGACCTGTCGGTCAGCGCGAAGGACCGGGTGCTCGCCGCCCATGGTCTGGACCAGCTGCTGCGCGAGATGGAGAAGGCGCAGTCCGCGATGGCGGAGCTGGTGGCCGGCGACGATCGGGATCGGGCGGTCCGGGAGTACGGCCGCATCGAGGAACGGTTCTCCGCCCTCGGCGGGTACGCCGCGGAGAGTGAAGCCGCACGGATCTGTGCTCATCTCGGACTCGCCGACCGGGTACTCGGGCAGACCCTGGTCACCCTGTCCGGCGGGCAGCGGCGACGGGTGGAGCTGGCCCGCATCCTCTACGCCGCCAGCGACGCGGGCGCCGGAGGCCGCTCGGCCACCACGCTGCTGCTCGACGAGCCGACCAACCACCTGGACGCTGACTCCATCACCTGGCTGCGTTCGTTCCTGCAGCGTCACGAGGGCGGCCTGGTGGTGATCAGCCACGACACCGAGCTGCTCGGCGACGTGGTCAACAAGGTGTGGTTCCTGGACGCTGTGCGCGGCGAGATCGATGGCTACAACATGTCCTGGCAGCGCTACCTGGACGCCAGGGCGACCGACGAGAAGCGCCGTCGCCGCGAGCGGGCCAACGCGGAGAAGAAGGCCGCCGCGCTGCACATGCAGGCCGCCAAGCTCGGGGCCAAGGCCACCAAGGCGGTGGCCGCCAAGAACATGGCCCGCCGAGCGGACACCCTGATCGCCGGGCTGGACGAGGTGCGCCGCAACGACAAGGTGGCCAAGATCCGATTTCCGGAGCCGGCTCCGTGCGGGCGGACCCCGCTGACCGCCGAGGGGCTGGCCAAGTCCTACGGCTCGCTGGAGATCTTCGCCGGGGTGGACCTCGCGGTCGACCGGGGCAGCCGGGTGGTGGTGCTCGGGCTCAACGGCGCCGGCAAGACCACCCTGCTGCGGCTGCTCGCCGGCACCGAGCACCCCGACACCGGCGAGGTGATCCCTGGCCACGGGCTGCGGCTGGGCTACTACGCGCAGGAGCACGAGACGCTCGATCTCGACGCCACGGTGTGGGACTGCGTCCGGCACGCCGCCCCGGACGCGCCCGAGCAGCGACTTCGCACGTTGCTCGGCGCGTTCCTGTTCTCCGGCGAGCAGCTGGACCAGATCGCCGGCACGCTCTCCGGCGGGGAGAAGACCAGGCTCGCGTTGGCCGGCCTGGTCAGCTCGGCGGCCAACGTGCTGCTGTTGGACGAGCCGACGAACAACCTCGACCCGATCAGCCGGGAGCAGGTGCTGGACGCGCTGCGCCGCTACCAGGGCGCGGTGGTGCTGGTGACCCACGACCCCGGCGCGGTCAATGCGCTGAACCCCGAACGGGTGATCGTACTGCCGGACGGCACCGAGGACCACTGGTCGGCGGACTACCTGGAGCTCGTGTCCCTGGCGTGATGATTCGGCGCAGCACGCGGGCCGGCCACCGATCACCCGAACGCGCACAATGATCACCCGGACGCGAGAGCCGTTCGGGCCAACCGTTCGCCGATAGCTCTGTCGATCTCCTGGCATTGATCGCTTGCGTGGATCATCATGACGGCATCAGAGATCGTCGGACGATTCCCGTACCGGAGAAGGAGGGCAGCCCGCGTGGCCGACCTGAAGAAGGGTGCCCGGATTACCGGCACCCAGCGTGACAAACTCGCGACAGATCTGAAGAAGAAGTACGAGAAGGGCGCGAGCATCCGTGCCCTGGCGGAGCAGACCGGCCGTTCCTACGGGTTCGTACACCGGGTGCTCACCGAGACCGGCGTTCAGCTGCGCGGTCGCGGCGGAGCCACCCGTACCAAGAAGAAGTAGCCGGCGAGAGTTCGAACCACGGCGGGTGCGCGGGGGGCTCGCCGCGCTCGATCGGGCGCTCGCTCCGACAGGGAGCCGAGCGGTACTCTGCCCGGCACATTGATGGGTCCGCAGCCGGACCCATCGCCGACGGAGGGTGGGGGGACCATGATCGCCGTCTACGAGTTCATGGCGCTCGTCACCCTGGTGATGGTTGTCTACTGCCTCATCGAGATCATCACCTCCGAGGACGGTGCGGTCCCGCATCTGCCCAAGTTGGTGTGGATACTGATCGTGGTGATCATTCCGTTCGGCTGGATCGTCTGGCTGGTGGTCAGCCGGTCGGCACGGTCGGGCGCGCGCCCGACGGATGGCGCATACGAACGGTCGCGCCCGGACTACTCCGAGTACGACCGGCCTGGTCGGCTCGCGGCACCCGACCCGGAAGCGGACGCGGAGTTCCTCCGCCGGTGCCGAGCGCGCGCCGAGGAGCAGCGCCGAAAAGCACCCGGCAGGGACCATCCAGACCCGGACCCGCCTGCCTGATCGGGAAGCCTCACGGCGACCGTCGCGTTCCTGCAGAGCAGTGACGGAAGCGGGTGGCGCCATGGATGGCATGTCCGGGTGGAGCATGATGCGGGCGGCTGGCCGGCGTAGCGAGCTGGGTCGACGCTCGGTCGAGAAGGGCACGGTGCGCCGGATCTGGCGGTTCGCTGCCCCGTACCGTCGGTATTTAATGGTGTTTCTGCTGCTCACGGTGCTGTCGGCGGTGATCGGGGTGCTCACCCCGTTGCTGGCAGGTCGCGTTGTGGACGCGATCGTGGGCGCGAACCGGCTGCCGGATGCGGCGCACGCGGTGCTGCTGTTGGCCGGCGCGATCGCCGGGCTGGCGGTGCTGGACACCGGCGTTGGCCTGGCCACCCGATGGTTCTCCACTCGGATCGGCGAGAACCTCATCCTTGATCTGCGCCGTGAGGTGTTCGGACACGTACAGCGGATGTCGGTGGCGTTCTTCACCCGGACTCGTACCGGTGCCCTGGTCAGCCGCCTGAACAACGACGTCATCGGCGCCCAGTCGGCGGTCACCAACACGCTGGCCAGCCTGGTGGCCAACGTGATCCAGCTGATCCTGGCGTTGGCCGTGATGATCGGGTTGGCCTGGCAGGTCACCCTGCTGGCGCTGGTGCTGCTGCCGGTCTTCGTACTGCCGGCGCGCCGGATGGGCACCACGATCGCGGCACTGCGCCGGGAGTCGGCCGACCTCAACGCCGGATTGACCACCCGGATGACCGAGCGGTTCTCCGCGCCCGGAGCCATCCTGGTGAAGCTGTTCGGACGGCCGGTCGCCGAGGCCGAGGAGTTCGGCGCCAAGGCCGCCAGGGTGCGTGATGTCGGGGTCCGCACCGCGATGGTCTCCAGGGTGTTCCTGTCGTCGTTGAGCCTGGTCTCGGCGTTGGCCCAGGCGATGGTATACGGACTGGGCGGCTACCTCGCGGTGACCGGCCAGATCGCGGCCGGCACCGTGGTGAGCCTGGCGCTGCTGCTGTCGCGGCTGTACGGCCCGCTCACCCAGCTGGCCAACGCGCGGGTGGACGTGATGAGCGCGCTGGTGTCCTTCGAGCGGGTGTTCGAGGTGCTCGACCTTTCGCCGATGATCACCGAGCCGCTCGAACCGAGGCAGCTGCCGCCCGGTCCGGTGTCGGTGCGGCTGCGCGACGTCCGTTTCGGCTACCCGGCGGCCTCGACTGTGTCACTGGCGTCGCTCGAAGAGGTCGCCACCCTGGACGCCAGGGGCGGTCAGGAGGTGCTGCACGGCATCGACGTGGAGGTGCCGGCCGGGTCGATGGTGGCACTCGTGGGGTCGTCGGGAGCCGGGAAGTCCACGTTGGCGGCGCTGGTGGCCCGGCTCTACGACGTGGAGTCCGGGTCGGTGGAGCTCGCCGGGGTCGACGTGCGCGAGCTGAGCTTCGCCACGCTCCGGAACACGGTCGGGGTGGTCACCCAGGACGGCCATCTGTTCCACGACACCATCGAGGCGAACCTGCGCTACGCCCGGCCAGGGGCTAGCGACGCCGAACTGGTGGATGCCTTGCGCCGGGCCCGGCTGGGCGAGCTGTTCGACTCGCTGCCCGACGGGTTGGACACCGTGGTGGGGGAGCGCGGCTACCGGCTCTCGGGCGGCGAGCGTCAGCGGCTGACCATCGCTCGACTGCTGCTGGCTCGGCCCTCGGTGGTGGTGCTCGACGAGGCCACCGCACACCTGGACTCCGAGTCGGAGGCCGCCGTCCAGGACGCGTTGGCCGAGGCACTCGTGGGCCGGACCGCGCTGGTCATCGCCCACCGGTTGTCCACGGTGCGCGACGCGGACCTGATCGCGGTGCTGGAGCACGGTCGGATCGTCGAGCGCGGCAACCACGACGAGCTGCTCGCCGCCGGTGGCCGCTACGCCGAGCTCTACCGCACCCAGTTTCGGACGCACGACGAGTTGGTCGACGCTGATCGGACGGTCGGCTCCGGCGGGGGAGTCGGCGGCGGGACCACCGCCGCGGCTTGAGGCTGGACCGGACCGCGGTCACCGCCGGCTGCGCACGCTTCGCTCCACGACGTCCAGCACCGCGTGCAGCTCACCAGCCGGCAGGCCCATGGCCAGGTGTGAGACGAGGCCCTCGAACGTGAGTTCCAGGTACGTGGCCAGCACATCGACCGGCAGGTCGGACCGGACCGCGCCCGCCTCGCGCTGGCGCTCCAACCGGTCTCGCACCGCTCGGGTCAGCTCGCGGGCCTGCTCCGCCCAGTCGGCCCGGAACGTCGGGTCGGTGCGCAGCCGCCGGGACACCTCCAGCCGGGTGCCGAGCCAACTGATCCTGTCGTCGGACTCGTCGTTCGGTCCGCTTTTCGCGGAGCCGTTCGTGAGGGCTCTCGCTGAGTCGGCCAGCACGTCCCGCATGACCTGCACCAGGCCGTGCTCAGCAACCACCCGTGCCATCCGCCGGGCGTCGATTCGGGCCAGCTCGAGGAACAGCGAGTCCTTGTCCCGGAAGTGGTGGAAGATCGCGCCGCGGGACAGCCCGGTGGCCGCCTCGAGCCGCCGCACGGTCGCTCCCTCGTATCCGTAGCGGCTGAAACACGCTCGGGCCCCGGCCAGGATCTGCCCACGGCGGACAGCCAGGTGATCCGCACTGACCCGAGGCATCGACCCAGGGTAGTGCCAAGCAGGCGTACGTACGGATTGTGTAATGGTTTAGCCCCTGCAAGCGTCGGTACGGTTGGGTAGCGTCGATTCCCGGTACTCACGTTCGAGGGTGGTGGGTGGTGTCGGCGGAGACGACGTCCATGGCGCGGGTGGCCGCGAATGATCCGACCGAGCCCGCGGGTGAGGTGTTACGCACTCGCGAGCAGGCGGAGGCATACGTCGCATCGGTGTGCTTCAAGCACGGGCCGCCGAGCCTGGTCGGCGTCGAACTGGAGTGGTTGCTGGGTCGTCCGCCCGAGTCTGCTCCGCTCGACGTCGAGGCGCTCGTCGCCGCGCTCGGTCCGCACACGCCGCGCACTCTCGATCCGCAGTCCCCGGCGCTACCGCTTCCGTCCGGCTCCCTGGTCACCGTCGAACCCGGCGGACAGGTCGAGCTCGCCAGTCCCCCCCTTCCCGATCTCGAGGCGCTCTTCGCCGCGGTCGAGTCGGACACCGCTGCCCTGCACACCCGGCTCCGGGCACACGGTCTGCAACCCATCCCGCTCGCGGCCGACCCCACCGGGGCGCCTCGGCGGCTGCTCAACGTCCCCCGGTACTCGGCCATGGAGGCCGCGTTCGACCGGATCGGTCCACACGGGCGCAGCATGATGTGCTCCACGGCCGCCGTCCAACCCTGCTTCGACCTGGGTGAACGGGACGATCTGTGGAAACGCTGGACGGTGCTGCACGCGGTCGGGCCGGTACTGCTGGCGGCGTTCGCGAACTCTCCGGTGCTGCACGGGCGCACCACCGGTTGGAAGTCGTCCCGGATGGCCTGCTGGTGGGCGTTGGACCCGCCGCGCACCGCGCCGCCGGACCTGTCGATAGCCGACCCGGCCGCCGGATACGCCCGCCGCGCGATGGAGGCCGGGTTGCTGTGTCTGCGCCGGGGGGACGCCTCGTGGGACGCGCCGGCCGGGGTCACCTTCGCAGACTGGCTGGCCGGTGCGCTCACCGACAAGCCGACCACCGCCGACCTGGACCTGCACCTGTCCACGCTGTTCCCGCCGGTACGTCCGCAGGGTCACCTTGAGGTGCGCTACCTGGACGCCCAGCCGGGGACGGAGTGGGTGGTGCCGGTCGCGGTGCTGGCCGCGGTGCTGTCCACCCCGCGGACCATCGCGGGAGTGCTGCAGGCGTGCCTGCCGATCGCGGACCGCTGGTTGGCCGCGGCGCACGTCGGGCTGGCCGACCAGGAACTCGCCAGGGCTGGGGTGACGGTGTTCACACTGGTCCTTGAAGCATTACCCAGCGTGATTGGTTCTGGACCGGTTCGGGACCTGGTCGAGCGGGTCCTGCAGGAGCGCGCGTTGCGGGGCCGCTGCCCCGCGGATGGCGACGAGTCCGAGGAGGTCCGGTGAACGACCCGCACCCGATGGCCACCATGAGCCCGGAGCGGCTGCGAGCCAGGGTCGCCGAGGAACTCGCCGCCAGCCGCGAGCGCAGCACCGTGCTCACCGACTCGGTGGACGAGGCCGACCTGGTGCGCCAGCACTCGCCGTTGATGTCCCCCCTGGTCTGGGACCTGGCACACATCGGTAGCCAGGAGGAGCTCTGGCTGGTCCGCGACGTCGGCGGTCGGCAGCCCCTGCGCCCCGAGATCGACGGCCTGTATGACGCATTCCGACACTCCCGCTCCAGCCGGGTGGATCTGCCGCTGCTCACCCCGGCACAGACCAGGGCCTACGTCGCGGAGGTCCGGGACAAGGCGCTGGACGTGCTGGGGCGCAGCAGGCTGGCCGGTCGGCGACTGGAGGAGCACGCGTTCGCCTTCGGCATGATCGTGCAGCACGAGCAGCAGCACGGCGAGACCATGCTGGCCACCCACCAGCTGCGCGCCGGGGTGCCTGTGTTGCACGGGGAGCCGACCCCGCCCGCCGGGCCGGTGGGCGCCGCCGAGGTGCTGGTGCCGGCCGGGGAGTTCACCATGGGCACCTCGTCGGAGCCGTGGGCACTGGACAACGAGCGCCCGGCGCACCCGCGTGAGCTGCCGGCCTACGTGATCGACGCCGCACCGGTCACCTGCGGCCGATACGCCGAGTTCATCGCCGCCGGTGGCTACCACGAGCCCCGGTGGTGGAGCGCCGACGGCTGGCGGCACCGGGTCGAGGCCGGGTTGGAGGCACCGCGGTTCTGGCAGCGTGATTCGGGCGGCGGACCCGGCGACTGGTGGCGGCGGCGGTTCGGGGTGCTGGAGCCGGTGCGGCCGGACGAGCCGGTGGTGCACGTGTGTTTCCACGAGGCGGCGGCCTACGCGGCCTGGGGCGGCAAGCGGCTGCCCACCGAGACGGAGTGGGAGAAGGCCGCCCGCTGGGATCCGATCACCGGCCGTTCCCGGCGTTACCCGTGGGGTGACGAGGACCCCACGCCGAAGCACGCCAACCTCGGCCAGCGCCACCTCGGTCCGGCGCCGGTGGGCGCCTACCGGGCCGGTGCTTCGCCGTTGGGCGTGCACCAGCTGATCGGTGACGTGTGGGAGTGGACGTCCTCGGGCTGGCAGCCGTATCCGGGGTTTGAGGTGTTCCCGTACCCGGAGTACTCCCAGGTGTTCTTCGGCGGTGACTACCGGGTGCTGCGCGGGGGTTCGTTCGGTACCGCGCCGGCCGCCATCCGGGGCACCTTCCGCAACTGGGACCACCCGACTCGCCGGCAGATCTTCGGCGGGTTCCGCTGCGCGCGAGACGCCACACCGGCCGAGGCCGATGCCGGACGGGTGGCATAGCCGCGATGTGTCGCCATCTGGTGTACCTGGGTGCTCCGCGCCTGCTGACGGATCTGGTGTTGACCCCGCCGCTTGGCCTGCTGCGGCAGTCCTACCTGCCCCGGGACATGCGCGGCGCCGGGTACGTGAACGTCGACGGGTTCGGCGTCGGTTGGTATCCGGGCGGCGGCAAGGCGGTTCGTTACCGGGGTAGCCGGCCACTGTGGGCCGACGAGTCGTTCGCCCAGATCGCGGCCGTCACCGAAGCCGGCGCGGTGCTCGCGGCGGTCCGCTCGGCCACCGACGGGATGCCGGTGGTGCACACCGCGTGTGCCCCGTTCACCGACGGGCACTGGCTGTTCAGCCACAACGGCTCGATCGCCGGTTGGCCCGGCTCCATCGGGGCGCTGGCCTCCGAGCTGCCGGTCACCGATCTGCTGACCCTTGATGCGCCGACCGACTCCGCCCTGCTGTGGGCGCTGGTCCGGGCCCGGCTGCGGGCCGGCGCAGATCCGGGCCGGACGTTGGCCGAGCTGGTCGCCTCGGTGGCCGCGGTCGCGCCGAGGTCCCGGTTGAACCTGCTGCTCACCGATGGTGTCACGGTGTATGCGACGGCCTGGGGGCACGCCTTGACCACGTTGGTCGACGGGGACAGCGTCACGGTGGCCTCGGAGAGCTACGACGACCAGCCGAGTTGGGAACAGGTCCCGGAGGGGTACCTGCTGCGGGGAACAGCGACCACCGGTGTCCAGTGCCGGCCGATCGAGCCCGCCCGCACTGATCACCGAGAAGGAGTCCAATGACCACCGCCGCGCTCGACGTGTACCTGACTGAGGCGGACAGTGCCGAGGCGCTGCGTTCGGACGCCCGCCACGCCCTCACTTCGGTGCCGAAGGACCTCCCGCCAAAATGGTTCTACGACGCGGCCGGCAGCGAGCTCTACGAGCTGATCACCAAGCTGCCGGAGTACTACCCGTTCAGCGCAGAGCAGGAGATCCTGCGCAGCCGGGCCGGCGAGATCGCCGCCGCGTCGCGCGCGACCCACCTGGTCGAGCTCGGTTCCGGGTCCTCGGAGAAGACCAGGCTGCTGCTGAACGCGCTGGGTGAGGCTGGCACGTTGCGCCGCTACCTGCCGTTGGACGTCTCCGAGGCGGCGCTGCGCGACGCGATGGGTGCGCTGACGACCGAGTACCCCGGGCTCGCGGTGCACGGGATCGTCGGGGACTTCACCCGGCACCTGTCCCGGATCCCCGCTGACGGGAAGCGACTGCTGGCGTTCCTCGGTGGCACCGTCGGCAACCTGCGGCCCGCCGAGCGGAGCGCCTTCCTGCGGGCCGTCCGGGACGCACTGCGCCCAGGGGAACAGTTGCTGCTGGGCACCGGGTTGGCGATCGAGCCGAGCGTCATGGTGCCGGCCTACGACGACAGCCAGGGCGTCACCGCCGAGTTCAACCGCAATGTGCTGCGGGTGCTCAACCGCGAGCTGAAGGCGGACTTCGACCCGGAGGCTTTCGAGCACGTGGCGCTGTGGGACGCCGAGCAGGAGTGGATCGAAATGCGGCTGCGGGCCCGACGGCGGATGACCGTGCGGGTGTCGGAGCTGAGCCTCAATGTGCTGTTCGCCGACGGTGAGGAGCTGCGCACCGAGGTCTCGACGAAGTTCCGCCGGGACGGGGTGCGCGCGGAACTGGAGGCGGCCAGGTTCGAGCTCTCCGAGTGGTGGACGGACCGGGCCGAGCGGTTCGCAGTGTCGCTGGCCACCGCCCGGTAGGCCGCACGCGGTAGCGGCGGCCCGAGCACTGGCGAGACTCGAACGCCCCGAGGGCCACCGCGCTCGCCGAGCGTTTGCGGAACCGCGGTGGCTTCTGCGACTGCGAGGTGCTGCTCAACGTCTACCCGGCCTGGCTGCCCGAGGAAGGCGACACACCGACGCCATGCCGCGGAGTCGGGCGTCGCGGGTCGACGAAGCCGTGCCGACTGGGCGGGGGGAGGTGACGCAGGTCAGGGCATCCCGGCTGGCGAAGGCGGCAATGGCCAAGCGCGACCAACTCCGGGCTAAAGATGATCACTGCTGACCAAGCCTGGTTCTGGAGCGACGACTGGCAGCGTGGCGAGCGCGAGGCGTTCGAACAGATTGCGGCCGGCTCGAGCGACCTTCGAACGAACGCCGCGGTTCGGAGTCGGCGACCCCTGCTCTTGGGTGCTCGGGCGGCTGCGCGGTGCTCGGCGGGACGACGAAGTGGGATCCCACCCACTCCTGGCGGGGGTGGTTGACCAACAGACTCACCCACGCAGCGTTTGACTGATCCGCGCTGCCTGCCGGGTGAGGTGGTGACGTTCGGCGAGGTTGGGGGCGGACCGGGCGGCGTCGGCATACAACCGTGCGGCGGTCGGCATGTCGCCCGCTTTCTCGTGGAGGTACGCCGAGGCGGCGGTGTGGCGGGGCAGGCCAGGGTCCACCGTGGCCAAGGCCGTGAGGCCGGCCACGGGGCCATCGGCCTCGCCGATCGCGATGGCCCGGTTGAGCGCCGCGATCGGGCTCTCGGTGAGCCGGAGCAGCTCGTCGTACCAGCCGACGATCTGCACCCAGTCGGTCTCTTCGGCGCGCGGGGCGTCGGCGTGCAGGGCGGCGATAGCGGCCTGTGCTTGGAACTCACCGAGTCGGTCGCGACCCAGCGCTGTCTGCAGGATGGCGACGCCCTCGGCGATGAGCGAGGTGTTCCAGCGGGAGCGGTCCTGCTCGGTCAGGGGGACCAGGCTGCCGTCGCCCCGGGTCCGCGCCGGCCGGCGAGCGTGGTGCAGCAGCATCAACGCCAGCAGCCCCGCGGTCTCCTCGTCATCGGTCATCGACGCCAACTCACCCATGAGCCGGATCGCCTCGGCCGACAGGTCGACGTCGCCGGTGTAGCCCTCGTTGAAGACCAGGTAGAGCACCCGGAGCACCGTCGCCAGCTCGCCTGGCTCGGAGAACCGCACGTCAGCGACCGTGCGTTTGGCCCGGCTGATCCGCTGCGCCATCGTCGCCTCCGGCACGAGATAGGCCTGGGCGATCTGGCGGGTGGTCAAGCCACCGACGGCGCGCAGCGTCAGCGCCACCGCGGACGCCGGGGTCAGCGACGGATGGGCGCACAGGAAGAACAGCTGCAACGTGTCGTCTTCCGTCTCGGTCGGTCCGGGCGGCGGCTCGGCCTCGACGCGATGCTCCCGGTCGCGACGCGAGACCTCGCAGCGGCGGGCGTCGAGGAACTTGCGCCAGGCAACCGTGACCAGCCAACCCTTCGGGTCGGCGGGTTGGCGGTCCGGCCAGGTCAGCGCGGCCTGGATGAGTGCTTCCTGCACGGCGTCCTCGGCGAAAGCGAAGTCGACTCCGCGATGCACGAGGACGCCGATCACCGCGGGAGTCAGCTCCCGCAGCAGCAGTTCGTCCATCACCTGATCTGCCCTGCCCGGTCCAGTCACTCGGTGACCGTCGGCGCTGCGCTCAGGAACGGGCGCACCTCGAGCCACTCGTGGATCGGCAAGCCGGCGGCTCCGGGGGCTGCCGACAACTCGCCGGCGAGCGCGAGCGCGCGCTCGTAGGTGTCGACGTCGATCACCATCCAGCCGGCGATCAGGTCCTTGGTCTCCGCGAAGGGCCCGTCGGTGACCGGCGGCCGGCCCTGCCCGTCGTAGCGGACGAACGTGCCCTCCGGCGAGAGCGCCTGGCTGTCGACGAACTCACCGGTGCCCTCGAGCCGGGCGGCGAAGTCGTTCATGTACTGCACGTGGTCTTCGACCTCCTGCGGGGTCCACCGGTCCATCGGGACGTCGTTGACGGCCTCGGGGGCGCCGCGGTAGTGCTTGAGAAGCAGATACTTCGCCATGCTGGGTCTCCTTGCTGTGGTGCGGCCACGGTGGCCGCATCTGGCCCTGGGACTGGGACGCAGCCGCCAGGCCGGTCTCGACATCCTCGCCACATCTTCTTCGAGAACCTCCTGACCCAGCACAGTCCGAGCCACACATCGATCCCCCTTACGGGGCGGCCACCAGGTTCGACTCCTGGACCCGAACTTCTTCGAATCGCTCGCGACCGCGGTGCCCTGGCCCCACCATCTCGGGCGGGCTTAACCACCATGCCGCGCTGTGGCAGCTGGCCAACCCCTGGTCGGAATCTTCCACGGCTGCCTCAAGCGTGGCCGGTGCTACGACGAGGCCCCGGTCTGGGGCCCACGACCACCTTCGCTGCGCTGCGCGGCTGGCGGGTAGCTGGCCCCAGGCCGGGCGGACGGTCGCTGCCTGTCCGCCCCGCCCGAGCCGGTCACTGGGAGATATGCAGCATCTCCGTGACCTGTTGATATCCCGCGGACCGATAGATGCGTTCCTCTTCCTTACCAGCGGGGGTCAGGAACGGTGTGTTGATGCCGTAGTCAGGACACGAGCGGGTCAGCAGGGCGGTCAGCGCGGTAGCGATCCCGCGACGCCGGTAGGCCGCGCGTACCCCGACCGCGGCAAGCTCGCTGACCCCGGCGTGCGGGGGCGCGCATAAGCCACCGCCGACGCTGTGACCGGTGGAGCTGTCCACGGCCAGCCCGACCAACCCGCCCCGGTCGAGAGTCCCATGCAATCTGGCCACGTCGGGGTCGGTTGTCTCGGCTTGGCCGTAGGCCTCGTTCTGCGCCTGCGCAACCAGCCGCAGCTGGTCGTCGGTCAGCGCCAACGTCAGTTCGATGCCGGCCGGATTCGGCGACGATGCTGTCTCGGAGGGTGGGCAGGTCATGACAGGAAGCCGTCGTTCCGGGACGAACCCTGCCGCGAGCAGGGCCGGCTCCACGGCGGGGCTCAGGCCGGGCAGGTACTCCAGTCGTGGAGTACGGCCATGCTCGCGGAAGAAGGAGACCAGTCGGTCAACCTCCAGGGCAGAGGGGACCGCGCCGTCGTCGGGTACGGCGTAGTTTCGAAACAGGCCCGCGTCATGTTCGTCGATGGAAACGAGGAACGAACCGACGACGTGAGCGTGCGGCTGCATGAGAGCGCGCAGGTAGGCGTGAAGTGTCTGATCGAACACAGTTGAGGGCCTTTCGAAGTCGAGAGAGCAGGCGCGTACCGCGTTTGAGCGGGCCGCTCAGGTCGACAAGCGCCGATCGCGTGACCCTGATCGGCGGCTTCCAGCGGCCCTGTGGGGCGCTGGCAATGGCCTCAGTCCTTCGACGGTGAGAGATCGACTACCAGGCAGACAGTACAACCATCGTCGACCCACTCTCCATCGGGACCGTGTGGATGGTCTCCTTGCCGCAGACCCGGCGCAGGTCCGCGGTGAGCTCGCGCTCGACTCGCCGGTCCGGCCGGGCGTTGATCCGGTGCATCAGCCCGATCAGCAGCTCGACCAGCGCATCGGTGATCTCCGAGGCCCGCAGTGTGCACAACGCGGCCAGCAACGTCAGCCGCACCCGGACGTGGTGCCGCCCGCAGATCCGACGGACAGGACCGGGCAGCCCGGGCACGCCACGCCTCGAACAGCTTCTCGCTCGCGTCGGAGAACAACCCTGGCGGCAGACCCCAACGCGCGCACCGCGGCCAGCTTGTCGATCTCCCGTAGCAAGGTCTCCAACCCGACCTGGCCCGGATCGGCCTTCAGCTCGGCCAGTAGCGCCCGCCCGGGCACCGCGCCGGTGCCTTCATCGGCGACCAGGCGCTCCAGCGCTTCTACGCAGACCTGATCCAGGCGCGAGAGCGTCCGGTCGCAGAACCGCTCGAGAAACGCCTCTCTGACTGTCGCGATCCACTTCCCAGCAGACTCGATGGCCTGCCAGCGTTGCGACGGGGATGGTATGCAAACCTCAGGAGGCGAGCATCCGGCGTAGCACGTACTGCAGGATGCCGCCGTTGCGGTAGTAGTCCGCCTCACCGGGGGTATCGATCCGCAGCACCGCGTCGAACTCCACCGGCTCACCGCTGTCGCGCGTCGCGGTGACATGCACGGTGGCCGGCGTGGGGCCGTCGTTGAGTGCGGTGACCCCGCTGATGTCAAACGTCTCGGTGCCGTCCAGCCCCAGCGAGGCGGCCGACGAACCGGCCGGGAACTGCAGGGGCAGCACCCCCATGCCGATCAGGTTGGACCGGTGGATCCGTTCGAAGGACTCCACGATGACGGCCCGCACCCCGAGCAGCACGGTGCCCTTGGCCGCCCAATCCCGCGACGACCCGGAGCCGTACTCCTTGCCGCCCAGCACCACCAGCGGGGTGCCGGACGCCGCGTAGTTCTGCGCCGCGTCGTAGATGAACGCCTGCGGCGCGCCGTCGACGGTGAAGTCCCGGGTGTAACCGCCGGCGACGCCGCCGTCCACGATCGCGTCCAGCAGCTGGTTGCGCAGCCGGATGTTGGCGAAGGTGCCCCGGATCATCACCTCGTGGTTGCCCCGCCGGGAGCCGAAGGAGTTGTAGTCGGCCCGCTCGATGCCGTGCTCGTCCAGATAGCTGGCTGCGGGCGTACCCGGCTTGATCGCGCCGGCGGGGGAGATGTGGTCGGTGGTCACCGAGTCACCGAGCAGCGCGAGCACCCGGGCGCCGGCGATGTCAGTGACTGGCTCGGGCTGCGCCGGCATGCTCTCGAAGTACGGGGGTTTGCGAACGTATGTCGAGTCGGGGTCCCAGGCAAACGTGTTCCCCTCCGGCGTGGGTAGCGCGCGCCACCGCTCGTCGCCCTCGAACACGTCGGCGTAGTCCTTGGTGAACATCTCCTGGCTGATCGAGTTGTCGATCACGTCCTGGACGTCCTCCGAACTGGGCCACAGATCGCGCAGGTAAATCTCGGACCCGTCGGTTCCGGTGCCCAGCGGCTGGGTCTCGAAATCGAAGTCCATTGTGCCGGCCAGCGCGTAGGCGATCACCAGCGGAGGGCTGGCCAGGTAGTTCATCTTAACGTCTGGGTTGATCCGGCCCTCGAAGTTGCGGTTTCCGGACAACACCGACACCACGGCGAGGTCGGTCGCGTTGACCGCCGCCGAGACCTCCACCCGGAGTGGACCGGAGTTGCCGATGCAGGTGGTGCACCCATAGCCGACCAGGTGATAGCCGAGCTTCTCCAGGTAGGGCCACAGCCCGGCCCTCTCGTAGTAGTCGGTGACGACCTGGGAGCCCGGGGCCATCGACGTCTTCACCCACGGTTTGACCGTGAGCCCGGCGTTGACCGCGTTGCGGGCCAGCAACGCGGCACCCAGCATCACCGACGGGTTGGAGGTGTTCGTACACGAGGTGATCGAAGCGATCACCACCGCGCCGTGATCCAGCTCGTAGTCGGCCCCGCCGAACAGGATCACCCTGGTGGGGGAGCTGATCCGACCCTGCGCGCCAGCTGCCGCGGAGATCGGCGGCCGAGGGGCGCCGTCGCCGTTGCCACCGCTAGAGCTGGGCGGGTCACTGGCTGGGAAGCTCTCCTCGCCGGCCTCGTCCACGGTCGACGTTGAGGGCTCGCCATCGGCGTAGTCGACCAGTGCCGAGCGGAAGGCCTCCTTGGCCCGGGACAGCGGGATTCGGTCCTGCGGGCGCTTCGGCCCGGCGATGGACGGCACCACGGTGGACAGGTCCAGCTCCACGGTCTCGGAGTACCCGGCCTCGAAGCTCGGGTCGTGCCAGAGTCCCTGCTCCTTGGCGTAGGCCTCGACCAGCGCGATCTGGTCGGCCGCCCGGCCGGTCAGCTTCAGGTAGCGCACGGTCTCGTCGTCGATCGGGAAGATCGCGCAGGTGGAGCCGAACTCGGGGCTCATGTTGCCGATGGTGGCCCGGTTGGCCAGTGGCACGGCCGCCACACCCTCGCCGTAGAACTCCACGAACTTGCCGACCACGCCGTGCTTGCGCAGGATCTCGGTGATCGTGAGCACCACGTCGGTGGCGGTGGCGCCGGGGGGGATCTCCCCGGTCAGCTTGAAGCCGACAACCTTGGGTATCAGCATCGACACCGGCTGGCCCAGCATGGCCGCCTCGGCCTCGATACCGCCCACACCCCAGCCCAGCACACCGAGGCCGTTGACCATCGTGGTGTGGCTGTCGGTGCCGACCAGGGTGTCCGGGTAGGCCCGGCTGACCCGGCCTCCGGTATCGGAGGGCACGTCACGGGTCATGACCGTGCGCGCCAGGTGCTCGATGTTGACCTGGTGCACGATGCCGGTGCCCGGCGGCACCACTTTGAACTCGTCGAAAGCGCCCTGGCCCCAGCGCAGGAACTGGTAGCGCTCCCGGTTGCGGCTGTACTCGAACTCCACGTTGCGCTCGAAGGCGTCCGGGCTGCCGAACACGTCGATGATCACCGAGTGGTCGATCACCAGCTCGGCCGGCACCAGCGGGTTGACCTTGGACGGGTCACCGCCCAGCTCGATGACCGCCTCGCGCATAGTGGCCAGGTCGACCACGCACGGCACCCCGGTGAAGTCCTGCATGATCACTCGGGCCGGGGTGAACTGGATCTCGGTGCCCGGTTCGGCGGACGGATCCCAACCGGCCAGCGCCCGGATGTGCTCGGCGGTGACGTTTGCGCCGTCCTCGGAGCGCAGCAGGTTCTCCAGCAGCACCTTGAGGCTGTACGGCAGCCGCGCCGCTCCGTCCACCGCCGACAGCCGGAAGATCTCGTAGTCGGAGTCTCCGGTGGTCAGGGTGCCTCGAGCGCCGAAACTGTCCGGATGTGCGGTGGCTTTGTTGGCTGCGCTGTTGTCGGGGCTCACGTCGCGTCCTCTCCTGCGAGCGACCGGGCCGCCGGTCGCGCCGACCGGGCCCGGGTGGTGGTGCGGGGCGTCACAGGGAGTCTGTCGCACCCCGTTCGTCTGGTAGCCAGGAGGCTCTCCACGCAAACAGTACGCTCGTACGGTTTGATTGTCGACCCGACCTTCCCGGGCGACGTGGTCCGTGCGCGGTCGTAACCGAGCGACAACCGGGTGGAAACGACAAGCGTCGACCCTGGATGTAGATGGCCGAGGTCACGCAGACGCATTGTCCCTACTGCTCGCTGCAGTGTGGGATCCATATCGCGCCTCGGGCCGATGGTTCGCTGGAACTGTCCGGGCGAGACGACTTCCCGGTGAACCGGGGCGGGCTGTGTATGAAAGGCGCAAACGCCGCGGAGCTGATCACCCACCCGGAACGGCTCACCACCCCGATGGCCCGCGATCGCGCTGGTCGCCCGCTCCGACCGGTGAGCTGGGACGCCGCGCTCGACCGGGTGGCGTCGACGATCGGGCGCGCCCAGACGACCTACGGCCGGGACGCGGTGGGCTGCTTCGGCGGCGGCGGGTTGACCAACGAGAAGGCCTACCAGTTCGGCAAGTTCGCCCGGGTCGCACTGCGCTCGGCCAACGTCGACTACAACGGCCGGTTCTGCATGTCCTCGGCGGCGGCGGCGAGCAACCGGGCGTTCGGGATCGACCGCGGCCTGCCGTTCCCGCTGTCCGACGTCGCGGAGGCCGATGTCGTGCTGCTCGTGGGCAGCAACCCGGCCGATACGATGCCGCCCGCGATGCAGTGGTTCGAGGCCGGACGCCGCCGAGGGGCCCGGCACATCGTCGTCGACCCGCGCCTGACCTCCACGGCCAGGCTCGCGCACCGCCACCTGCGAGCGCTACCGGGCACCGACCTCGCACTGGCCAACGGGCTGCTGCACATCGCGATCCGGGAGGGGCTCGTCGACGAGGAGTACGTGGCGCAACGCACCACGGGGTTCGACGCCGTCCGCCGGGCCGTACGTTCGGACTGGCCCGACCGCACCGAGCGCACCACCGGCGTCTCGGTCGCGGATCTCGCGGCTACGGTCCGTGCGCTGGCTTCGGCCCGCACGGCCATGATTCTCACCGCCCGCGGTGCCGAGCAGCACGCCGACGGCACCGCCACCGTCACCGCCTGGATCAACCTCGCGCTCGCGCTGGGGTTGCCGGGCCGAGGCCTCGGCTCGGGCTGGGCCACCGTCACCGGTCAGGGAAACGGACAGGGTGCACGCGAGCACGGCCTGAAGGCCGACCAACTCCCCGGCTATCGCAGCCTGGCCGACGTGGGCGACCGGACGCACATCGCAGGCGTCTGGGGGATCGACCCCGCCGAGCTGCCGGCTCCGGGGGTGTCGGCCTACGAGATGCTCGACCGCCTCGGCACCGACGGTGGCGTCCGGGTGCTGCTGGTGAGCGCGTCCAACCCCGTCGTGTCGGCGCCGAACGCCACCCACGTCGCCGAGCGGCTCGCCGCCCTGGACCTGCTCGTCGTCACGGACTTCTTCCTCTCCGAGACCGCGCGCCTCGCCGACGTGGTCCTGCCGACCACCCAGTTCGCCGAGGAGGACGGCACCCTGACCAACCTGGAGGGCAGGGTGCTGCGGCGGCGGCGGGTGCTAGCCCCGCCGCCATGTGCGCGTACCGAGCTGGAAATCTGGCACGCGCTCGCCACCCGGCTCGGGTGCGGCGCGCGGTTCCCGACCGACCCGAGGGTGGTCTACGACGAGCTGCGCCGGGCCAGCGCGGGCGGCATCGCCGACTACGCCGGGATCAGCTGGGATCGCCTCGACGCGGGCGAAGAGCTGTTCTGGCCCTGCCCCGACGAGGCGCATCCGGGTTCGCCTCGGCTGTTCACCGAGTCGTTCCCCACTCCCGACGGTCGGGCCTGCTTTGTCGCCGTGAACCACCACGGTGTCACCGAACGGCTGGACCACCGCTACCCGTACGTGCTGACCACCGGTCGGTCACGGACCCACTACCAGTCGGGCACCCAGACCCGCCGCAGCCCGGCCCTGCTTGCCGCTGAGCCGGCGCTCTACGCCGAGATCCACCCCCAGCTCGCCGGGTCCATCGGGATCGGCGAAGGGGACGCGGTCCGGCTGACGACCCGGCGCGGCAGCCTGGTCGCGCCGGCCCGACTCACCGACGGCATCCGCTCCGACACCGTGTTCCTGCCCTTCCACTGGGCCCGGGTCAACGACCTCACCAGCGCCCGGCTGGACCCGACGTCCCGGATGCCGGAGTTCAAGTCCTGCGCGGTCGCCGTCGCGGCCGTCCGGGCACGCATTCCCGTCCCCCACCGCGAGGAGAACCTCGGATGATCAGCAAACCCGTATTCCTTCAGGGCATCCATGGATTCGAGGGGTCCGGCGTGCACAAGCCCTCGTTGCTGCACCCGGACCTGACCTACCAGGTGCCCCCAGGGGTCACCACGCAGCCGCTGTACTTCCGAGGCGGCAACACCACCGACGAGCTGATCACCGTCGTGCTGGTCCGGGACGGCTCGCCGATGCGGTACTTCCCGATCGGGGCCCGCGCGAGCACCCACGTCGCCCTCGCGGTCGTCGAGAACATCGAGGACGGCACGATCCTGGAGCTGCACCTCGCCGCGAGCGACGGGCTGACCGGCACTGTCGTCATCGACTTCGGTCTGGTGGAGGTCTGAGATGTCAGACTTCGCCAAACTCGACCTGGTAGTCATCGGCAACGGCATGGCCGGTGCCCGCGCGGTGGAGGAGATCCTCGCTCGGGGCGGCGGCGGGCAGTTCCGGATCACCATCTTCGGCGACGAACCGTACGGGAACTACAACCGGATCATGCTGTCGCACCTGCTCGCCGGTGAGCCGGCGGCCGACGATCTCGCGGAGATCTATCTCAACCCGCTGGACTGGTACGCGGACAACGACATCACCCTGCATGCCGGCGTGCGCATCGTGCGGGTGGATCGCTTCGCCCGCAAGGTATTCGCCGACGACGGCACCGTGCTCGGTTACGACAAGCTGATGATCGCGACCGGCAGCCGCACGTTCTTCCCGCCGATGGACGGGATGTGGGTCGACGACCGCACGCTCACCCCGGGAGTCTTCGGATTCCGCACCATGGACGACACCACGGCGATGGTCGACTACGCCCGCGGTCTGCCAGGCGCCATGGAGAAACGCGGCGCCGTCGTCATCGGTGGTGGCCTGCTCGGGCTGGAGGCCGCGTACGGGTTGCGGCAGAACGGACTGGACGTGCACGTCGTTCAGGGCGGACCGGTGCTGATGAACCAGCAGCTCGACGAGGAGGCCGGCGCGATCCTGCGCCGGGTGCTGGAACGCAAGCTGGGCATCCACGTGCACACCGGGCAGCGCCCCACCGCGATCCGCAGCACCGGGTCGGTGGCCGGCGTGGTGCTCGGTGACGGCAGCACCATCGCCGCCGACATGGTCGTGGTCACCGCCGGGATCCGGCCCAACGTCGGGCTCGGAGTGGTGTCAGGGCTCACGGTGGAGCGCGCGGTCGTGGTCGACGACCAGATGCGCAGCGTCGACGACGCCGACGTCTACGTGGTCGGCGAGTGCGCCCAACACCGAGGTCAGGTCTACGGGCTGGTGGCGCCGCTGTGGGAGCAGGCCGCCGTGCTGGCCGACCACATCACCGGCGCCGACCTCGAAGCCGCCTACCACGGTTCGCGCAACGCGACGAAGCTCAAGGTCGCCGGGGTCGACGTCGCCTCGATGGGGATCATGCGTCCCGAGCGCGAGGACGACGAGTTCGTGCGGTTCTCCGAGCCGCGCCGCGGCGTCTACAAGTCGGTGGTGGTGCGCGACGGCAAGCTGGTGGGCGCCACACTGCTCGGTGACGTCGAGAAAGTCGCGTTCCTGACCCAGAGCTTCGACCGGGGTCTACCGCTGCCCGAGGAGCGGGTCGAGCTGCTGTTTGCGCTGGCCGGGCCCACCGAGGCCGAGGGCGCGGCGGAGCTGGACGATACCGTTCAGGTCTGCAACTGCAACGGCGTTACCAAGGGTGCGCTCACCGCCTGCGTCGCGGACGGCACGAACAGCGTGGCCGGCGTGATGGCCGCGACCCGTGCCGGCAAGGGCTGCGGCTCGTGCAAGTCGCTGGTGGCGCAGATCGTCGAGTGGGCGGTTGAGCAGGGCGGCGGTTGCGTCGAGGTCGATGAGAAGGCGGGCTGGTACGTGCCGTCGATCCCGCTCGACAAGGCCTCGCTGATCGGGGCCGTGCGGGAGGGGGAGCTGCGGTCGGTGTCGGCGGTGTTCGCCGAGCTGGCCCCGGACGGTGAGCACGCCGCGTCGAAGATGCCGCTCGCGTCGTTGTTGAAGGTGGTGTGGGCCGGGGACTACACCGAGGAGAAGGACGCCCGCTACATCAACGACCGGGTGCACGCCAACATCCAGCGCGACGGCACGTTCTCGGTGGTGCCCCGGATGGCGGGTGGCGTCACCACGTCCGACGAGCTGCGCCGGATCGCCGACACCGCCGACAAGTACGCCATCCCGCTGATCAAGGTGACCGGCGGGCAGCGGATCGACCTGCTCGGGGTCCGCAAGGAGGACCTGCCGGGAGTCTGGGCCGACCTGGCGATGCCGTCGGGCTACGCCTACGGCAAGTCGATGCGCACCGTGAAGACCTGTGTGGGCAGCGACTTCTGCCGCTACGGGCTCGGCGACTCAACCCAGCTGGGCATCGACATCGAGGAGCGCTTCTCCGGCCTGGAGAGCCCGGCGAAGCTGAAGCTCGCGGTCGCCGGCTGCCCACGCAACTGTTCCGAGGCGATGGTCAAGGACATCGGGCTGGTCGCCGTGGGTAGCCCAGAGGCACCAGATCGCTGGGAGGTCTACGTCGGTGGGGCGGCCGGGGCCTCCGTCCGCAAGGGCGACGTGCTGGCGGTGGTCGACGGCCGGGTCGAGGCCATGCACCTTGTTGGGGTGTTCATGCAGTACTACCGCGAGCACGGGCGCTGGCTGGAGCGGACCTACGACTTCGTGCCGAGGGTCGGGCTCGACGAGCTGAAGGCGCTGCTGGTGGACGACCGCGACGACATCGTCGCCGGGCTCCAGCAGCGGATGCAGATCGCCGTCGATGCCTACGTCGACCCGTGGACGGAGGGCCGGGCGCCGGCCACCAGCGGGCAGTTCGCCGATGCGTTGCCGCTGATCCCGCTGCCGCTGGTGCCGGTGCGTGATGGTTCTTCGTCCTCGTCGGGCACGACGTCGTCCAGCAGCGCGGCAACCGCCTCGTCCAGCAGCCACGGGGCGATGGCATGACGACGTCCGAGGTGGGCACGCCACACCGGCTTGGGGCGGTAGACCAGATCCCGCTCGGGGAGGGCCGCGCGTTCGCGGTGGGTGCGCAGCAGGTGGCCGTGTTCCGCCTGCGCGATGGCACCCTGCGTGCCACCCAGGCGCACTGCCCACACGCCGGCGGCCCGCTCGCCGATGGCCAGCTCGATCCCTCGACGATCGTGTGCCCGCTGCACATGAGGGCCTTCTCCTTCGCCGACGGCCGTTGCGCCGAGGGGGAGGTCGTCGCGCTCCACGAGGCCTGTGCGCACGACGGCGAGATCGTCATCGTGATCTGCGATGACGTGGTCTGAGCTTGCTGGCGTGACACGCCGCAGGTCCGATAAAGCGTGCTTGTCGTGGTGATCCGAGCCCTACGCTGAGCGAGTGACCATGACGCCGGTGATCCCCGACACGAGCGCGCCAGACCAGCCAGACGTCGGGTGGGGCCTGGCGCGGCGGATGGCCTTTCGGCTCGTCTTCCTGTACACGCTGCTCTACTCGTTCTGCTACTTCGTGCCGGTCCCGACCGGTGCGCGCGAGTTCCTGGTGGACCGGGTGGGCGAGGCGCTGTTCGGCCGCCCGGCGCGGTCGCACCTGACCGGCAGCGGCGACACCTGGTTCGACTGGATGACACTGCTCGTGGTCGCGTCGGTGTCGGTGGTGGGTGTGCTGGTGTGTCGCTGCTCGACCGCCACCGATCGGACTACCGGCGACTGTTCGCGGGGCTGGTGAGCTGTCTGAGCGGGGTGTCGCGGTGCTGCGCTGTGACACGGCGTGGTTCCCGAGTCGGTGCGGCTTGCCGCCCGGTTCGAGGGTGGCTACTGGGCCGGGCAGCTGCGGGTGCGTGACCGAGTCGTTGATCTGGCTGCGCTGCGCTCGGTCTGGTATCGGTCGCCGGGTACATTCGGGCTGCCGGCCGAGATGAGCGCGGTGGAGCGGCACTGGGCGATGACCGAGGCAAAGATGGGTCTCGGTGGGGTGCTCAGTGCGCTCCCACTGACCTGGGTCAACCACCCGGCCCGGATCGCCGACGCCTCGGTGAAGCCCGTGCAGCTGGCCGTGGCCGCTGGCTGTGGGCTCTCCGTCCCCGACACGGTGGTCACCAACGACGATGCGGCCGTCCGCAGCTTCGCGACCGCCGGCGCGACCGTGGCGAAGGCGCTCGGCGCGCCGTCGATCGTCGAGCCCGGTGGGCGGGCCACAGCGTTCACGCAACGGCTTGACGACACCGACCTTGCCGACCTGCGCGGAGTGGAGCTGACCACCCACCAGTTTCAACGATGGGTGCCCAAGGCGTGGGAGGCGCGCGTGATTGTCGCCGGTCAGCGGCTGTTCACGGCTGGGATCCACGCCGGCACCCACGAGACCCATGTCGACTGGCGAAACAGCTACGCCGATCTCGCCTACAGTCGCCCTGAGCTGCCCGACGATGTCGCGGAGGGCCTGTTGCGTTACTGCGCGTGCCTCGGCCTCAGCTACGCCGCAGTCGACTTCGCGATCACCCCGGACGGCGAGTGGGTGTTCCTCGAGGCCAACCCCGGAGGGCAGTTCGGCTGGATCGCCGACGCGATCGGCGCCCCGATCACCACCGCGATCGCCGATCTGCTGACCGACCCCGCCGGCCGGTCCACGCTCAATCGACGCCCTGGCCGACCTCGGGGAACCGGACGGCCACCCGGGTAGCGGGATGACCGATGTCGAGAACCCGCCTAACGGGTGGGAGCAGCACGCGGCTGCGCTTGCCGACACGATCCCCAGCGCGCTGCCCGGAGTCGATCAGGCATGGATTGACGCGGTCACACACGCGCCTCGGCACCTGCTTGTGCCCCTGTTTCACCAGCAGCACCATGGGGAGTGGGCCACCGTCGGCGCCGGCGACGACGGCTTTCTCACGGAGGTCTACCGGGATGCCCCGTTAATCACCGCTCTGCTCCCCAACGGAGTCGGCGGATACGAGGTCGTGTCGTCCTCGACCAAGCCGGCGCTGATGGTGCGCATGCTGGACGCGTTGTCGATCCATCCCGGCCATCGGGTACTCGAGATCGGGACCGGAACCGGCTACAACGCCGCGCTCCTGTGCCATCGCCTCGGCCAGCACGCCGTCAGTTCCGTCGATATCGGCGCCGGCCTCGTCGAGCTGGCTCGGGATCGCCTGGCACGCATCGGGTATCGACCGGACCTCTGCGTGACCGACGGGCGAGCCGGTCGCCCCGACTGCGGCCCGTACGACCGCATCATCGCCACCTGCTCGGTACCCGCCATCCCGTGGGACTGGTATGAGCAGCTCGTCGAGGACGGCGCGGTCCTGGTCGATCTCAAGATTGGGCTGCACGCGGCAACCTCGTGCTGCTGCGCCGCCGCGGTGACCGGCTCGAGGGATCCTTCCTGCCGAAGTGGGCCGGGTTCATGACCGCCCGCGCCACAGATAGCGCACCGGTCCGACCACAGCACCGGCGCGGACCGATGCAACATGAGTCCAGCACCCGCATCGACCCGGACCCATGGGCCGGGCTCGTGCCGTGGTTCCTGGCCCAGATCGGACAACCGGCCATCACCGGGCTCTCCCGCACCGGCCCACACCTAACGGGGCTTCGCCCCAGCCCGACGAGGCGTGCCGTGGTCGGCTTGGTCGGGTGGGCTCCGGTCGGGGGGTAGACGGTGAACGGCGTGCCGGTCACCGTGTATGAACCGCATGTCGCGGTTGG
>JALYVZ010000125.1 GCA_030852965.1 Actinomycetota bacterium | reverse complement strand
ACCGCGCTGGCCTCCGGCGCGCCACTGGTGGCCGGGCTGGCCGCCGGCGCTGCCCTGGTCGCCGGGGCCGGGTCAGCAGGCTCGGAGGCGCTGCGCCTTGGCGGTGGGTTCGGGTTGCTGGTCGCCGCTACCGTGGCGGTGGCGCTGGTCTGGACCGGCTCCGGACACGAGCCCTCTCCGGTGGCCCGCAAGGCGGTGGATGTCGTGGAGGCCATGCTGGTGGTGGCCACCTTCCCGCTGGCGCTGTGGGTGCTCGACCTTTTCCGCGCGGTGCGGGGTCTGTGAACGAGGTCGGTTCGTGAGCCGGCGCCGAACCCTCGCACTCGCCGCCATGGCGCCCGCCATCGCGGCGATGATGGTCGGCCCGGCGCCGTCGGCCGGTGCCGACCCGGAATCCGGGTTTCCGCGGCCGCCGCCGGTCGACATGCGTCAGCTGCCCCGCGACACCCAGCCGAGCGCGCTGCCGGGGCTGCGTCAGGCCGTCCGGTGTGCGACACCGGCGGACGCGGATCCGAGCGACCTCTCCAGCCTGACCTGGGGGGTCCGCTCGATGAAGCTCACCGAGCTGCGCCGGATCGGCAAGGGCACCAAGACACGCATCGCCGTAATCGACAGCGGCGTCGCGAAGCATCCGTTGCTCGCGGCTCGGTTGAGCGACGGCGGCGACTACGTGGCGGGCCGCAGTGGACTGTCCGACTGCGAGGGCCACGGCACCGCCGTCGCCGGGATCGCGGCCGCCGCCGTCGACGCCGGCTCCGAGTTCGCGGGGGTCGCGCCGCAGGCCGAGGTGATCTCCATCCGGCAGACCAGTGCCTCGTACCGGACGACCGGAACAGACGGCCTCGAACATCCGGCCGGCAGCGTCGACACCCTGGCCCAGGCCGTCGTGCGCGCGGTCCAACTGGGCGCCGATGTGATCAACATCTCCGAGACCGCATGCGTCCCGGTCGATCGGGCCGCGGTCGAGGGCGCCGCCGTGCAGGCCGCGGTGCACTACGCCGCCCAGCGCAACGTGGTGGTCGTGGTTGCCGCCGGCAACCGTGGCGGTGGCCAGTGTCCTGAACAGTCCGGCAACCAGATCATCGTCCTGCCCGCCTGGTACGACGAGGACGTGCTGGCCGTGGCCTCGGTCGCACCGGACGGCACCGCCTCCCAGTTCGGTGTCCGGGCGCCCTGGGTGGATGTCGCCGCGCCCGGAGAGCGAGTCGTCTCACTCAGCCCGAACGGCGGCGGACTCACCGACAAGATCATCTCTCCCAGCCAGGACGGACCCATCCAGGGCAGCAGCTTCGCCGCACCGGCGGTGGCCGGTCTGGCTGCCTTGATCCGCGCCCGCTACCCGCAGCTCAGCGCTCG
This sequence comes from Actinomycetota bacterium, assembly GCA_030852965.1. GTDB lineage: Bacteria > Actinomycetota > Actinomycetes > Mycobacteriales > Pseudonocardiaceae > Pseudonocardia. Next base: position 8,982 of record JALYVZ010000125.1, on the reverse strand, counting down.
ACAGGTGATGGACCGGATCACCGCCACCGCCGACCGGGCTCGCGACGCCGGCCGCAACGACTCCGTCGGCTGGGGGACCATGAACACGGTGGCGGCACTGACCCGCACGCCGGCCGTGCTGGATCCGCCGAGCCAACCGAGCCGGACGGCACTCGCCGGCAGCGGAGTGCTCCAGCTTGCGCCGCCCGATCCACAACGATCGACCGAACCGGCCGTGCTCTGGGGTGCAGCGCTGGGCCTGGTGGCCGCCGCCGCGGCGGTGGCGCTCGCAGTGCCGCGCACACGTGGCCGGCTCCGGCCTGATGACCTGCCCGACCGCGGGCCCGGACCGGACCGCTATCGCTGAGTCGGGGTCCGGGCCCGGACCGCTGGTGGGGCCGCACCGACATCGCCGGTGTTGACCAGCACGTCGACGGTGCGAGTTGCGCTCTGCAGATCCAGGTCCGGTCCGGACGGCAGCAGCCGCAGTGCCTGCTCAGGTGCCGGGCTGGCGGCGTCCGGCTGGATACCCAACGCGGTGGCGGTCTCGTTGTTGCCGTTCGCCCCGGCGGCCACCTGGTAGCCGACGCCGGTGTCGGACACCAGCCACAGGCCACCACCACGGTCGGCGACCGTATGCACCACAACCGGGACTCCGGTCGGCACCGACACCACGTCCAGTCTCGGTCCGAGACCGTCGGCCTGGGCCAACTGGGTCCGCTGCTGCCCTGGCGGCACCGGAGCATCCCGGGCGATGGTCGCCGCGCCGTCCTTGCCGTCCTTGCCCCACTGCCAGCACAGTGTCTGACTATCCATCCCGGCCGGGGCCTTCGGCATGATCCCCGGGAACTGGTCCAGCCCGGCCAACCGCACCCGGCCGATCGCGTTGATCCGCTCCGTCGACACCAGCGTGGGTGGCTGCGACCGGTCGATGCCGGGACCGGTCCGGACCAGGTTGGCCACCGGCTCGGACACCTCCTCGACCCCGTTGCCGAGCACCAGGTAGTACCTGTCACCGGTGGCCGAGGCGGCTCGCACGATGTCTCCGACCACCGCCGGCAGCCGACCGGGAGCCGCCGCACCGGCGTTCGGGATCACGGGCATCCCCAGCGCACGGCCCTCCGGGATGACGGAGAGGAGCGCGTTGCTCACCTTGCGCGGGTGCACGTCAACCAGGTCATAGGCTCGCCGCAGCGGATCCACGCTGTCCATCCGGTATCGGTGGCCGTCGGTGACCAGGTAGAGATCCTGCTCCGGCGACTCCAGCAGCAGCCCCTGCTCGGTCGGCATCGGCGCCGCCGTCGAGGCACCCCCCACCACGATGGTCTGCGGGCTCGGCCCCGCCATGTCGCAGACCGCCCACGGGCCGACCTCAGCCAGATCCGGACCGATCGGCAGCCGCACACCGTCGGCCCCGGACACCGCGGCGGTGGGGGTCCTCGGAGCCTGGTCCAGCACCGCGTCGTCCAACACGGTGGGTTCACCCTTGCCCTCGGACCCGCCCCGGCCGGCGCTCCGCCCAGCCGCGGTGAGCACCAACCGGGCCGCCGCGAGGTTGCGGACCGGCACCAACCGGTCCGGGCGGTGGATCACCACGAACATCCTGCCGGACTGCTTCGCCGCGATGATCTCCTGCCGCTCCCAGGCCGGTTTGTTCGCCAACTTGGCGTAGGCGAAGGCCCCGACGAGCGCCAGCATCGCCAGCACGAGCCCGGTGATCACCACCCGGCGCTGGCCGCGGATCTCCTCGTGCAGCAGCACCGGGTCCCGCCGGGCCAACGCGGACTCCAACCGCCGCTGGCCGAACCGGTAGGCGTCCAGCTGCATCCGGGTGACCGGCTCCCTGGCCATGAGCTTCGTTCCACTCCCCACGACGCGGCCCCGGCGATCACCGGCGAGATCACGTTAGCCAGTGTGGGCGATCCGATGGGGTGGAATGGGCCAACTCGTCCAGCGCGTCCAGGTCGACGAAGGGCAGCAACGTCATTGCGCCCGTCCGATGTCCTCGTTCCACAGCCGCGGGCTGGCCGCGATGAACTCCCGCATCAGCGTCACGCAGCGCTCGTCGTCCTGCACGGTGACCCGCACGCCATGCTCGGCCAGCCAGTCGTGCCCGCCGACGAACGTGCGAGCCTCCCCGATGATCACGGCACCGATGCCGAACTGGCGGACCAGCCCGCTGCAGTACCAGCACGGCGACAGCGTGGTCACCATGATCGTGAGCCGGTAGTCACGCTGCCGCCCGGCCGCTCGGAACGCGGCGGTCTCGGCGTGCATCGACGGGTCGTCGTCCTGCACCCGGCGGTTGTGGCCGCGACCGAGCAGCTCCCCCTCGGCGGTGAACAACGCCGCGCCGATCGGGATGCCGCCCTCGCCCAACCCGACCGTCGCCTCGTCCAGCGCGACCTCAAGCATCTCGGAAGGCAGCACGCTAACGGGTCGCTCTTGAGAACAACCCCACGTACGCCGCGGCCGCCACCGCGAAGCCGACCAGGAAGGTGATGTCACCGACCGCCGGCACGGCCTTGGACATCGCTGCCACCGCCGGCCCGAACCCGAGCCCGAACACCTTCACCGCGAGCACGCCGACGAACACGGTGGCGAACTCCAGGTTCGGCGAACTCCAGGTCCACGTCAGCTGCAGGGGGCTGCCGTGCCGCTCGGCGGCGGGGATCGGTTCGTTGCCGCCGAGCTCGACAGCCACCACCTTGTCGCCGTAGTCGCGGTCAACCGGGTTCACCAGGTCAGCGCTCATACCGACGAGGGTCACCCGAAAGTGCGCATCCGGACAATGCCCCGGTAACAGGTGGGCGTGGCCGTTACCTGAACTTAACCCGCCGACTCTCGCATCGGGTTAAGGCGTGCCACAAGCCGAAACGATCGCCCCAACCGTGTGCATTGGGTCACCGGACCACTACCCTGCCTGACGTCCGTTCAGGGGAGCGCCGGTAGAGATATGGATGTATTCGGGGTACATGAACGGCTGATCGAGGACTACGCGGCGTTCACCTCAGGGTTCACCGAGATCCACGACCGGCGGATGCACCGACGGACCGGCGAGAACTACCTGCCCGGGGTCAAGGCGATCATCGTCTATCCGATGAATGCCCTGGCCAACAGCCAGCTGCTGGAGCTGGAGAAGTTCCTATGTCGTGGCTATGCGGCAGAGGCGGAACCGGTGACGTTCCGCCGGTACACCGGCCAGGACCGCGAGTCGGAGCGAGTCGAGATCCTCCGTAACCCGCCGGACATCCTGCTCACCAACTACGTGATGCTCGAGCTGCTGCTCACCAGGCCGGAAGAGCGCGAGCGGCTGATCACCGCCGCACAGGGGCTGCGGTTCCTGGTCCTCGACGAGCTGCACACCTATCGCGGCCGCCAGGGCGCTGACGTTGCGCTGCTCGCCAGGCGGCTGCGGGACGCCTGTGCCGCCGATGCGCTGCAGTGTGTGGGCACCTCGGCGACCATGACGACCGAGGGCAGCGAGGCGCAGCGCCGCGACGCCGTGGCTGAGGTGGCGTCCCGGCTGTTCGGTGTGCCGGTGTCGGCGGCCAACGTCATCGGAGAGACGCTGGCCCGCACCACCAGCGCCGATCCCATCGACGACCGAGCACTCGCCGACGCCGTCGACACCCACCGCCATCGCAAGGAGATGGACTTCGACGGATTCGTCGCGGACCCGCTGGCCCGCTGGACCGAGGAACGGTTCGGGGTGGCGTTGGACCCGGTCACCGGCCGGTTGCGCCGCCCCACCCGCCCGAGCACGCTGCCCGAAGCCGCCCGGCGGCTGAGCGAGGCCACCGGCCGGGACGCCGCGGCCTGCGAGTTCGCGATCCAGGCCGTGTTTCGGCTCGGCTCCCGGCTGCTCGACCCCCGAACCGGCCGGCCGGTGTTCGCGTTCCGGCTGCATCAGTTCCTCTCCAAGGGCGACAGCGTCTACCTGAGCATCGAACCGCCGGAGCGGCGTTACATCACCAGCCGGTACCAGACCGTGGTTCCCGACGGGACGAACCATCGGGTGCTGCTGCCGGCGGTGTTCTGTCAGCAATGCGGACAGGAGTACCTCGCCGTGCAGCAGGCCGAGCAGGACGGAGTGCGTCGGTACCTGTCGCGTCGGGACTCCGACGCCAGTGGCGGCGACGCCAGCAACGGCTACCTGTTCATCAGCTCCGAGGTGCCGTGGCCGGAATCGGTGGACATCGCGCTCGGTGAGCAGCGGCTACCGGAGTCGTGGCTGGTCACCGAGCCGGACGGTCGGGTCACAGTGGCCACCCGCCGCCGCAAACACCTGCCGGAGCTCGTGCACGTCGACGTCGGCGGCCGCGAGGTGCAGCCTGGGGAGGGCACCGCCGCGGTGTACGTCGGCAGCCCGTTTGCGTTCTGCCTGCGCTGTCGCACCTCCTACGAGCAGCTGCGCAGCAGTGACTTCGCGAAACTGTCGTCGCTGTCGGTGGAAGGCCGCAGCTCGGCCACCTCGGTGATCAGCGCGAGCGTGGTCCGCAGCCTCGGCGAGCAGCCCGAGATCAGCCGGGAGGGCCGCAAGCTGCTTGCCTTCGCCGACAACCGGCAGGACGCCAGCCTGCAGGCTGGCCACTTCAACGACTTCGTCCAGGTCACCCAACTGCGCGGGGCGCTGTACCGAGCGCTCCGCAAGACGCCGGGGGGCTCACGCACGAGGTGATCGAGCAGCAGGTGACCGACGCGCTCGGGGTGTCGATGTCGGACGTGGCGCGCAACCCGGACGCGCCGTTCGGGGCGCAGCGTCGGATCTGGCAGGCGTTGCGCGCGACCGTCGGATACCGGCTCTACCTCGACCTGGAGCGGGGCTGGCGGATCACCATGCCGAACCTGGAGCAGACCGGCCTGCTCACCGTCGACTACCTCGACCTCGACGACATCGCCGCTGACGCCCCGCTGTGGGCCGGCTGCCACCCCGCGCTGGCCGATGATGCGCCGGAGCACCGGGCGGACATCATCCGTGATCTCTGCAACGAGCTTCGCCGGGTGCTCGCGATCGAGGTGGATCGGTTCAGCGACGTCGGCTTCGAGCAGTTGCGGAAGATGAGCGACCAGCACCTGCGGGACCCGTGGGGTCTCGGCGACCGCGCCCAGCAACCCCGTGTCGGCCTGGCGTTCGCCCGCACCGGTGGCCGTGGTGGAGCCCGCGAACACCTCTATCTGAGCGGGTACGGGGCATTCGCCCGCTACTTGGTCCGGGGCTACGCGGCGCGCGGCTCGCGGTCGCTGACCCGCGGCGACAGCCAGCAGATCATCCGTGATCTACTGGACCGGTTGGCCAAGAGCGATGTACTGACGATCGCCCAGCCGGCAGCGGTCAACGGCGCGCCCGGGTATCAGCTGAAGGCCTCGGCAATCCTGTGGCGGCTCGGCGACGGACGTGGCGTCGAGGACCGGGTGCGCACCGAGGTGGTGTCGGAACGGGGGCCGAGGGTCAACCCGTTCTTCCGCCGGCTCTACACCGACGTCGCGGGGGCGTTGGCCGGCTTGCATGCCCGCGAGCACACCGCCCAGGTCTCCGGTGCGGATCGGATCGATCGCGAGGAGCGGTTCCGCAGTGGCGAGCTCCCGGTGCTGTACTGCTCGCCCACCATGGAGCTGGGTATCGACATCGCCGAGCTTTCGGCGGTCGGGCTGCGCAATGTCCCGCCGACCCCGGCCAACTACGCCCAGCGGGCCGGGCGGGCGGGCCGGTCCGGGCAGCCGGCGCTGGTGGTGACTTACTGCTCGACCGGGAACGCGCATGATCAGTACTACTTCCGCCGGCGTGAGCAGATGGTGGCCGGCGCGGTGGCCCCGCCGCGGTTGGACCTGAGCAACGGTGAGCTGCTGCGCTCGCACCTGCACGCGGTGTGGTTGGCCGAGACCGGGTTGGAGCTGGAGCGGTCGGTGGCGAGCGTGCTGGACCTCGGCGCCGCCGACTTCCCGCTCCTCGAGCGGGTTCGGACGGCGGCCGCCAACCCGGATGCCGGGGAGCGGGCAGCCGAGCGCTGCCGACGCATCCTGGCCGAGCTCGCCGACGAGCTGGTGGACACTTCGTGGTGGCACGAGGAGTGGGTGGAGCGCACCATCGCCGACGCGCCCGTGGAGTTCGACCGGGCGTTCGACCGCTGGCGCGAGCTGTATCGGGCCGCGCTCACCGAGCAGGAGGCGCAGAACCGGATCATCCTCGACCATTCCGGCAGCCAGCAGGTGCGCGACAAGGCCTCCGCCCGGCGGCGGCAGGCGGAGAACCAGCTGCGGCTACTCCGCAACGAGGACTCCGAGGATCAGACTGACTTCTACTCCTACCGCTACCTCGCCTCGGAGGGTTTCCTTCCGGGCTACTCGTTTCCCCGGCTGCCGCTGCGGGCGTATGTGCCCGGTCGGCCGGGTTCGACGCGGGACGCGGAGTTCATTCACCGCCCCCGGTTCATCGCGATCAGCGAGTTCGGCCCGGGTGCGCTGATCTATCACGAGGGCGCGCGCTACCAGGTCAACCAGGTGCAGCTCGCGCCCGGGGAGCAGAGCGGCGCCGGGTTGAACACTCAGTCGGCGCGGCGCTGCGGCGGCTGCGGCTACCTGCACGAGCGCGACGTGGGCACCGATGTGTGCGAGTCCTGCGACGCGCAGCTGGGCCGGACCCAGCACCGGCTGCTGCGGCTGCAGACCGTGCTCGCGGACCGCCGCGACCGGATCTCCAGCGACGAGGAGGAACGCCGACGCTCCGGGTTCGACCTGGTCACCTCCTACCGCTTCGCCGAGCACGGCGCCCGGCCCGGCCGGCTGGACGCGGTGGCCGGCGGCGAGCGGCCGGCGCTGGAGCTGCGCTACGGCGACACCGCCACGGTTCGGGTGACCAATCTCGGGCGCCGCCGCCGAAGGGTGGGGTCGGATGACGGCTACTGGATCAACACCCAGACCGGGCGGTGGCTGTCCGAACAGAAAGCCGCCGACCTGGTACCCGAGGAGGCCGAGCTCGACGACGCCGACGGCACCCCACGCAAGCAACGAGTCATCCCGTACGTGGAGGACCGACGCAACATCCTGGTGACCCGATTCGCGACCGGACCGGCCGACCCCGCCGCGGCTCTGAGCTTCATGTACGCGCTGGAACGCGGGATCGAGGCAGAGTTTCCAGCTGGAGGACAGTGAGCTGGCCAGCGAGCTGCTCCCGGACGCCGAGGAGCGCGGCCGGGTGCTGTTCGTGGAGAGCGCCGAGGGTGGCGCCGGGGTGTTGCGCCGGCTGGTCGAGGAGCCGGGCGCACTGGCCAGGGCGGCCCGCCGGGCGCTGGAGATCTGTCACTTCGACCCCGACTCCGACGTCGACCACGGCCTGGGCGACAGCGACCGGGAGGGGTGCGCCCGGGCGTGCTACGACTGCCTGCTGTCCTACCGCAACCAGGGCCACCACCTGCTCATCGACCGCCACCTGGCCCGGGACGCGCTGCTGGCCTGCGCCAAGGGCGAGACCCACAAGATCGGCGCTGTGCTGGACCCGCTCACCGCCTGGGAGCGGACCCGGCTGGCGGTGGAGCACGACCCACCGCGCCGGGCGTTCGTGGAGTGGCTGGCCGAGCGGGAGTACCGCTGCCCCGACGAGGTGTCACCCGAGCTCCCATCAGGGGCGCGGCCGGATCTGGTGTACCGACTGCGGTCGGGCCCGGTTGCGGTGTTTGTGCCAGGCCCGAACGGTGAGGAACGACCCGGGTGCGGCGGTGACGCCGAGGACGACCTGCGCGACCAGGGGTGGGGCGTGATCACGGTGCCGGCCGAGGGATACGCCGACGTCGTGGCCAGGTTTTCCAGCGTCTTCGGCACCAGTGGGAGGACCGGTCGATGAGCACGTTCGAGGTGGGCTCGCTGTGCGTACCCGCGGCCGGGACTGGGTGGTGTTGCCCGACACCGACCCCGAGCTGCTGGTGGTCCGCCCGCTGGGCGGCCGAGAGGACGAGGTCGCCGGCATCCTCACCGCCGTCGAGCGCGTCGAGCAGGCCACCTTCTCCACGCCGGACCCCGCCGACGCCGGCGACGCGGTGAGCGCCGGGCTGCTGCGCACCGCGCTGCGGATCGGCTTCCGGGCCACCGCCGGACCGTTCCGCTCGATCGCCGGGCTGGCCGTCGAACCACGCCCCTACCAGCTGGTTCCGCTGCTGATGGCGCTGCGCCAGGACGTCGTGCGGCTGCTGATCGCCGACGACGTGGGCGTCGGCAAGACCGTCGAGGCCGGTCTGGTCGCGGCCGAGCTACTCGCCCAGGGCAGCGCCCGGGGCCTGAGTGTGCTGTGCAGCCCGGCGCTGGCCGAGCAGTGGCAGGCCGAGCTCACCAGCAAGTTCCGGATCGACGCCGAGCTGGTGCTGCCCAGCACCGTCCGCACGTTGTCCCGAGGCCTCTACGACGACCAGTCGATCTTCGACCGGTACCCGCACACCGTTGTCTCGGGAGACTTCATCAAGTCCCCGAGGTACCGCGACGACTTCGTCCGGGCCTGTCCGGACCTGGTGATTGTCGACGAGGCCCACACCTGCGTGGCGGACGGCTCCGGCGGGGCAAGCGGCGCGGGCGGGCGCACCTTGCGCTTCGATCTGCTGCGCCGGCTGGCCGCCGACCCGAAACGGCACCTGCTGCTGGTCACCGCCACCCCGCACAGCGGCAAGGACGAGGGCTTCCGCAACCTGGTCGGCCTGTTGGACCCGGCCCTGGCGAAAGCGGACCTGGGCACGGTGGCCGGCCGCGAACAGCTGGCCAGGCACATGGTGCAGCGCCGCCGGGGCGACATCCGCAAGTTCCTGGAGGACACCCCGTTCCCGGCCGAGCGCCTGTCCCGGGAGCAGCCGTACTACCTCACCGACGACTATCGGAAGCTCTTCGCCGCGGTCACCGCGTACGCCCGGGAGACCATCCGCGACGACTCCGGAGGGCCGCTGCGCCAGCGGGTCCGGTACTGGTCGGCGCTGGGGCTGCTGCGCGCCCTGGCGTCCTCGCCGAAGGCCGCCGCCGCCACAC
>JALYVZ010000417.1 GCA_030852965.1 Actinomycetota bacterium | reverse complement strand
GCTCCTCGAGGAGATCAACACCAGCCCACCCCAACTACCCGGAGACCCCCGCCCGATCACCTACCAACTCACCAACAGGTGATCAACATTGAACGTGGACCGCACACCGACTTCCGGAGGTCTGGGCCCTCCTGAAAGCAAATGTATTCTATGCGACACCGATATCATCCTCACACCACTGGTGTCACACAACTACTGGCTCACAAGTCTACCCAGCGCCGCGACTGTGACGAGTCAGCAAATGACAACGACTGACGAGGAGTCCTCCTGCTCGCCTTATTCGCTCTTGCGTGGCCGCTTCTTCAACTGCGATCCGAGGTGGTCAGCGGCCTTGCGATCCGCTTCGGTGACGAACTTGGTGTAGACCCGGAGCGTTGTAGCGCCGCCTCCACCATGGCCGAGACGGCCGGCGACCGTACGGAGGTCAACACCCGAACTGAGCAGCTCGGTCGCGGAGTAGTGCCGGAGCGCGTGCAAGTGGCTGTCGATGCCGAGCGCCGTGCACATCCCGGTGTACTTGTGCGTCACGCCGCTCGGGGAGCACGGCCGCTCCCGCTGCGGCGAGTAGGAGAAGACGTAGGCCTGCTCGGAGACCGGGGCCTCGAACTGCTCCATGTCCTGCTCGTAGCGCCTACGGTGCTGCTTCAACAGTTTCACCGTGGCCTTGTCCAAGGCGATCGTGCGCTCCTGGTGTGACTTCGTGTCCTTCTCCTTGCCGCCGCCGGTGATCTCGACCCAGTTGCGGCTGATCAGCAACGTGCGTGCCTTCAGGTCGATGCTCGACCAGCGCAGCGCGGTCACCTCGGCGCGGCGCAACCCGGTGACGAATACCAGCCAAACCAACATGCCCCAGTCCGGGCTGATCTGGGCCGCGCGCTCCACGATTCGGGCAGCGTCCGCCGTGCTGGGTGGGTCGGGGTTCGGCGTCGGCTGTCGGGGCTTCCGCGCGTGCTCGGCTGGATTGGTGTCGACCCACTTCCAGCGCACGGCGGCGGCCATCACAGAGCTGATGATCGCGTGCACCTGGCGGACCGAGGACGCGGCCATCGGCCTACAGTTGTGCGGCGGGCACTCGATGACCGTGCATTCCGAGCTAGAGCAGTCGTGAACCCCGTTCTCTCGGGGCCGGCCGGGGCGGCGGCGGTGACGGACGACCCGGCACTCGTGCTTCATCCCCGTGCGATGGTCCACGGCCGGCTTGCCGCCCCGGCAGCGCTGGCTGCACCGGCGGAGGTCCGCGTACAGCTCCTCAAGCCTCTTCGCGTCGATGTCTTCCACCGGGTCGGCACCGAGCGCCGGTCGGATGGTTCGGTCGAGGTAGCCGCGATAGCCCTCAAGCGTGGTCTCTTCGACGTCGTGCAGCCGCAGCCAGTCGTCGATCGCGGCGTTGAGGTTTGCGCGGGTCTTCGTGCCTCGCTTGGCGTCGACCTGAGCCTGGAGCCGGGTACGGATTCGCTCGGCCTCGCGCTCGTCGGTGGTCGACTCCGTGAGATAGAGCCGGCGGCCCGTCTGGGGGTCCAGACCGGCGTACACCTTCACCCGGAACGACCCGCCACGGCGCTCGATCATCCCTCGCTCGCGCCGTGCTCGCACCTGTTTGGGCATGTCACCGATGGTACTCGCACCCATCATGATTCCCATTGATCACTCGAAGATCGAGAATTCCAGCTGTTTTTCCTGGTCAAACGTGGTGGGCCCCGTGGGACTCGAACCCACAACCCGCGGATTAAAAGTCCGCTGCTCTGCCAATTGAGCTAGAGGCCCCGTGTGCGCGACCACCCTACCCGGGCCACCAACACGGGTACCCGATCCGGTGGGTTTCGGACGCCGATCGGGCCGCGAGGCGCAGGCGGGAGATGATGGGTTCATGTCTCGCGTACAACGAATGCTCGCCGTCGCCGCGCTTGCGGGGGTGCTCGTGGCTGCCACGGCCTGCGCCAAACCGTCCGCCGGCTCCGGATCCAACGCCAGCCCACCAGCCTCGACCACAAAGAGCAAGACTGACACCGAACCCGCCTCCGACTACAAGGACGTCGGCGTCACGTTCGGGCAGGACGACACCGCCGTCAACTATGACAAGCAGCTGGTGCCCGACGGGGCCAAGCTCTTCGTCGCCGAGGCCGTGCACGACGGGCTGACCACCCTGGTCCTCGACGTGCGTGGTCTGCTGCCCAACCACCCGTACGGCGCGCACGCGCACGTCAAACCCTGTGGCGCGAAGCCGGAAGACGCCGGGCCGCACTTCCAGCACCTGCCAGACCCGGTGAAGCCCTCGGTCAACCCCGAGTTCGCCAACCCCAACAACGAGGTCTGGCTCGATTTCACCACCGATGCCAAGGGCAACGCCACCAAGGCCACCACGGTGGAGTGGACGTTCGGCGCCACCCCGGCGGGCTCGGTAGTGATCCACGCCGAACAGACCAAGACCGGGCCCGGCCAGGCGGGCACGGCGGGCGCCAGGGCGGCGTGTGTGAGCGTCGGTTTCTGAGATTTCTCCCGCGAAGATGGAACCGGACGCCCATCTGGTCCGTCTAAGGCGGTGTGACCCGATATGTGCTCACCGACGTGGCGGAGGTTCGAGCCGAGCTGACCCGCCGGGCCGCCGAGCTGACCGACTGGTTGGACCGGCAGGCCTCGGAGTACCGCGCGCCCACCGAGCCGGCGCCGGGGATGGCGCTGGGCGACCTGGCTTGCGTCCAGGCGGTGTCCGCGGCGGCCGCCCGGCTGCTGGCGGCCGCTGAGGCGGTGGCGGCGTGCGCCGGTGATGTGGACGGCGTGGACGCCGAGCTTGCCCGTCAGATGTGCCGGTGGTCCGGGTGAGCCAGCCGTGGGCGGACGCGGAGCGACGGTGGTCGGAGGCCGCCGAGTTGTTGCGTTCGGCCGGGCGGTCCCCGGTCGAGCTGCGGCAATGGCTCGGCGCGGGGTGGACCGGCCGGGCGGCGGACAGTTTCGGCGAATGGGGCGCGACGTTCGAGGAGGCCACCCGGCGAGCGGCCGGCGCGTTGACGGACGCCGCTGCCGCGGCTGGTGCGGGGACCGACGCCGCTGCCGCAGGTGGCGCACACCCCGGCGGTGGCTTGCTCGGGGCCGCTCAGTTGGACCAGCTGGAGGCCGCCGCCCGGGGCGTTGCGGCGGTCTCGGTGCCGGGGCAGGACTCCTCGTC
>JALYVZ010000416.1 GCA_030852965.1 Actinomycetota bacterium | reverse complement strand
CCGCTGAGCCTGTCGGCGCCGAGGTGATCCGGTTCCCCGGCGACGAGTGGCCGGCAGCGGGTGTGGACACGAGTCCGGCGGGGTTGCCGGGTGGCGACTGGGCCGGCGACAACGGCCACCACGACGGCCGTGGGCGGTGGAACTGATGCCCACCACCACACCACCCCCCAGCGGAACCGGCGACGAACCGAACGGCGGGGCGGGTGAGAGCGGGCACCCGACCCTGCGGGCGTTGGGTCGGGAGGTCGAACGCACGGGGCGGCGGGTCGGGGAACTCGACTCGCTCGTGCGCACCCTCGCCGCCACCGTCGCCCGGCTCTCTGAGCATCTCGGCGCCGAACCTCCCGAACCGGGCGAACCGGGCGACGACACCGGCGAGGGTAGGGAGGGCGGCCCGGGGGTGCGGGCGTGGCTGCTGGCTGAGGACCCCGAACAGACCGAAGCCGACCTCACCGATCTGATCGTCTGGTTGGACCGGGTGTATCTGGCCTATCCGGGGGTGTCGCTGCCCTCGTGTTGGCTGTGGCACCCCGACGTGGTCGAGGAGCTGTGGTGGCTGCGGTGCGCCCACGCCGATGCCTACCACCCCACAACCGGTACCGCGCTACGCGCGGGGGATTGGCATGATCGGCAGCGGCCGAACGTCGCGCGTCGGGTCCGGTCGGCGGTGAACGCGTGTGAGTTGTCCGAGCACAGCCCCGGCAAACCCCAAGCCCACCCGGCCGGGCGGACACCGCTGATCGCCGCGGCGACGACGATCGCGGCATGGGTGGCCGCGGGCCGTCCTGACCCGCCACCCGAACCCACCCCCGGGCAGCTCGGCGAGGCCGAGCAGGAACGCCTACGCGACCTCGACCGCACCCGCAGCCGACGATGACCCGCCCGTCTCACGGCTGTGCGGTGGCCGGTTGCCCCCGGCCGGGGCGCTCGCGGGGCTGGTGCGTGGCGCATTACCGCCGCTGGTATCGCCACGGGGACCCCCGAGCGGAGGTGGCGGTGGCGGCCCGGACAGCGGATGGCGGCACGTATTCGGCGGTGCGCCGCCGCCTGGGCGCCGAGCGCGGCCGGGCGGTCGAGCTGTGTTGCGCCGACTGCGGGGGTGCGGCGGTGTGCTGGTCCTACGACGGCAGCGACCCGCACGAGCGCACCGATCCGGGCCGGGGTGTGTCCTACAGCCTCGATCTGGGCCGGTATCGGGCGCGGTGCCGGTTCTGCCACCGCCGCGCGGTGGTCGCACGCGGCGCCGACCTGCCGGGTGGCCCTCGGGGTCGCGCCCCGGCGCTGCACGTGGACACAGCCGTACGGCTCTACCTCGCCGGGGCGACTTGCCGGGGCATCGGGTCGTTGATGGGCGTCAGCAAGGACGCGGTCCGTCAAGCGCTGCACGGCCAGGGCATCGAGCTGCGGCCCTCCGGTCGGCCACGACGACGTCCCCACCCCATCACGGCCACCGACACAGCAACCAGCAGGACAGACCTCGATCACTAAGCCCAGAACAGAACAACCACACAACCAAGCACAAGACCGACCAGAAGGACCAGACCAGCACTCCAGAAATCCACGAACGACCAACCAGCAGCGAGATGAGAACAACGACCCAACAACCAACCAGACCAATGCATCCAGATCGTTCGGTGGGTGCCGTCGGCCCTTGCGGGCCGCCGGCACCGACACAACAAGATCCACAACCGAGGGGAGTCAACGCCGGTGTTGAACGTGCGGAAGGGCCATGACACCGACTATCTGACTGAAGCGGTGGCCAAGGGCCGGGAGGGTTACTACACCGGCGCTGTGGCCGCCGGTGAGCCACCTGGGCTGTGGTACGGCGCCGGCGCGGAGGCGCTCGGCCTGACGGGCGTGGTGGACGCGGAGATCATGAAAGCGCTCTACACACACGGTTTGGACCCCCGCGATCCGGCGACGGCGTCGCGGGCGACGTGGGGTGAGGCGGCCCGGTTGGGGAACCCGCCGCGGAATTACAAGAAGGCCGACGAGATTTACGCCGGGTTGTTGGCCGCGAACCCGGATGCGTCCCCGGAGTTGCGGGCGGAGCTGCGGGCGCAGGCTGCTGGGGCGGCGCGGCAGTCGGTGGCGTTCTACGACGTGGTGCTCTCGGCGCCGAAGTCGCTCACGTTGATGTGGGTGGCGTGTGAACGCGCCGCCAACGACGCCCGCGCCGCGGGTGACCTGGACGCGGCCGCCCGGTGGCAGGGGCGGGCGAAGGTCGTCGAGGAGGGCCTGTTGGTGGGGCATCGGGCGGTGTTGGATTTCTACGCCGAGAAGGCGGGTTATGCCCGTCGGGGCCATCACGGTGGTGGTGGCGGGCAGTGGGTCGACGGTCAGGGTTTGGTCGCCGCCCAGTTTCTGCAGCACGACAGCCGCGACAAGGACCCGCAGCTGCATGTGCACGGGCCGGTGGCGAACAAGGTGCAGTGCGCGGACGGGAAGTGGCTTGCGCTGGACTTCTCGCTGTTTCGGTTGTGGCTTGAGGGTGCTGGGGCGGTCGGGGAGCGGGTCGCGGAGGCCTACGTGTGGCAGGAACTCGGCGTCCGGTGGGAGGTCCGCCCCGACGGCATCGGGCGGGAGTTGGTGGGGGTGGATGTGGCCTCCAGTGACCTGTTTTCGAAGCGGACCGCCGCGATCACCCCGGCTGTCGAAGCGCTGATCAGGCGGTTCAAGGCGGAGAAGGGTCGGGAGCCGGTGGGGCGGGAGCGCTCCTGGCTGTGTGATCAGGCCACCTTGTCGACCCGCCGGGGGAAGTCCTTCGGCGGGGAGACCCGCGAGGGACAGCTCGCCCGCTGGGCCGGCGAGCACGCCGAGCAGCTCGGCACCGAGCTGGGTGAGGTCGCCCGGGCGGTGCTGGAGGCGGGCCCGGCGGAGGCGGGGGTGTTCTCCGAACGCGACATCCTCACCCGCGCGGTAGCGACGGTGGCCGAGCGGGGGCAGTCGTGGACCCGGTCGAACCTGCTGCGCGCGGTCTCCGATGTTCTGCCGGCGAATTTGGCGATCGCGCCGGAGGAGGTGGCGGGGTTCATGGAGGACGTGGCCGACAAGGCCGAAGCCCTCGCGCGGCACCTCAACCCGGTCGCCGGCCCGGACGGGTTGGAGGACCGCTACTACCGGGCGGATGGGTCGAGTGTGTTCGTCAAACCCGGCGCCGAACGGTTCGC
>JALYVZ010000025.1 GCA_030852965.1 Actinomycetota bacterium | reverse complement strand
AGTTGGTCATGCTGTTGGGGCGGTTGTGGCGTCCGGTGTGGCCAGGGGGTGACCGAACGGTCGGTTGTCGACGGGTTGTCAACAACCCACAGATGGTTTACGTTCGCTAGGCTGGTGGTGGTCGCTCCGCGGGGCGGGCCGCGTGTGTCGAGGGGGAATTCGGTAGGGCTCGGTGCTCACGCTGCTGCCTTGAGCGTGGGGCGCCTTGATCGAGGGGGGCCGGTCCCGTTGGCGGGAACATTCGGCTGCGACCCGCAGGTGGCGGGTCAGATGTCGGCGGAGTTAGCCCAGACCCGTTCGGCCATGAAATCGATGGATCGGATCTTCGATGGTTACGGCGGAGCGACTGGTTCGACCGATGTTGAGCATGCGCTGGAGGGGTTCTTCTCGCATTCCTCCGACAACCGCAAGAAGATGGATGGTCTGCTGGAGCGGGCGTCGGGCCTGCTGGGCGGTCTGGCGGAGGGCACCACCTCGGTGGACAAGGCGCTGAACGACTCGCTGCAGTCGGCCGGTGGATCGCCTCCGGTCGTCAGTGCGGTACCCGCTGCCGGGGGTGGTCGTCAGTGAGTGCCACCCAAACCTCAACACCGGTTGGGTTCGCACTGCGGCTGCCGGAGTCGTGGCTGGAGTTCGATATATGGCGCGCCAACCGTACGGGGGATCTTCCTCGGCTGCTCGATGCCCGCATCGCGGCGGACCCCGCGTTGAAGCCGTATCGCGGGGCGTTGGTGAAGGCACTACGCCAGGCTGCCAGCGAAGCCGAGCGCCACGGGGCACTGTTCTGCGCGGCGATGTCCGAGCTCATTGAGGACGCTGGCATGCTGGCCGCCACCGTCATGGTTTTCCAGACCGACGCAACACTGGATCCAGCCGACGACACGGCGGAGGTGATCGCCAGCCAACTGACCTCGGTAGCATCGACTGAGGGGGCAGCGCGGTGGCGGCGCGTCGACATCGTGGAGATCCCGGCGGGGCGAGCGGTCCGGCTCCAGGGAGTGGAGCCAGTAGATTTCGGTGGGCAGTCCCTGGACTGTGTGGTCATGCAGACACTGGTGCCGGTACCCGACGGGCCCGGTGTGCTCAATGTGGTGGCCACCAGCCCGCAGGTGGAGCTGGCCGAGCCGATGCTGGATCTGTTCGACGCGATCTCCGCAACGCTGACCTGGTCGACAACGACCAGCCCAGGCGGAAATGGGGTGTCGCGGAACTGATACATGGATGTGTTCATTCCAGAAACAGAAAGGGTGTCAGTCAATGGGTGTGCATGTAGACTACGATCAGTTGCAGAGCAGTGCATCACAGCTGCAAAATGGGAAAACCGAGATGGAGGCTCAGCTCAGCAAGTTGAAGGCAATGATCGAGAACCTGGTGGGTAGTGGCTTTCGTACTGATCTGGCATCGGGAAAGTTCCGCGAGTCCTATGAGCAGTGGAACTCCGGCGCGACGAATGTGATGCAGGGGCTGGAAGGTATGACAGGTTTCCTCAAGAGCGCCATCGCTCAGCATCAGCAGTTGGATTCTCAGCTCAGCCAGTCCACGGGCTGATCGCGGACAGTTGAATGGGCGAGTGGTACGTTCTTGATCTGGGCGGTGACCCGACTCCGGGAGATCCGGGGCGAAGCCGTGCGTTGGCCACGCGGTTGCAACACGAGGCGGAGCTGGCAGAGCACAACACCGACCGGCTCCGCTCCGTGGCCGCAAATGGCGGGGACCTGCACATGGAAGGCGACTACGCGCCCAAGTTCCAGCAGGTGCTCGGCGAACTGCCCGACGAGCTGGCCAAACTGGGCAAAGCCTACCGCGGCTGCGGCAACGCGCTGTCGGCGTTTGCCTCCAGTCTGGAACAGACCAAATCCCAGGCCGGCGCGGCGCTGCGCCAGGGGCAGGACGCACACGGTCGGTACGAGGGTGCGTTGCGGGAGATCCGCGCGGTGCTGCCGCCAGACCGGGCAGCCACTGTGTCGGGCAGTCTGGGACGCAACGGCTCCCTGCTCGAAGCCGCCATCGCTGACCTTGACGAGGGCACGAAAACTCAGGCACGGGCCGCCGCCCGCCGGGCGGGATCCGCCGAACAGGACCGTCAGCGAGCGCGACGTCTGGCCACCGACGCCGCACAATTGCGCGGTAATGCCGAAAAAACCTGCGTCCGCGGCATCAACGACGCATTGAATGACAGCGGAATCAAGAACAAGTCGTGGTGGGAAAAAGCCTGGGACACCGTCTCCAAACCATTCCGCTCCTGGGATGCCTTCGTCGATCTGTGCGGCAAGGTGGCCATGGTCGCCGGGATCGCCGCGATGTTCCTCTCCGGGCCGGTCGGCTGGGCGTTGATGGCCGCCGCACTGGTGGCCGGAGCAGCGATCATGGCAGATACGATCGTCAAATTCGCCCAAGGCAAGGCCGGCCTAGGCGATCTAGCGTTTGCCGCCCTCGGACTCATACCCGGCGGGCGCGGAGTCGTCAGCCTGGCCAAACTAGGCCGAGGCGCCGTCGGCATGGCTAAGGTCCTTCGCGCCGACGGCGGCAAATTTGCGGTCGCTGCACTGCGTGGCGCAAGCAAGGCAGGCAACGCGATCCGCGGTCTGCGCAAGGACGCCGTCGCGCTCCTTAAGAAAGTGTTCAAGGGGGACCCGGTGGACGTGGCGACCGGAGAGATGGTTCAGCAGCAGACCGATCTGGAACTGCCCGGCGCGCTCCCGCTGATCCTGAACCGAACTCACCTGTCGTCGTACCGGGCCGGCCGCTGGTTCGGTCCCACGTGGGTGTCCACCTTGGATCAACGCCTGGAAGTCGACCCGGCGCGGGTCTATTACGTCGCCGAGGACGGCATGCTGCTCGTCTACCCCCACCCCAGCTTCGGGGGAGGTCCGGTGTGGCCCGAGGAAGGCCCCCGACGCCCCCTGGCCGTCACCGACCAGGGTGAATACACCCTCACCGATCGCGAGACCGGCCACACCCTGCACTTCGCGCCCAGCTCAACAGACGGGTCAACATTACCCCTGACGGGTATCAACGACCGCAACGGCAACCGCATCGACCTCGACTACGACCCCGACGGCGATCTCACTCAGATCCGGCATTCCGGTGGCTACCGCATTGGGGTCGAAACCAGCGACGGACTCATCACCGCCCTACGACTCCGGGGCGGCGACAACGGCACCAATATCACCCTTATCCGCTACCGGTACAACACCGCCCGCCGTCTCACCGAGGTCATCAACTCATCCAACCTGCCGCTGCGGTTCGACTACGACGCCGAGGGCCGGATGACCCGCTGGATCGACCGCAACGACCTTTGGTACAGCTTCACCTACGACGACGCGGGCCGATGCATCCGCGGCGCCGGATCCGGAGACTGCCTCAACGCCACCTTCACCTATCACCACAGCGATCCTGACAACGCCGTCACGGAAGTGACCAACTCCCTCGGCGATGCCACCCGGTTTGAGCTCAACGACGCTTATCAGATCGTCCGCGAGACCAACCCCCTGGGTCACGCCATCGTTTCGGAATGGGACCGCTACGACCGGCTACTGGCCCGCACCGACCCCCTCGGACGTACCACCCGCTACACCTATGACGAGGCGGGCAACCTGGTCACTGTCATCCGCCCCGACGGCACCGAGACCCTCGCCGACTACAACGACCTGCGACTACCGGTTACGATCACCGACCCCGACGGAGCGGTCTGGCACCAGCAGTACGACGATTGCGGCAATCTCACCGGCGTCACCGACCCAGCTGGTGCCACCACTAATTACACCTACAACGACCGTGGGCACGTCACCACCGTCACCGACGCCCTCGGCCACGCTCGTCACATCGCCACGAATCTGGCTGGGCTGCCCGTCGCGGTGACCGACCCCCTCGGCGCCGTTACGCAGTACGACCGCGACGCCTTCGGCCGTCTCTCCGCCGTCACCGACCCGATTGGCGGGATGACCCGCCTAGGCTGGACGATTGAGGGCAAGCCAACCTGGCGCATCCGTCCCGACGGTGCTACCGAACGCTGGGCCTATGACGGCGAAAACAACCTCATCGAGCACATCAATGCTCTCGACCAGGCTACCCGCCTCAAGTACACACATTTCGACCTGCCCGCCGCGCAAACCGGACCAGACGGCGCTCGGCTGCAGTTCGCCTACGACACCGAACTTCGCCTTATCACTGTCACCAACCCACAAGGCCTGACCTGGCGCTACGACTACGATCCAGCCGGAAACCTGGTACGAGAATCCGACTACAACAACCGAGTCCTCACCTACATCCACGACGCTGGCGGCCAGCTCATCGAGCGCACCAACGGCGTAGGGCACATCGTCTACTACACGCGCGACCCGTCCGGCAACATCACACAACAGCGATCCCGCGATGCTGTCACCACCTTCAGCTACGACCCCTCCGGACGCCTCATCCACGCCACCAACCCCGACGCAGACCTGACCTTCAACCGCGACCCGCTAGGTCGCGTGCTCGCCGAAACATGCAACGGTCGCACCCTCGCTAATACCTACGACCTCCTCGGCCGCCGCACCCATCGCCGCACCCCTACCGGCGCCGAGAGCGTCTGGGAGTACGACGCCAACCACCAGCCTGTCGCACTGCACACCGCCGGACGCACCCTCCGCTTCGCCCACGATCCCGCAGGCCGCGAAATCGAACGCCACCTCGACACCGGCGTCACACTCACCCAAACCTGGGACCCCAACCACCAGCTGGCGTCCCAGCGCCTCGCCACAAGCGGGCGTGCCCCCGCCCAGCCCGAGTCCGCACGGCAGGCACGCCTACTCCAACACCGCTCCTACACGTACCGGCCTGACGGATACCTCACACGCATCGACGACCACATCTCCGGCACACGCCGCTTCACCCTTGACCCCACCGGACAGATCACCACCGTACAAGGGTCCGGCTCGACTGAGCGCTACAGCTACGACTCCGCTGGCAACATTACCAATGCAACCTGGCTAGCACCGCCACAGACCGAGGCACTCGACGCCGAAGCACAGGGCGAGCGCGAATATTCCGGCACTCTTATCCGCCGAGCGGGCAACGTCCGCTACCAGCACGACGCCCAAGGCAGAATCACCCTGCGTCAACAGAAGCGTCTATCAGCCAAGCCTCAAAGCTGGCACTACACCTGGGACCACGACGACCGACTCACTGCCGTCACCACGCCCGACAAACAACACTGGCACTACCACTACGACCCACTCGGTCGTCGCATCGCCAAGCAACACCTCGCCGCCGACAACACAACGGTCGTCGAACAGATTGACTTCACCTGGGACGGGGTCATTCTCGCCGAACAGACCCACATGAACTGGCGGCCAGAAATCTCAGAACTCCCCGGCAGTGACACCACCGTCTGGAACTGGGAACCCAACAGCTTCCGCCCCGTCACTCAAACCGGACGAAAATCCCTAAGAGACGCCCCGCAAGAATGGGTCGATGATGCATTCTACGCCATCGTCTCCGATCTCGTTGGCACCCCCACCGAACTGGTGGATCCCGATGGTGACATCGCCTGGCGCCCCAACACAACTCTCTGGGGCCACCGCTTCTCCATAAAATCAGCTGATACCGCTTGTCCCCTCCGCTTTCCTGGGCAGTACTTCGACTCAGAGACCGGTCTTCACTACAACCTTTATCGCTACTACAGACCAGAGAGCGGGCGTTATGAGAGCGCTGATCCGCTTGGTCTAATTCCCGCACCCAACCCACATGCTTATGTGCCAAATCCGATGGGTTGGGTCGACCCGTTAGGTCTCAGCCCTTACGAAGCGGGACGCGATACGCCGCTGGCCCGGCTGGGACGCGACTGGGAGAGCGCCACCCGCCTCGGCCGGCATGCGGACGCGGCAGAGGCCAAGGACGCGGCCAGGTTCGGCCACGGCGTGTCAGTCAGCGCAGATCCAAGCAAGGTCGCGAACCCTTCCGCGAGCCTGGCCACTCGTGGACAGCTGGAGCATGCTGGCTTCCAGGTCAAGTATTCGCCTACAGTGAGTGACCCTTATCATCACACTGTGCAACTGCCTAACCCCGTGACTTCCGACGACGCCAAGGCGTTCAACCAGGTATTCGGACGGAGCAAACGATGACTGCCGGATCCCTCGCGAAGGCGCTAGTAGCAACTTCGACCTCCGAGCTGATGACAGCGAAGGTTATAGTAATCGACTGGGTGGACGGTCCACTGGAAGGCTTCCTCAGCCTGGAGAACCCAGAGTCCGCCTGGCACTTTCGTCTCTTCGCCGACAATATCCGTCATGATGATGTCGATGACCGACTGTTCGCGCTGACGCCAATCAGCGGCACCTTGATACAAGAAGTACTTAATCCGACCGACATGGACGACGGCAGGACAATCGTCATTCCGGAAGCATTGGCCGTTGACCTAACTCGACTCAACAAAATGATCAGCCAGTTCGGTCCACCAGAGGTGCTGGCCATCTTCGACGAATCGATGCTCATCGAGAGAGCATGGCTAATTCGGCCCGACGTGGAGTCAACTTGAAAATCATGATCTGCCATAGTGGAATTGACTGTCACCAGGCGGTGAAGATCAGTCCAAGTGGTAAAAGCGACACCGCGAATCGGGTTTGCGCATCAGAAGCATCGGCATCGATTTAGACACAGAATTCACACAGGTTGATGTGCGCGCATTTGTTGTCGGCTTTGTCTTAACTTGGACCATTGTCCTCATGCGTGCACGGGAAAGCGGATCGCCGATCGCTACTCATGCTGCGCGAGTTGGATGAGGTCTGTTGTTCGGCCGGTAGTGAGGTAGCCGCGGCCGGGGGGGCCGGCGAAGTATTGGTCGGGTTCGAGGGTGTAGCCGTGTTCGCGGGCGGTGGTGCGGTTGGTGGGGGTGAGCAGCAGGCGGGCGCCGCTGGTGAGGATTTCGTTGGTGATGCGCATGAGTGAGCGGCGTTGGCCGGTGAGGATGGGTTGGGCGTCTCCGCACATGACCAGTGCGCGGTGGCCGAGGGAGCCGGGGTTGACGATGTCGTCGAGCAGGGTGGGGGCGTCGCTGAATCCTTCCTGCGAGGGGGTGACGGTGATCTGTTCGCAGTCGTCAACGATGACCGCGTAGGGGCCGTCGGCGAAGGCGGTGGCGGCTTCGCGCAGGTCGGAGTCTTTGAGCGTGGTGCCGGTGAGGACGCGGACCCCGGCACCGGCGGGGAGCAGGTCGGGTAGTGGCGAGCGTGGTGGGGCGATGGCGAGCACTCCGATGTCCACCCGCCGCAGGCCGTGGGCGAGGGCGGCGGCGGCGGTGGTGCGTCCCGATGTCGACGGTCCGGAGATGAGCAGTATGTGGGGTCCGGGGTCGAGGAGGTCGATGCCGATCGTGGTGGCCTCGGCACCGCCCACCCCGAGCGGAGTCCAGGTGGGTGAGGGCGCCGGTTCGGGGAGCGACAGTTGGCCTACGGTGATCTTCGTAGGTAGTGGGCGGAACTGACGCGGCAGTCGTGTCGGGTCGGGACTGCCCGCTTGGTCGTTGGCCCGCTGGATCAGGTCAGGTGGGGACAGTGATGGTTGGCAGATTTGGATGTGTTGGCCGCTGGCGGAGTCGATGGCCCGGCCGGGCAGGACGGGTGGGCTGACCATTCCTACCGACAGATTCCCGCGGCGGGTGTCTTCTTTGGGGAATGGCAGCAGGAGCCGTTGGGAGTACAGGGCGGGAAGCTTGCCCATCACCATGTCCTGACCGCCGAGCACCACCATGTGAATGCCCAGCGGTGTTCCAGCGGTGATGATGCCGCGCAGTGTGGTGAGTAGTGAGGTTTCGACGAAGTTGGGGTCGCTGCGGTTCTCGAAGTGCTCCCAGCCGTCGATAAGGACGACGATCCACGGCGGGGGGTTTGCGGGTTGGCTGAATCGGGTGGTGCCGCGGTGCTGGACCTCGCTGTCGAGCCAGGTGATGAACCGGCGGATGCGGTCGGGCTCGGCGGGGGAGAACACGGCGCCGCAGTGCGTTAGCTCGGTGTAGGCGGCCAGTCCGGCAGGGTGCTGTTCGAGGACGTAGAGGTGTGCCTGGTCGGGACGGAACCGGGTGGCGAGGCTGGCGATCAGCGTGTGCGCGGCGGTGGTGCGCCCGGACTGTGGGCCACCGGCGATCAGGAGCCGATCGGTGCCGGCCAGATCCAGCTGCGCGGGCGGTTGTGCCTGCCCTGCGGGGTCGTCGAGTAGGCCGAACTCGACGGCGGTGGCCGGGGCCTGGGTGGTGGTCTTCACCGTGAGCTCGTCCAGTGACAGGGCGGCTGGCAGGGGTGGGAGCAGGGGCCGGAACGGGGCGGGCACACCGGTGCGGGGGCCGGCCTTCTCGATGGCGGTGATCGCCAGCTGCTGGTCTGTGAGCTTGTCGCCGTGATCGACGTTCTGGTCCGGGCGGGGCAGCCCGAGGGTGGGCCAGCCCACGATCCGGACCTGGGCGGGGACGGCACCGGCGACGGCAGGCGGGTTGCCGAGATAACCGGACTGGAATGGCCGGGGGGTGCGGGTCTCGTCCTTGGTGCACAGGATCATGCCACGTCCGCGCAGTCGGCCCGGGATGGTGGCGGCGTCGGCAACGCCGAGCACCTCGATGCTGTCCGCGGGCTCGTTCTGCCGCAGGGTGATACGCAGGTCGATGTTGTTTTTCAGCTCCGGAGAGAGTTTGCCTTGCAGCGACTGGGTGGCCAGGATCAGGTGCATGCCCAGGGATCGTCCCTTGGCGGCGACGTTGACCAGTTCTTTGAGGAAGTCCGGTGAGGTTTCCAGCACCCGGGCGAACTCGTCGAAGATCATTACCAGTCGGGGCAGCGGCGACATCGTCGGGGTGGTGTCGTGGGCTCTCCAGTAGTGGTCGATCTCTCCGCCGTAGCGGGCGAGCAGCGACTCGCGGCGGCGCACTTCGGTCCGGACGGAGGCGAGTACTCGGGCGGCGGCGGCCTCGTCGAAGACGTCGGCGGGAGTCTCTCCGGTGGAGCGGATCAGCCCAACCACATGTGGGCAGTGTTGGAAGGGCAGGAACGCGCCGCCGCCCTTGAAGTCCACCAGCACCAGGTTGAGCTCGTCAGGGCGGTTGGCCAGCAGCAGGGACGTGACCAGGGTTTGCAGCAGAATGCTCTTTCCGGCGCCGGTGGCGCCGCCGAGCATGGTGTGCGGCCCCTGGCGGGCGAGGTCGACAGTGACTGGGCCGGAGGCGTCCGCGCCGAGCACGACGTCGGTGGTGGGCCCAGGCTGGGCTTTCCATGACGTGAGCACGTCGTCCGCGGTGGGGGTGGCAACGCCGAGGAGATCGAGGAAGCGGACGGGGTAGGGGATGGCGTTCTGGGTGGCGGCGAGGGTGAGCCGGTCCCGCATCGGGGCCAGCGCGCGGGCCAGCCGCTCAGCGGTGTTACGGCTGAGGCCCTCCGGGCAGGCGGTGCTGGGGTGCTCGTCGCGGGTGCGGGTCAGGCGCAGCGAGGTGGTGCCCAGGTCGCACAAGCCGTGGCATTCGTTCATGCCTTGCCGGTCGGCGCACAGCACGTAGATCCCGACGGAGGGCCCTTCCCGGAGTACTTCCTTCATCCCCGGTAGGTGCCGCAAGGCCAGGGCGCCGTCGAGCACGACCACGATCTCGTCGTTGAACCGCATAGTCGATGCGCTGCCACGTTGCGCGGTGCGGGCCGTGACGAGCTCCTTGAGCTCGGTGATCCGGGCGGCGCGGGTCTGGGGCGTGTTGCCGACCCAGCACGGGATGTCACCGGCGAGCTCTGTGGCGACGTGGGGTAGCCAGCCCGCCCAGGCCAGCTCAGGATCCTCGGTGGAGCTGA
Organism: Actinomycetota bacterium; assembly: GCA_030852965.1. Lineage (GTDB taxonomy): Bacteria > Actinomycetota > Actinomycetes > Mycobacteriales > Pseudonocardiaceae > Pseudonocardia. The sequence goes on along the minus strand of JALYVZ010000025.1, from coordinate 16,081 downwards.
TGATGACGATGCGCAACTCGTCGGGGCTGCGCAGCGTGGCCAGCTGCACCAGCAGCCAGCGCAGGAGCGCCTTGACCGGTTCACCCGTGCCGACCACGCCCAGCACCCCGGTGATCCGCAGATCCACCGTGACCGGTGCCCCGGGCAGGACAGGTGCCTCGAAACCGGGCCCGGGCTCGCCGCGCAGGTCCACCGAGGCCGGCTGGTCGGCAATGCCCACCCGTAACACCAGGCCATGAGACGAATCGGCGTTGCGGGGCCACAGACCGGGTTTCATCCCGGTGGCCGCCAGGGTGAGATCGAGCTCATCGGGGGCAAGCTGATGTCGCAGCCGCTGCTCTGTCGCCATCTGGTTGGTGATCTGCTGGTAGGCGGCGTCACTGGCCTCAATGTAGACGCGATCACGGTCTTTGCGCTGTCGCCGTTCGATGATCGTGGTGCCCAGGACGCTGACCGGGCCGAGCAAGGCGAACAGAAGCATGGCAGGTTGTTTCGCCACTACCGCCAACACGCCACCGATGGCCAGCGGGAGCAGGGCGGACAACAGCAGCGCCGCCACGTTGCGGGAGTTGATCTCCGCAGTGGGCAGGGCCACCTCGATGCGGGGGATCGCCGGAGCCGGGGCGAACGCCCGGTGAAACTCCAGTCGCCCGTCGGCGCTGCGAGTCGTCGTGGACTGGGCCGCGGTCAGCGGCACCCATTGCATCTGGTTTGCGCAGATCTCCAGCTCGGCGCGCTCCGTCAGCGGCACCGGCTCCGTGGCCGGCACCCCGTCGACCGTGGTGCCGTTAGCTGAGCCCAGATCGACCACGCTGGCCCGGCCCTGTGGGCTGACTTCCACCTGCGCATGACGACGGGACGTTTCCTGGGCCCGCAGACGCACCGCGGCGCTGGCATCACGACCCACCAGGTGGGTGCCGGCAGGCAGCCAGGCAACGAGCCCGGCATCCGGGCCGGCGAGCACCCGTAGCGCGCCTACTGCCCGGCCCGGCAGGGCCCGCGGATCCGGACCCGCGGCACCGACGCTGATCGTGGCACCGGAAACCAGGGGGGTGTCGGCGATAATGGCGTCCGGATCCAGCGGCCTGGCACCCATGTAACACGTCCGGGCGCCGAGACGGACAGGCAACGACGCGAGCAACGACGCCACGCTGGTGTTGGGCTCAGCGGTGACCTCGATGTCCTGCGCGAGAGACGTTGATGCGTCAAGCACGCTGAGTCGCAGAATCATTGCCTGAATACCCCGCCTGCCCCTGCCCGTGACCACCCTGACGCGAATGCCCTGAACGGGGGCACCCGTCACTGCACAGATCCCCCTACTGTAACCAGGAGAGCGGCGCCTCCTCCTCCTCATACCGCGCAGACCGGCTGAAGTCGCCCGTGGACCGGGCTCGCGCGCGGCCGGGATGACCCACTGGCGGTTTACGCTCATCCAGCACCCGAGACCGCTGGCGGGCGGTCAACCCCAGGTATTCACGGCAGCGGCAGGGCCCCGGCAGGAGGTCCCGATTATCGTTCGAGGGCTGCCCGTATCGGCCCTGCCCCACCGTCGTTGCACTTGTCGCGGGGATGCCCGTCCTCACGTGTCACTCTAGTAGGAAACGACGTGTTGAAAAAACCTTCGATCCAGCTCCTGCTGGGAGTCCTCGTGACCGCCGTCGCCATGACTGCGGGGGTGTTGCTCACCCCCGGACCGTCGTCCGTCCGTGGGGATGGCGCAGCCCCGGGTATGGTCCGGGCTGCTGACACCGCCCAGATCACCCCGACCAGCGCTGTGCTGAGCACGGCCGCGCCCTCACCGATCCCGCAGGGCACTCCGCTGACGCTGACCGCGACGCTCACTCCCGCGGTAGCGGCCGGGGCCGTGCAGTTCAAGGATGGCAGCGTCAGTATCGGCGGTCCGGTGCCGGTCAGGAACGGGACGGCGTCGACGACGTCGACGCTGGCTGTCGGGTCACGCCAGCTCAGCGCGGTGTTCACCCCCACCGACCCGAAGCTCTACGCGCCGTCGACCTCGCCCGCGGTGCCCTTCACGGTTGCCGGGGCGACGGCTACCACCACCATGCTGAGCGCGTCCTCAACAGATCCTCAACCTGTTCAGGGCAGTCCGGTCGTGCTGATAGCGATGGTCTCCCCGGCGGCGGCGATGGGCACCGTTCAGTTCAGGGACGGGGGCACCAACATCGGACGAGCGGTGGCGGTGGCCAGCGGTAGCGCGATGCTGACCACCTCGACGTTGGGTATGGGATCCCGTCAGTTGAGTGCGGTGTTCACCCCGACCAGCGCGAACCTTTTTGGTCCCTCGGCTTCGCCCGCAGTCACCTTCGTGATCTCCGATGTAGGCGCTACCTCCACCACGCTGGCCACCGATCCCACCTCGCCGGTCCGGGAGGACACCCCGGTCACGATGACCGCGACGATCACCCCAGCGAAGGCGGAAGGAACTGTGCAGTTCAGGGACGGGAATACCAATATCGGCGCTCCGGTGACCGTGGCTGATGGGACAGCGCGTGAGAACGCGACCCTGGGTGTCGCGTCACACCAGCTGACCGCGGTGTTCACCCCGACCAACTCCAATCTCTTCAGGTCCTCGACATCGCCGTCGAGAAGGTATGTGGTCCAAGCCAATCCGCTGCTGGATACCGACCTCGCGGTAGTCCCACACAAAAAGGACCCCCCGGGTGACCGCGGACCCCGCGACGGCTCGCGCCGGCGCGGGCTCTGAGGTTGTGTTAGCACACCCACAGAGCCATGTTTGCCAACGCACAGACCTAGGCAGGGGACTCGGAGAGTTCGCATTCTTGGGCATACCGAGCCCTGTCCGGGACGCTGAGCGCGACAAGATCTAGATCTGATCTAGACCGGGCGCTGACAACGTCGGAGCAACCGTACTCCTACCTACCTGTCCCCTACCCTTACCTATCCGCGTTGATGTCCATCGCGCGTAGGTAGGGCGCTACGAGGTCGCCGTAATCGGCCTTGCGTGCTGCCGGTAGATCCTTCCAACCGGTGACCGAGCCGCGACACCCCCCAGCCCCGCACAGGCATTGCGCCGGGAAGTGATCGATCGTGAAGTTCCGCATGGCGTAGTCGAAGGTCACTTCCTGCCCGGCACCAATTGCCCGGCGGGCGATGAAGTCGAACGCATCTTCGGCGTTGAGGCGTACACCGCAGTTCGGATCGCAGGAATGATTGACCTTCGACCCCAGGCCGCCGTGTCGTACCCACTGCCGTGGACCGACCTGCGTCGCGTGTGAGTCATTCCCGGTCAACACACCTACGAGGAACCCGACCATGACAGTCTCACCTGCCACGAACCGGCGGGTAGCGACAACTCCCTCACCTGTGCCCCCAGCGGCGGCACGCAACGCAACACTGTCCCCCTCGACCGTCCCGCCTAGCTTCCACCGAGCGGCCGCATCACTCGGCTGAGCACCCAACTCGTCACCCAGCACGAGCACGACGTGGGGGCCAAGGGCCCCATCGGTGGAGCGGCCTGGTGTCTTCTTAGCGCGGCTGATCGTCATTGTTCAGTCCCTCGATCGAGATGTGGGTGAGTACACGCCGCCGGAGTCTGCGGTAGACGCATCTGCCGTACCGGGACCCTACCCGCGATCTCGATCTAGGGCCTGGTGACCGAGGGAAGAACGTGGCGGATGCGTTCAGCGCGCCGGGCATCCGAGACCTCGGATCTCGAACATATGTTCGCGGTCGAGTCAGACTACGGTCGAGGAATGCCCCGACACCCACCGAGCGGCAACGCTTCGCGCCAGCCAAGACACAACGATCAAAACCGTCTCACCGACCTCAACTACCACCTCCACTCAGATACCGGAGGTCTGAGCCTGCACTCGACTAACAAGCCCACCGCGGCGTCTACCATCACCTGATCAGCGCCCAACCAGCACCCACCCGTGCCGCGCTCAACCGCGAGCGCATCGTGGCTGTGTGCGTCGAGCTCATCGAGCGCGACGGCGCCAATGCGCTGTCGATGCGCCGGGTGGCGGCCGAGCTGGGTGCCGCACCGATGTCGTTGTACAACCACGTGCCGAACAAGGCGGCGCTGCTGGACGCGGTGGCCGAGCACATCATGAGCGGCGTTGGCCTGGAGACTGATACCGACCTGAGTCCGGACACTGACTGGTGTGACCAGGCCAGGGAGCTCGCTCGCAGCTTCCGCACGGTGGCCCGGCGCTACCCGCGCAGCGTGCTGATGGTGATCACCCGGCAGCCCAGCGGCAGCGTCGGGCTGCGACCGGTGGAGCTGGCCCTCGGCGCCGTGCGGCGGGCCGGGTTCGACGACCAGACGAGCGTGCGCCTGGTCCGCACGTTCGTCTCGTTCATCATCGGCAGCATTCTGCACGAGCCGGCCCACACCAACGTCCGCGCGGTGCTGCCGATGCTGGTCGAACACGACCACGAAGGAGACTTCGAGTTCGGCCTGGAGCTGTTGATCGGGGCCATGCAGGCGCTGCGGAACACCGGCCGCAAGGGGTAGCCCCCTGTTCATTGCCTTCTCACTCGTCACCCGGATAGGGTTCTGATCAACTTTACTGTGTCGGCGGCGGGTGGGACCCGGACACGGGCAATCTAGGGGTGCGCCGATGGACTGGTTGTGGTCACTCTTCCCACTGGTGCACACCGACAAAGCGTGGCTCAAAGAGCTGTCGGTGCCGCTGTTCACCGGGGTCATCGGCTGGATCACCAACTGGACCGGCGTGCTGATGCTGTTCTACCCGATCCAGTTCAAGGGCATCCGGATCCCGGGGCTGAAGACGGTGGCCCAGTGGCTGCCGCGCAAGGTGCTGGAGGTACCCGTCGGGCTGACGGTCGGCAAGTTCGGCTGGCAGGGCATCATCCCGTCCAGGGCGGCCAAGATGGGCAGCATCGCGGTCGACAAGGGCCTGACCAAGCTCGGCACCACGACCGAGTTCTACCAGCAGCTCGACCCCACCGCGATCGCCGAGCACATCCTGGTCACCTCGCGCGCCGAGATCGACCAGGTGATCGACCGGCTGATGCAACGGTACTACCCGACGGTCTGGGCCAACGTGCCGGCCAGTGTCCGGGCCGCCATCCAGTCCAGGGTCGAGGCTCAGCTCCCGGAGATCGTGCACGAGCTGACCCAGGAGATCGGCGTCAACATCGACCAGCTGCTGGACCTCAAGCTGATGGTGATCGGGTACATGGAGGAGGACCCGTCGCTGGCCAACATGATCTTCCAGGAGATGGGCAAGCGCGAGCTGCGGCTGATCATCCACTTCGGGTTCGTGTTCGGCTTCGTCCTCGGCATCCCGCTGCTGCTGCTGACCCTGGCCTTCCCCGGCGTGTGGTGGATCATCCCGATCGCCGGCGCGGTCATCGGCTGCGTGACGAACTGGCTGGCCATCACGGTGATCTTCGAGCCGATCGAGCCCAAGTTCGGGTTTCAAGGCCTGTTCATCCGCCGCCAGCAGGAGGTCGCCGACGTCTGGGCCGGGATCATCTCCGAGCGGATCGTCTCGCTGCAGAACATCGGCTACGAGCTGTTCCACGGCCCGCGCGGCGACCGCACCCGCAAGATGATCGAGAACGTGATGCGGCCGGTGGTGGACCGGGCGGTCGGGGTGGCCCGGATGCCGGTGCGCGCCGCCATCGGTCACCAGGCCTACGACGCCGTGTCCACGTATGCGGTGTCCGAGGCCACCGACCTGGCCAGCTCGTCGCTGCTGGACGCGGAGTTCAACCGCAAGCAGAGCGCGGCGATCCGCGAGCTGGTGGCCCAGAAGACCCGGGAGATGGCGCCGGACGACTTTGCCGAGATGCTGCGCTCGGCCATCAGGGAGGACGAGTGGCTGCTGATCCTGCACGGCGCCGTGCTCGGTGTTTTCGCCGGCCTGGTGCACCTGATCGTCTTCGGAGCGTGAGATGAGCGAGCTCAGTCCACGACCTCGGTCGGACAGCCAGGACGAGGAGATCCAGCGGGCCGAGGCCCGCCCCCGCTTCGGACTGCCCGGGTTGAGCGGCCTGGCGGACGGGTTGCTCAGCGTCAGCCCTGGCCGCGTGGCGCGGGCGCTGCCGGACGTGGCGAAGGTCGCCGGCGAGGTGCTCTGGCGGACCAACCGCTGGACGATCAACGCCTCGCTGCACGTCGGGGACATGGTGATCCGAGGCGCGGTTTCCGGGCAGTCCGCCCAGGTACTGGTGGAACAGATCAGCGCCGAGGCCAAACAGTCGCTGCGGGAGGCGCTCGGGCTGACCGAGGCACCCGACCCGATGCCCAAGGCGCTCCGCGAACGGATCGGCCTCAACGGCTCGGCCGACACCGGCCCCAAGATCTCCCTGGCGGACCGGATGAACGCGCTGCTGGACGCCTCCGCCGACCTGACCTACCCCGACTCCGGCCACCCCGCCTACGTCCAGCTGCTCTCCGAGCTGTCCCCGGACGAGGCGCGCATCCTGCGGCTGTTCGCTCAGCGCGGCGCGCAGCCGTCGGTGGACGTGCGCACCAGGCGGCCGTTCGGGGTGGGCAGCGTGCTGATCGCACCCGGCATCACCATGATCGGGCGCTACGCGGGCTGCCGGCACACCGAGCGGGTCCCGGCGTACCTGAACAACCTGTTCCGGCTCGGGATGGTCTGGTTCTCCCACGAGACACTGCCCGATCAGAGCCTCTACGACGTCCTGGAGGCGCAGGAGGAGGTCGAGGAGGCGATGGCCAAAGCCGGCCGCGGGGTGACGATCCGCCGGAGCATCGAGCTCACCGCATTCGGCCGCAACCTCTGCGCGATGACCGGCCTCCTCCCCCCCTCCGACACCACCGCAAGACCCACCGAATACGAAACCACCCACCTCCCTCCCCCCGACCCCCGCTGACGCGGCTCCACAGCCCCGTTCCGCAGGGCGCTCGCACAGATCTGACGTACGCCGCACAAAGGTTGCACGGTCTGTGCGGGCGTACGCCCGGTCTGTGTGACGAGCCCAGCGACCGGCCCTGCGCCGGGCCGGGTAGCCTCCGGCGCCATGGCGGATTCGGAGCTGCTGAAGGTTGTCGCCGGGGTGCTCACCGAAGGTGGGCCGATGGCTGAGGAGCAGCTCGTCAAAGCGGTGGCCGCAACGGGCGTCGAGCTCGGCGACTGTCCCGACGAGCGGGTGGTCGAGGCGCTTGAGGACGAGCGCAGCTCGGCAGTTACGTTGGTCGACGACCGCTGGGCCTGGCTGCCCGCGCTGATGGCCGGCCGAGTGTTCACCCACCGAGTGACCGAGGCCGAAGCCACCCACGACCTGCTGGCGGAGTGCCCGGACCTGGTCGGGCTGTCGATGCTGGTCGAAAACGGGACCCACCAGTGCATGACCGACGGCGCCCCGATCGTGACGGTGCTCGCCGGTTTCGACGGCGAGATCGCGGACGAACGTGGGATTCCCGACGAGGTGCTCAGCGACGAGGGTGACCTCCTCCTGCCGGCGGGCTATCTCGCCGGGCGGGGCATCACGGCGGGTGATCTCGTCGGCCTGCGTCTCGTCGACAGCGGGCTGGAGCTGACGCCGGTCGAGGATCCATCCCGCACCGGACCGCCGCTGGCTTCGCTGGCCGCCCGGCTGGGCGAGGTGATCGCCGACGCGGACGACGAGCCGGTGGAGCTGGCAGTGGCGGTCTGGACGGCGTGCGCCGCCGAGCCCTTGCTGTTCGTTGCGGCACTGCCGCCGCTGAGCACTGTCCTGGCGGACTGCGGGCTCATCCATGACGGTGACTGGCTGGCCGGAGAGGGGTTCGACTTCCCGCTCTGGCGGACCGAGAACCAGCTCGACTTGCTGGCCGGGCGATACGCGCTGCAGCCGGACGAGGCGGTCGCGGTGCTCGTCGCGGTGACCCTGTTCGACCAGGTCGCAGAGCTGCACGAGGCCGCCCAGGCCGCGCTGGAGAGCGGTGGCGAGGCAGGCCTGTCCGAGATGGCCCAGGAAATCGGGCTGGCTCCCGACCCGGAGTCGGCCGCGGCGGGCGCTGGAGACCGCATCTCGTCCACGACCCGGGCCGCGATGGGGCTGCTGGCCGAGCCCGCGGTGGCCAAGGCGATACTGGCCGAGACGTTCCGCGCCGACGCGGGCGCGCTCGGGTTGTTCGCCGAGGCCTGCGAACCGCTGGCCCCGAGGCCGGCGCGGGTGGCGCTGCGCTGGCTGCGCGCCAAGGCACACGAACGCCTCGGCGAGGTGGTCGAAGCCGAGGACGCCTACCTGAAGGCGCAGGACCTGGACCCGAGCTGGCCGCCCACCCTGCTCGACCTCGCACGCTACGCCAGCGACCGGGGCGACGCCGAACGCGGCCTGGCGTTGCTGCGGCGGGCCGGCGAGTCCGAGAACCACCACCTCGTCGAGCTGCTGCGTCTGTTCCAGCCCGTCCCACGACCGGAGCTGGGCCGCAACCAGCCGTGCTGGTGTGGCTCGGGCCGCAAGTACAAGGTCTGCCACTCCCGGCGGGAAAGCTTCCCACTGGCAGAGCGGGCGGTGTGGCTCTATCAGAAGGCCGGGTGCTACCTCCACGACGGTTCCCTCCACGACGGCATCATCGAGGCCGCGACGGAGCGCGCCCGCTACGACGAGAACCCCATCGCGCTGCTGCGGGCCATCCCCGATCCGCTGGTCGGCGATGCGGTGCTGTTCGAGGGCGGCGGGTTCGCCGAGTTCCTCGCGGTACGCGGCGTCCTGCTGCCCGACGACGAGCGGCTGCTCGCCGAGCAGTGGCTGCTGGTCGAGCGCTCGGTGCACGAGATTCAGGACACTCAGCCGGGCGTCGGCCTGACCATGCGCGACGTGCGCACCGGCGACGTGCACGCGGTGCGTGAGCGGACCGCAAGCCGACAGTTGAAGGCCGGTCAGCTGGTGTGCGCCCGGGTGGTGCCCGCCGGAGACACGATGCAGATCTTCGGCGGCGTCGAGCCGGTCGCGCTGGGCCAGCGTGACGCGCTCGTCGCGTTGCTGGACGGTCGCCCGGAACCCGCCGCGCTGGTCGGCTTCCTCACCAGCCGATTCGCCCCCACCCTGCTGCGGAACACCGAGGGCGATCCGCTGGTGATCTGCGAGGCAACGCTCAGCTGTGCGGACCCGATCGCGCTGGCCACTGCCCTCGGCAGTGCCTACCAACGAGCCGACGAACCAGCCGACGAGCCGGCGCAGTGGCACGAGCTCGTCACCACCGAGGGGATGCAGCGCATCCGGGCGACCCTCACGCTCGACGACGAACTGCTCCGCGTCACCACGAACAGCGAGGCCCGGATGGACCGGGTGCTCGCCACTGTGCGCGGGCTGGGGCTCGCCGTCACCCTGGACGACGAGAGCCGGCAGCCGGTCCGGGACACCCGCGAGTTCGCCCAGCTCGCCGAACAGACGCCGGCTCCGGTCGGCGCTGATCTCCTCGACCCGGCCGATCCCGTCGTCGCGGAAGCCATGGCGGGGTTCATCCGCGACTACGAGCGGAGCTGGCTGGACCAGGAGCTGCCGGCGCTGGCCGGACGCACACCGCGGCAAGCAGCGGCCGATCCCACCCGGCGCGGTGACTTGGCCCGGCTGCTCGACGACTTTCCGAGCGGCCCGAGCAATCCGGCGCTGATGGACCCGGACCGGCTGCGAGCGGCGCTCGGCCTGCGCTGATGTTCCAACCGCGGGCCGCGGAGCTTCCTCACCAGGAGCGCGGCCGCCCGACCTCGCCGCGCGCCGCCCGACCTCGCCGCCGCTCGGCCGGCCGGGCCGTTACTGGGTTGGGGTGCGCTGACTGATGCCGAGCACCTCACCGAGGAGGCCCTGCAACCGGGCGAGGTCTGAACGGACCCCGTCCCGGGTGCCCGCCAGGCGGCCGATTTCGCTACGGGCCTTCTCACGCTGTTCAGCCGCGGCTCGGTCGGCGGCTGCCCTGGTGTCGCGGGCGCGCACCTCGGCGCGTTCGACCGTGCTCGCGGCCAATCCCTCGGCTTTTGCCACGATGGCGACCGCCTCCATCCTGGCTGCGGTGATCTCGCTGTCCATCGCCGCCAGATGAGCCTGAATTCTGGCTTCGAGCTGGCGTGTCCGCTGCTCCGCCGCAACCTGTTGGGCGGCGGCGGCCCGCGTGGCCTCCCGCTCCAGGGACTCGGCCTGGATCCGAGCCTGTTCGATCGTCGCGGCGGCCTTCTCGGCTGCAACGGCGCGAACCTCGGCGGCCTCGTGTTCGGCTACCCGCAACATCGTCTCGACCCGCTCGCCGAACCCGTGCCCTCCGGCGCGGTCCGCCTCGGCCAACCGCTGCTGCGTCTCGGCCAACCGCTGCTCCGCCTCGGCCAACCGCTGCTGCGTCTCGGCCAACCGCGGCCGGTACCCCTCGAGCTCGGCGGCGAGGCCCGCGAGGTGCTTCTCGACCTGGTCGCGGTCGTAGCCACGCCGGGTGACGTCGAACGCGACCGGCGACACCGCATTGTACGGCCCGCCGCCCGGATTGAAGAAGTTCATCTCGGTCCGGTTCTGCTCTGGAACGGACTCCGCCAGACGGTGATCATTCAACCTCGTTCACTCCTCTCGAATCCGTGTGGCACCGGCGCACCCGTCGTGGTGTCGGCTGAAAGAGGCGCGTGCTCGGACTGCGACTGGGACCGCGTGTCGCCATCCGAGCACTTTCACGAGCGCCCGATGTAATTATTAGGCCGTTCGAGTGAATATTTTAAGCTTCTATAGATAACAACTCGGTCACAATGCGGAGAATTCTCTGCCGTGTGACCCCAGTCACAGCGCTTGCGGCATGCACAGCGCCTGCGGCATGCACAGCGCCTGCGGCATGCCAGGGGCGCTGACGCGGGCCACGGCTGCGTGTCGGTAGATTTTGCCCATGGGACGTTCGAGGGGACTTGTTCTGGTCACGGCGGGCGTCGCTACACTTGTCGCCATGTCTGTCGAGGGCTGCGGCCCAACGGGGTCAACGGGGTCAGGCCCAACGGTGTCAACGGGGTCGGACCCGTTGACGGTGGGATCAGGACCACAGAAGACGGAGACTCGCGGCGCCGTCAGCGGAGTCTCGGCGTTGCAACTGAACACCTCGGGGGACGTCCAGGTCAGCGCCGGGCCCACCACGTCGCTGACCATCGAGGCCCCGGCCGACGTGTTGCCACTGCTCACCAGCGACGTCGTCGGCGGGACGCTGGAGCTGTCGATCAAGGACGGGACATCGGTGCGTACCCGCAACCCGATCGTCTACCGGCTCACCGTGCCGAAGCTGGACCGGATTGACATCGCCGGGTCCGGCGACGTCACCTTCCCCGATCTCACCACCGGCACGGTGCGGGTGGCAATCGACGGCTCGGGAACGGTCACCCTCGGCGGCACGGCCGACCGGCAGGAGGTGGAGGTGTCCGGATCGGGCAACTACATCGGCGACCGGCTCGCCACCAAGACCGCCCAGACGACGATCTCGGGCAGCGGCGACGTGACCCTGCAGGTCTCCGACCGCCTCGAAGCCACAGTCTCGGGCAGCGGCACCGTGCACTACCGAGGCAACCCGTCGGTCACCAAGAACATCTCCGGCTCGGGCGAGGTCACGCCAGGGTAGCGCCTGCCTACGCCGGCCCGCCGAGGGCGGAGCGCAGGAAGTCGACCTGCAGCAGCAGCAGGTTCTCGGCCACCTCCTCCTGCGGGGTCATGTGGGTCACCCCGGACAGCGGGAGCACGGTGTGCGGGCGTGCGGCAGCCAGCAGCGCTGACGACAGCCGCAAGGTGTGCGCGGCCACCACGTTGTCATCGGCCAGGCCGTGGATGAGCAGCAGCGGGCGGGTCAGCTTCGGCGCGTCGTCGATCAGCGAGGAATGCTGGTAAGCCTCCGGTGCGCCGGCGGGATGGCCGAGGTAACGCTCGGTGTAGTGGGTGTCGTACAGCGCCCAGTCGGTGACCGGGGCGCCGGCCACTCCGACGTGGAAGACGTCCGGGCGGCGCAGCACGGCCAGCGCGGCCAGGTACCCGCCGAACGACCAGCCCCGGATGCCGACCCGGCCCAGGTCCAGGTCGGGGTACTCGGCGGCCGCCGCGTGCAGCGCGCACACCTGGTCTTCGAGCACCGGGGCGGCCAGGTCACCGAGCACCGCCCGCTCGTAGGCCGGCCCGCGCCCAGGGGTGCCCCGACCGTCCGCGACCACCACCGCAAACCCCTGGTCGGCGAACCACTGGCTGGTCAGGTACGCGCCCCTGGCCGAGAGCACCCGCTGCGCGTGCGGCCCGCCGTACGGGTCCATCAGCACCGGCAGTCGCTGCCCGCAGCGGTGGTCTGTGGGCAGCAACACCACCGTGCGCGGATCGCAGCCGGTCACCGGCAGGACCCGAGGGCTCAGCCCGGCCGGCTCGGCGAGCGAGGCGATCGGCACTCCTGAGCCGTCCGCCCGGCGCACCTCGACGCTCGTGCCATCGGCGTCGGGAGACTGGCCGGTGACCACGGTCACGCGAGCGCGGCGGCGGCCGCCGAAGACCCCTGGCCGCTCGGTGAGGCAGCGCTCGCCGTCCGCCGCTGACCAGGTCCACAGCCGTACGTCACCGGGTGCGTCGTGCGGGCTGGCGGTGAACAGCACGGTGTCGCCGTCCACGTCGAGCACCGAACGCACCCGGACCGTGGCCGGGGTGGCGAGCTCACCGTCGACCACGAGCCTTCTGGCGTCGTCGGCGTCGCGGGTCCAGACCAGCGCGCCGTCGTCGGTGTGCGTCGGCACCCCTGCCACGATGTCCACCCAGTCCGGGTCGCGGTTCTCGATGACGGGGGTGCTCGCGCCGGTGCTCGGGTCGACGCGGCGAACCCGCAGGGCGCGCTGGTCACGGGGTTGGACGGTGATCAGCAGCTCGTGGGCGCTCCAGTGGGCGGCGACCAGGTACTCCTCGCCTTGTGCGTTCCAGTCGAGCTTCGTGCGCGAGCCGTCGCAGGCGTACACGTACAGCTCGGTGCGCACGTTCGCGGTGCCGGCGGCGGGATAGGCGAGCTCGGTCGGGGTGCGCTCGGGGTTGGCCGGGTCGGCCACGTACCAGCGTTGCACCGGCGCGTCGTCGGTACGCGCGACCACCAGCGCACGTGCGTCCGGCGACCACCAGTAGCCGCGCATCCGGTCCATCTCCTCGGCGGCCACGAAGTCGGCGGACCCGTACCGCACGGTGTCACCGTCGGGCTCGGCCAGCGCGGTGGACGTGCCGGTGGCCCGGTCGTAGAGCCACAGCGCGCCCCCACTGAGGTAGGCCACCCGGTGACCGAGCGGATCCGGGCGGGGGTCGACGACGCCACCCGGGGTGCTCACCTGCCGGGGCGCGTCGCCGCCCGGTTCGACGCTGCCCGGTTCGATCAGATACAACTCTCCGGCCAGGGCGAACGCCACCACATCCACGTCGTTGTCGCAGGCGTACCCGACAATCCCGCCGGCCTGCTCCCGGCTGCGCTCGCGGCGGGCGCGTTCCTCGGCCGGCAGGTCCTCATCGGCCCCCGAACCGAGGACCCGCGGGTCGGCAACCAGCGTCTCGGTGCCGGTGGCCACATCGAACGACCACAGGCAGGTCACCGGGTCGGTGCCGCCTCGGCTGCGCAGGAACAGCACCCGCTGCCCGCCCGGCGCGATGGTGAACCCACGGGGGACGCCCAGGCTGAAGCGGCGGGTCCGGGCCTGACGACGGGGGAAGCTCTCGGTCACAACGGTCATCCTGCCGGGGGAGTCAGCGCACCGCCTCGGCGAGGGCGGCGGCGGTGGCCGGGTCGTGCCGGGCGGTGGTGGCGAGCATCGCCACCAGTTGGTCGATGAGCCAGCTCTCCAGCTGCTCGCGGGACAGCCCACCGGTACGGAGCCACTCGACGCTGGCCGCCTCGACAACGGAGAACCAGCCGCGCATGGTCAGCTCCAGCATGGGTGCCGGCGGCCCGATCAGCCCCAGCCGCTGGGCCACCACCGCCACGATGTGCCGGCGGACGCTGTCGACCAGTTCGTCGGTCTCGGCGGTGGCGATCACCGACCCGGTACGCAGCAGCGCCACGTACGCGCTGGCGTAGGCCTGCGCCGAGCCGAGGAACGCGTTCAACGCGTACCGCACCTGGTCGAGCAGCGGGCCCTCGTCCGGCGGGGTGGTCGCCGCGATCACCTCGTCCACCACGATCCTCAAGCCAGCCATCCGCAGCTCGTGCATGCTGGCGAAGTACCGGTAGAGCAACGCCCGGGACACCCCGGCGGCTCGCGCCACGTCGTCCACCGACACCAGCTCGGGCGGACGGGCCGCGAACAGTCGCAGCGCGGCACGGGTCAGCTGCTCGCGCCGGCGCTGCGGGCTGAGCCGGCGAGGTTCGGCGGCAGCCGCGCTGAGCCGGCGAGGTTCGGCGGCCGCTGCGGTGTTGACGGCTCTCACAGGTCCAGGACCAGCCGATCCCCGGCGGCCCTGGACACGTTAGGCAGCCGTTCCCGCACCACCTCCAGCACCGAGCGGTCGCTCGGTACGTCCAGTGAGACACCGGAACGGGCCAGCTCGACGGTCGACTCCCGCCCGCCGATCGCCCCTCCGTCCGACAAAACCGCCGCGGCGAACCGTTCGGCGTGCAGCACCTCCAGCGCACTTCCGGGCCCCGCTTCCCGCAGCGCGGCCCTGACCGCGGCCAGCGTTGGCGGCGGTCCGCAGCAGTAGCCGCCGGTGCCGGACCCCGGGGCGTACCCGAGCAGTTCGTCGCCGGTCGCCGGCCCGCCGTGCTCGACGTCGGTCCTGATCACCACCCGATCGGCCGGCAGCTCGGCCAGGAACGGCATCGAGGCCCGGTCGCGCCCGACGTACACCAGCCGCCAGTCGACGCCGGCCGCCGCGGCCGCGCGCACCATCGGCAGGATCGGGGTGATGCCGATACCCCCGGCCAGGAACAGGTAGCGCGACACCGTGAGCAGCGGAAACGCCTGTCGCGGTGCACGCGCGGCAACCCGGGCTCCGGTCGTCAGGGAGTGCACCTCGACGCTACCGCCGGCGCCGTCCGCGAGCCGGCGGACCGCAATGCGGTAGCTGAGTCGGTCGGCGGGATCGCCGCACAGCGAGTACTGGCGGACCCGCCCGGGGGCCAACACCAGGTCGAGGTGCGCACCCACGGGCTGGCCAACGCGGATCAGCGGCAGCGCCTCGGAGAACACCCGCACGAACCACCGCTCCCTCTCGGGCAGCAGCAGGTGCAGCACGTTGAGCAGGTGGGTGGTGCTCGCCGATCACAACTCCACCTCGTGCTTCGCCGCCGCCCGGAGCAACGCGGGGGTGAGCCGGGACGCCAACAGTCCGATCTTGGCTTCCGGGGTGACCGGGGCGACCGCGGTGTTGCGGTGCGCGGCCCGCAGGATCTCCTTCGCGGCGCGTTGCGGGGTGAAGTTGCGCCGGCCGTACATCGCGTGCGAGGCCCGCTGCCGGCGGGCCTGCTCAGCGTCGTCGGTGCCGACGAACCGGGTGTTGGAGGTGATGTTGGTGTGCACCAGCCCGGGGCAGATCGCGGTGACCCCGATGCCGTGCTCGGCCAGCTCGGCCCGCAGGCACTGGGTGAGTGTCAGCACCGCCGACTTGGTGGTGGCATAGGCCGGCAGCACCCGGGTCGGCAGGTAGGCCGCCGCCGAGGCGATGTTGATGATCTGCCCGCCCTCGCCGTGCGCGATCATCGCACTCGCGAACACCCGGCAGCCGTGGATCACGCCCCACAGGTTGACGTCGATCACCCGCTGCCAGTCCGCCAGCGAGGTGGAGGTGAACGGGCCGGCCATCCCGATCCCGGCGTTGTTGACCACCACCTCCGGCACGCCGTGCTCGGCGATCACGGCGGCGGCGAACGCGGCCATCGCCTCGGCGTCGGCCACGTCGACCTGGTAGGCACTGGCCTTGCCGGAAGCGACCGCCACGTCGACCTGGTGGGCGCTGACCTTGCCGGAAGCGATCAGCGACACGGTCTCCTTGGCCGCCAGCTCGTCCAGGTCGGCCACGATCACCTGCGCCCCCTCGGCGGCGAACGCACATGCGGTCTCCCGGCCGATGCCGCTGCCGGCTCCGGTGATCACCACCAGCGCGTCCCGGTAGCGACCGGTGCGCGCGCCCCGGGCGGCCGCTCGGCGCAGTGCGGGGG
>JALYVZ010000415.1 GCA_030852965.1 Actinomycetota bacterium | reverse complement strand
GCCCGCGGGGGCGGCGGGCGGCGCTGGACGGGTTAGGCGCGCTTGCGGTACGCCAGGCCGGCGGCTACCGCGCCGGCTACCGCGCCGGCTCCTAGGACCGAGGGGACGCCGATCTTGGCGGCTCTGCGTCCGGTGCGGAAGTCACGGATCTCCCAGCCTCGGGCGCGAGCCACGTCACGCAGGTCGGAGTCGGGGTTGACGGCCACGGCCGTACCGACGCACCCGAGCATCGGGACGTCGTTGACCGAGTCGGAGTACGCGCTGCACCGCCGGAGGTTGAGCCCCTGCTGCACGGCCAGCGCCCGCACCGCGTGGGCCTTGGCCGGACCGTGCAACACCTCGCCGACGAGGCGACCGGTGTATACGCCGTCCACACTCTCGGTCACGGTGCCCAGCGCCCCGGTGAGACCCAGCCGGCGGGCGATGATCAGCGCCAGCTCCACCGGGGTGGCGGTGACCAGCCACACCCGTTGGCCGGCGTCCAGGTGCATGTTGGCCAGCGCCCGGGTGCCAGCCCAGATGCGGTCGGCCATCAGCTCGTCGTAGATCTCCTCACTCAGCTCCACAATCTCGGTCACCGAGCGGCCGGCGACGAAGGACAGTGCGGTCTCGCGGCCGGTGTTCATGTCCTGTTGGGACTCCCGGCCGCCGACCCGGAACTTCAGCTGCTGCCAGGCAAAGCCGGCCAGGTCCGAGGGCTCCACGAACTTGCGGGCGGCCAGCCCCCGCGCGAAGTGGAAGATCGACGCGCCCATCATCATGGTGTTGTCCACATCGAAGAACGCCGCGGCGGTGAGATCGACCGGGACCGACTCGTTGGCCCTGTCCTGATCCGGCGGCGCGAGGTGTGCGACCGCAGCGGCGGCCGAGGCTTGCCCAGCGATCTCCGCCGAGCTCACACGGCCACCGACAGTCACCCACCGCCTCCTATCCGCAGGCCGCAGCCACCAGACCCCGCCTCCGAGATCTGTCGGCGCCGATCGGCGTCCAGACAATTAGAGCGTACTGCGGGGACACACCGGCGGCGGCACCCCGTGCGCGACCGTTGAGTGAATTTCGGCTTGTCAGTTGTCCAGCAGCGGGAGATGCTTATCTTTGTCCGGCTGCGGGGTGGCGGGTTGACTGGTGTGCTGCCGGTTGGACAACAGGCCACCAGAACTGGTGCCGGGAAGCTCGGGCAGGTTCAGGCTCGGTGCGGGGTTCGAGTTACCGCCGGTAGCCGGGAGCTGCCCGGTTCGGTCGGTAGCCGGGAGCTGCCCGGTTCGGTCCGACGTGTTGAGCGATGGCGCGCCGGAGCGCTCGTTGGTCGGCATGTTGGGAATCATCTGCCGGGCCTGCGGGGCCTGCGGTGTCGAGTCCTTGGTGTTGCACGCGCCCTTGGCCGGAATCGGGCCGAACTCGTCGGACTCGCCGGTGGTGACGTTGTCGCAGCCCTTGCGACTGTTCAGCGCGCTGGCCCTGGTCCTGAGCTGCTCGAGCATGTGCATGGAGGAGTCGGCATCCGGCTGCGCGGAGGCCGGCATCGACGAGCGCATCGCGGCCAACCGCTGCGACTGGGTGCTTGCCCAGGTGGCCAGATCGCCCGTGTTGCCCGGGTTCGGGCCGGCCAGCCACGTCCGGGACGCGGCGGTGGTCTGCTCGTTGAACCCGTGCAGCGCCTGGCTGATGTCGGAGCCGCGGTCGGCTGACGCGGCGCGGCTGGAGCTCAGCGCCTGGACCTCGTCGATCCGGGTGGCCGCGACGTCCAGCTGACGCTGAGCCTTGCCCTGGCCCGGAGTGAGTGCGACCAGGCCGGACTCGGTGGTCTGCTTCACGCCGTAGAGCGTGTCACCGGGTAGCGCGTCCTTGCTGAACAGCGCGCCTCCGCCGGTGACAGCCAGCAACGCGAGCGCGGCGGCCGCGCTGAGCCCGAACGCGCCGCGCCGGTGCGGCGTCTCGGCGGCGCTCAAACGACGGGGGAAGCGGTGGCGACCCCGAGCGCCGCCGATGGAGACCACGTTGGTCTCGTCCTCGGCGCTCTCGCCAATGTCGCTGGACAGCGAGTCGCTGGACAGCGAGGCGGCGACGAGAGCGCCGGTGCCGTCCGCGCCATCCATGGCCGGTACTGGCGCGACCATGGTGGCGGCCGCAGCCATCACCCGAGCGCGCATCCGCACCGAAGCGTCCGGGCTGGGCGCCAATGAGGCGCGACTCTCTCGCAGCAGTGCAACCAGCTCAAGCTCCCGCGCCAAGAACTCGTCGCCCAGCGGCACGGCGCCGGCGTACGTGTGGC
Source organism: Actinomycetota bacterium (assembly GCA_030852965.1). Taxonomy (GTDB): domain Bacteria; phylum Actinomycetota; class Actinomycetes; order Mycobacteriales; family Pseudonocardiaceae; genus Pseudonocardia. Next base: position 904 of record JALYVZ010000415.1, on the reverse strand, counting down.
CGTTGTCGACGGCGGCGGCGAACCGCTCGCTGTCTCGGCCTGCGCCCGTGGTCATATCTCCCGTCCTCACTGCGTTCTCACGCTTCCCCATCGTTGTTCTGTACAACGAGTCAGCGTGCAGAGGGTTACGGGGGTGACGGCATTCACTATATTAGGTGATAAAAGATTAGAGTGCGAGCTTTCCGCAATCACGCGCTGTGTCCCCCGGTTGGGGTATCCGGCGCTCATCGTAGGCCTTCAGGGAGTAGTTGGGCGAGCCTTCGGACCGCCCGGTGCTGCAACGCCTTGACCGCGCCCTCGTTGCGCCCCATCAGCCGTGCGGTCTCCGCCACCGAGAGGCCCTGGAGGAACCGCAGCGCGATGCATTCCTTCTGGTCCGAGTTCAGCTTGGCCACACACCGCAGCAGCTCCTCGTGCGTGGCGCCGTCGAGAACCTGCTGCTCGGGGCCACAGGTGCTGGGGGAGAGGTCCTGGATCTCGGAGGTGGTCTGCTCCAACCGGTAGCGGCTGGACTTGACGTGGTCGAGCACCAAGTTGCGGGCAATGGTGACGAACCAGGCGCCGATGTCCCGACCTTGATAGCTGACCGAGCCGATCCGGCGCAGTGCGCGCAGGAAGGTCTCGGCGGTCAGATCCTCGGCGAGCTGACGGTCGCCGATCCGGAACAGTACGTAACGGAAGACCATGTCGTGGTAGCGGTCGTAGAGCTGACCGAACGCTTCCTGGTCGCCCGCCTGAGTCGCCCGAACCAGGTCCCAGCCCGCGGGGCTGACACTGTCCGTGGTCTCTGGCGCCGGCGGCTCCTCGGCAACGTCGGGGGCCGACTCGGCATCCAGGACGGGCGCGACGCGCGGCCCGGCCAGCCTCGGCGGCATGGCGGCCGGGGCTGTCCGTTGGCCCGGGT
>JALYVZ010000124.1 GCA_030852965.1 Actinomycetota bacterium | reverse complement strand
CTGGCCGCGGGAGACGAACGCCTGCACCGCTCCGGACAGCCCGAACCCCAACACCAGCGCCCACAGGGTTTCCCAGAACATCGAGAACGCCTCATACAGGCTGTTCCCGATCGCGCTCAACACGTTCATCTTGGCCTCCTCGGGATCGGGCCGCGGCGGGCCGACCGATCTGACACGGCGGCCGGGTCGGCCATGTGGTCACGGAGCCGGGCGATCGCGGCGCTGGCCTCGGCGACCTTCTCTGCGGCCCGCTCCCCGCCCTGGGCGGCAGCCTCGGTCACGCAATGGGACAGGTGATCATCGAGGAGTTGCAGCGCGACGGACTGCAGCGCCCGGGTAGTCGCCGAGACCTGGGTGAGCACGTCGATGCAGTACTTGTCCTGCTCGACCATCCGGCCAGACCCGGACCTGTCCCTCCACCCGGGCCAGCAACGCGTCCTTGTTGTCGGTGTAGCCGTTCATCCAGCACCTCCACGCTGGACTATACCCTATACCCTATACCCCATATCCGTATCCGTATCCGAGCTTGATCCGCCGTGGTGTCGAGCCAGCTGTGTCTTTGTTGTGCAGTCGAACAGATCTGTTGTACAGCCGAACTATGTCGGTGGACACAGAGCCCACGTCCTCGCAGGTGCGGGGGCTGCAAGAAGCGATGGTGGCGATGATTCGGGCGTTCGGGTTGCACCAGCCCGAACAGACCCCGTGCGGGCAGCCGATCCCGGTATCCGAAGCGCGCGCGGTGATGGAACTGGCCTGCGACGGCGCGCTGGCCCAACACGAGCTCGCGGCCCGGCTGCGGCTGCAACGCGGCACGGTCAGCCGCCTAGTTCACCAGCTCGAGGGTCGGGGCTGGGTGGCCCGCGATCGGCATGACCGCGACGGTCGGGTGGCGATGTTGTCGCTCACCCATCAGGCGCCGAGGCGGCCGAACAGCTCTCCGCCTCGCGCACCGCGAGATTCACCACCCTGCTCGAGGCCATCCCAGAGGCGGATCGGGCCACCGTTCAGGCCGGGCTGCGCATCCTGGTGGGCGCCCTCGACGAGGTGCTCCACGTCGACGGTTGGTGAGGGGGGTGGTGAGCTCGTTGTTGTCGCAGTCGATGCCGACCATGACCGGTACGAGGTAGCGCACCCAGCGGGTGGTGGTGGACATCAGGACTTCTTTCTCGTGGTGGCGGTAGCGAGCGTCGGTGTTCCGAAGGCGGCGGGAAACAGTGCGCGTGGCTCCAGATCCAGGGTGGTCACCGCCGTCGCCTCGGGTGGGGAGGGTGTGAACCAACGCGATCAACCGCAGCAGATCGGGCCAGTGCCGGCGGATGTGGCCTCGCGGTTGCCAACCTGCGCCGGCAGCGGCTGCCCGGGCCCGCGCCTGCACGCACGCCTCGCGCCGCATGCCGATGCTCTACGCGCGGTCCCTACTCGGCTGACCGGCCCGCTGGAGTACTCACCGCTTCTCGCCCTCGCCCGGCGCACCCGCCTGACGTCCCCGACTCTGGGGGCTGCGGGAGGAGATCACCGCCCTCAAGAAGCCGGTCATCGTCGTCCGCCGCAGCAACGAACGCCCGAGATCGAAGGCTCTTCGGCTGCCGCTTCGAACCCGCAGCACTTCTTCGAACCCTGATCGAGTGGATCAACGGACGCCGTCGCGAGCCGAGTCTGGTCAGCATCCCGTCCCCCTACGGCGACGGCACAGCATCAGCCCTGACCGCCAGAGAAGTCCGACGCCTCCGGGTGGCCTTGAGCTCCGCCGCGATGTGAACACCGCCGCGCGCAGGCTGCACCCGCGACGGCCCGGAACTCCCGAAGCTACGGTCAGAGGCGGTGAGGCTGGAGCCACCGACGTTCGGGCAGATTTCCCGGCTGGTGGGTAGCGCGCTGCGGATGTTCGAGGACCGGTTCTGCCGCATTGTCGAGCAACGCCTCGATGCCGCCGGCGGGGTGGTGGCCCGCCTCGAGCAGCTGGCCGGAGCGGGTGAGGATCCTGAGGTCTCGGCGGGGGGCGGTGAACGGTTCCTCTACGAGTTGAAGACCGATCCCGGGGTGGTGGGTACCAAGACGTTCGGCCTGGAGGTCGCCAAGCTCGAGCGGGTCAAGGCGTTGGGGTTGCCGACGGATCTGTTCGATGGGTGGACGGAGAAGCTGGTCACCGCGTGGCGGGACCGGGCGGCCCGCTGCTTCCCGTCTGATCTGGCGACGTCACCGCGCCAGGTGCGTCTGACGTTGCTGGCGTCGTTGTGCCACGCCCGCACGGCGGAGATCACCGACAGCCTGGTCGAGTTGTTGATCCAGCTCGTCCTGAAGATTGACACCAGGGCTGAGCGGCGGGTCGAGAAAGAACTGATCGAGGATCTGAAACGGGTGACGGGCAAGAAGGGGATCTTGTATCGGGTGGCCGAGGCGGCGGTGGCCTATCCCGACGAGACAGTGCGGCGGGTGATCTACCCGGTGGCTGGGGAAGCGACGCTGCGTGAGCTGGCGAAAGAGGCCAAGGCCGAGCGGGCGGTCTTCAACAGCAAGGTCCGCACCGTGCTGCGCGGTTCCTACTCCCACCACTACCGGCGCCTGTTGCCGGACCTGCTGGCTGCGTTGGAGTTCCGCGCGAACAACACCACCCATCGCCCGGTCATGGATGCGGTCGAGTTGTTGCAGCGCTATAAGGACATCCCGGTCTCGGACCGGCCCAACTTCTCCCGGTCGGACTGGGTACCGCTGGAGGGAGTGGTGCCGCGTGAGTGGCGTGAGGCGGTGCTCGACGACACGGCCCGGGTCGAGCGGATCCCGTACGAGTTGTGTGTGCTCAAGGCGCTGCGGGAGGCGATCCGGCGCCGCGAGATCTGGGTGGTCGGGGCGAACCGGTGGCGCAACCCCGACGACGACCTCCCGGCTGATTTCGAGGACAACCGAGATGTGCACTATGCCGCTCTGCGCGCCCCGCGCGATGGCGGCGAGTTCGTCGCGGACCTCAAACAGCGGCTGGAGGCCGCGCTCACCTCATTCGACACCGCTCTGGCGGGCGGCACCACCGGCGGAGTGCGGATCACCACCCGCCACGGCGAGGGTTGGATCTCCATACCCAGCATGGACAAGGTGCCCGAACCGCCTAACCTCGACGCGCTCAAGACCGAGGTGCAGCGCCGCTGGGGCACCATCGACCTGCTCGACATTCTCAAGGAAGCCGACTTCCTGACTGGCTTCACCTTCGAGTTCACCTCGGTGATGAGCCGCGAAGCGCTCCCTGAGGGTGTGCTGCGCCGGCGGCTGCTGTTGGTGCTGTTCGCGTTGGGAACCAACGTCGGGATCAAACGGATCGCCGATGGCCAGGCCGTGACGGGCAGTGAGCTCGGCGACATCGAGGCCGCCCTGCGCCGGGTCCGCGCTTCCACCTCACCCGCGACAACCTGCGCAAGGCCATCCGGCGGCTGGTCAACACCACCCTGGCGATGCGAGACCCGGCCTGGTGGGGTGACGGCACGGCGTGCGCGTCGGACTCCAAGAAGTTCGGGTCCTGGTCGTTGAACCTGATGACCGAGTGGCACCAACTCTACCGAGGTCCCGGGATCATGATCTATTGGCACGTCGAACGCGGCCGGGTCTGTATCTACTCCCAGCTCAAGACCTGCTCGGCCAGCGAGGTTGCCGCCATGATCGAGGGTTTGTTGCGGCACCTGACCAGCGCGAGCATCGACCGTCAGTACACCGACACCCATGGCGCGAGCCTGCTTGGGCACGCCTTCTCCCACCTGCTCGGGTTCAAGCTGCTGCTGCCTCGGGACAAGACACTGCCCAAAGCCAAGCTGTACCGAGGCGAAGCCGGGTCGGTCGACGCCTGGCCGAACCTGGCGCCCGTGCTGTCGAACCGGGCCATCGACTGGGCCCTGATCACCCAGCAGTACGACCAGATGGTCAGTACGCCACCGCGCTGCGCCTGGGCACCGCCGAAGCCGAGCAGGTCCTGCGCCGGTTCACTCGAGGCGGCGGTCCCAAACACCCCACCTACCAGGCATTGGAGGAACTCGGACGGGTCATCCGGACCATCTTCATCTGCGAGTACGGCTCCAGCCCTGAGCTGCGCCGCGAGATCCACGAAGGCTTGCAGGTGGTGGAGAACTGGAACTCAGGAAACACCGACCTGCACTACGGCAAGGGCGGGAACCTGCCCGGCCCGGACCGCGAGCACGCCGAGGTGTCCATGCTCGCCCTACACCTGTTGCAGCCGCGCTGGTCCATGTCAACACCGCGCTGCTGCAGACCATCCTGACCGAGCCGGCCTGGCAGGCCCGGATGACCGGCGCCGACCGCCGCGCGTTGACACCGCTGTTCTGGACCCACGTGAACCTCTACGGCAAGTTCGACCTCGACATGGATACCCGCATTGACCTGGGCGCCGCCCCGCCCGCGACGGGCCCGCGGCCCGCCCGCCCGGTGGCATCCGTGCAGTAACCACTGCGTCGAGCGTGGCCCCGTGACGACTCAGCAGCAGGAGGGAAGCTGCACGCACTCGGATGTGGTCGGGGTGCCGCACTCGCAGTTGCCCGACCCGCCCGACGCCATCGGGGAGATACCGACGGGGTGGATGATGGTGGCGTCCGCTTTCACGGTGTAGACCTCCCACGGCTCCGCACCCGGGCCGTGCACCCACATCTTGTCCTGCACGGCGTAGCAGCAGGTGGTGTCGTTCTCGACCTCGGTGAACAGCCCCGACTCAGACAGTCGGCTGGTGGCCTCGTGGACCGAGTCGGCGGGGTCTGACCGCGGTCCCGCTGAATCTGACGGGCCCGGCGCGCGATGTCGCACCGACGTAGCCTGCCGCTCGCTGCGGATCAGCTCGGCGGCCGCAGCCCGGCCAGGGTGACGGTGACGAGGCGACGGGCTGCGGTCTCGGATGGCAGGGTGGCGGCGGCGTTGAGGGCGTGTAGGCAGTAGCTGGCGAGTTCGTCGGGGGTGAGGTCGTCGCGGAGGTTGCCGGTTTGGGCGACCTCGGTCAGCAGGTCTCGGATCAGGTCGATGAGCTGCTGTTGGGCGTGGGCCACATCCTCACCCCTGTGCAGGAGCAGCCCGATTTCGTCGCCGTGGCGCTCGCGGCGGTGCGCGATGAGGGCGTAGGCCTCGAGGACCGCTTTCAGGCGCTGGTGGGCGTCGCCGGGCTGGGCGCGTAGCTGAGCGAGATGTTCGAGGTGGCCGGTGATGTGGCGGTGGTGCCAGGCGCTGAGGATCGCTTCGACGTCGGGGAAGTAGCGGTAGAGCGTGGCACGGGCGATGCCGGTCTGGTCGGCGATCTGGGACATGGTGACGGCGCGGAGGCCGCGTTCGTTCACCAGCGCCCAGGTGGTGGTCAGGATCGCGTCGTGCACCTCGCGACGGTGTGTCTCGATCGTCTCGTTCCACAGTCTCGGCACCTGGGCAGTATACGAGACGTGTCCCGTCATGTTGTTACACAGCGACTCGACATGAACAGTATGTCTCGATAAGCTGCGCGGTGTCGTAGTGGCTACCGGCGCGAACAGAGGAGACAGATGGCTGACCCGCCCGGCAACCCCGCTGTCGCGGATCTGGGCGCACCGGGACCGCGTGATCGCGGGTTGAGCAACGGCACCCCGCGCTGGGTCAAGGTGTCCGGGGCCATCGCGCTCGCCGTGGTGCTGCTTATGGTCGCTTTGATGGTCTTCGGTGGTGGTCGCCACGGTCCCGGTCGCCACCTCCCCGCGGGCGGCCTCGGCGGGCACCCGCCTGCTCACAGCGTGTTCGCCGAAGGTGCGCACCGATGACCATGACACCAGGCCTGCGCAAGTTGGCGCTGACCAGCCACGTCATTTCGTCGGTGGGCTGGCTGGGCGCGATCGTGGCCTACCTTGCCGTGGCCGTCGCGGCGGTGACTAGCCAGAACGTGGGTCTGGTGCGGGCGGCGTATCTGGTGATGCAGTTCTCGGTGTGGTACGTCATCGTGCCGTTGGCCTTTGCCTCGCTGCTTACCGGGCTGATCCAGTCCTTGGGCACAGCGTGGGGTCTGGTGCGGCATTACTGGGTCATCGCCAAACTCGTGCTCAACCTGGTGGCCAACCTGGTGTTGCTGGGCTACACCCAGGAGATCGGCCCCTTCGCTGAGGTGGCGGCCAAGCCGACGTTCACCGTCGCCGATCTGGTTGTGTTGCGCAATCCCAGTCACGTGGTCCACTCCGGCGTCGCGCTGCTGGTGGTGCTGGCGGCCACGATCCTGGCGGTCTACAAGCCGCGGGGCATGACCCGCTACGGGCAACGCAGGCAACGCGAACAGCTCTCGGGCCGCGCGCAGCCGGCGATTCCGGTGCCAGAGCGCTGATGAACATCCATCACGTATCGGTCGCTGGGGGGTCGTAGGTGTACCCGGCGTTCAACGACGGCGGCTACGCGGTGTCCGGGCTGCTCGCGCTCATCGCGGGGATCGGGGGATACCGGATCGGGCGGGTGGTGTATCGCCCGACCGTGGCCGACCTTCGAAGATCGGTCCGGCGGGCCCGGGTACTGGTGCGGGCGGTGGCGCTGCTGACCTTGGTCGAGGTGGCTCTGGTCGCCGGCGTCGCAAGTGGCTCCGCACGAGCAGCCCCACCGTGCCGCGGGCCGCCGGTGGCGGGGCGCGGTTCGCGCGTACCGCAGGTCGCTGGTGGTGATCGGCGGGCTGCTGGCTGGCGGGCTGGCTTACGATCGGTCCAGCAGCGTCCTGCCAGGCAGCTACGGGATGAGCGCCTCGACCACCATGGACTATGGCGGCGGTCCCAGCGATGCGACGGCCGGCATGTCTATCGGTGCGGGTCCGGGCAGCGTCGCGCGGCTCACCGGCAATGACACCAGCGGCCCACCGGACGCGCGGTTCACCCTCACCGCGCAACAGTCCACGATCCGACTCAGCTCGGGCACGCTCGTCGAGGCCTGGACCTACAACGGCCAGATCCCCGGGCCGCAGCTGCGGTGCGCCAGGGTGACCTGGTCCAGGTCACCCTGATCAATCAGATCCCCGGCATCGGGGTCTCCCCGCACTGGCACGGCGTCGACGTGCCCAACGCCGAGGACGGGGTACCTGGCGTCACCCAGGACGCGCGACACGGGGATCCGCCGCAGCCTCCCGGCGGGTGGCACGATCGGCGGATGACGGGCTTGGGCGAGCCAGTGCTGGTGGTCGGCATCGGCGCCGACGGTTGGGACGGGCTGGCGCCGGCCGCCCGGCGGGCGGTGGCCGAGGCCGAGGTACTGCTGGGCAGCCGCCGTCAGCTTGATCTGATCGGTGCCGCTGCCTCTGAATTGGTGGGCCTCGGTGCCGCGACGCCGGCCGAACGGATCGAGTGGCCCTCGCCGATGCTGCCGGCGCTGCCTGGGCTGTTCGAGGAGCTGCGGGCGCGGCGGGTGTGCGCGCTGGCCAGCGGCGACCCGATGTTCTACGGGCTGGGCGCCACCCTGTGCCGGATGCTCGGGGCGGACCGGGTGCGGGTGCTGCCGCATCCGTCGTCGGTGTCGCTCGCATGCGCCCGGTTGGGCTGGGCGCTCCACGACGTCACCGTGCTCAGCGGGGTGGCACGCCCGCTGGAGCGGTTGGCCAGGGTGTTGGCGCCAGGGCGGCGGCTGCTGGTACTCGTTGCCCCCACCGACGGCACAGCCGATGGCCCGGCGGCAGTGGCGGGGCTGCTCACCTCGCATGGCTACGGCCCGAGCTTGCTGACCGTGCTGGAGCAACTGGGCGGTCCGGCCGAGCGGGTTGTCGCCGCTCGGGCCGACGGCTGGGTCGAGCCGCCGGGGGACCCGCTGGTGCTGGTCGCGGTGCAGTGCGAGCCGGCCGCCGACACGGTGCCGCTGGCCGGTGTACCCGGGCTGCCCGACGACGCCTACGAGCACGACGGCCAGCTCACCAAGCGGGAGATCCGGGCGATCACGCTGGCCCGGCTGGCGCCGTTGCCGGGTCAGCTGCTCTGGGACGTCGGCGGTGGCGCGGGGTCGATCGCGATCGAGTGGCTGCGATCCGAGCCGACCGCCCGGGCGATCACTGTGGAGCGCGATCCGGGGCGCGCGGCGCGGATCGGACGCAACGCCTCCCGGCTGGGCGTGCCGGAGCTGACGGTGGTCACCGGTCCCGCGCCGGGTGCGTTGGCTGGGCTGGAGCCGCCGGACACCGTCTTCGTCGGTGGCGGGTTGAGCGCGCCTGGCGTGCTGGATGTGTGTTGGACGGCGCTGCGCCAGGGTGGTCGGTTGGTGGTCAATACGGTCACTCTGGAGGGAGAAGCGTTGCTCCTGGAGTACCACCAACGCCATGGCGGTTCGCTGACCCGGATCGAGATCCAGCGCGCCGGCCCGGTCGGCGGGCTGACCACGTGGCGTCCGGCGCTGCCGGTCACCCAGTGGGTGGTGGACAGCGCGTGTTAGGCGCGTCCCACGATCATGCCGGCGCGGTCGATCACCACCACGTCGGTGCGCACTGGCGAGCCGCGCAACACGTCCTCGGCGGTGGCCAGCGCGCGTGCCGCGACCAGCCCACCCAGGTCGAACCCCAGAGCCTGGCAACGTTGCAGCGCGTCCAGCGCTGTGTTCGAGGCCAGCACCGCGTCAGCGGCGGCCGCGCTCCCGCCGGCCTCGTGAACGGCCCGCGTCATCGCTGCCAGGTCGACCTGAGAACGGGCCGAGTGCAGGTCGAGGTGGCCGTCGCCCAGCTTGGAGAGCTTGCCGATGCCGCCGGCCACGGTGAGCCGGGGGATCGGGTGGCGGCGCAGGTACTTCAACACCGCGCCGGCGAAGTCGCCCATGTCCAGACAGGCGTCCTCGGGCAGCCCGTACAGCTCCCGCACGCACGCCTCCGAGGTGCTGCCGGTACAGGCCGCCACATGCGGGTGACCGATCGCCCTGGCCACGTCCACCCCGCGCCTGATGCTGTCGATCCACGCCGCGCAGGAGTACGGCACGACCACCCCCGTGGTACCGAGGATGGACAGCCCACCGAGGATGCCCAGCCTCCGGTTCCAGGTGTGTCGGGCCAGCTCCTCGCCGTCGACCACCGAGATCTCCACCACAACATCCCCGGCTCCACCGTGCGCTCTTGCCACCTCGGCCACCGCGACCCGCATCAGCTGCCTCGGCACCGGGTTGATCGCCGGTTCGCCGACCTCGAGCGGCAGCCCCGGCTTGGTCACCGTGCCCACCCCCGGTCCGGCCCGGAACACCACCCCGCTGCCGGCGACGCCGTGGCTCACGGTGGCCAGCACCAGCGCGCCGTGGGTGACGTCCGGGTCGTCACCGGCGTCCTTGACCACGCCGGCGGTGGCGCTGTGGGGGCCCAACAGCGTCCGATCCAGGGCGAACGCCGGCCGGCGACCCTTGGGCAGCTCGATCGCCACCGGGTCGGGGAACTCGCCGGTGAGCAGCGCGGTGTACGCCGCGGTCGTGGCCGCCGTGGCACACGCCCCGGTGGTCCAGCCATACCGGAGCCCGCCAGAGGTCCGTCGTTCGGTCATGACTTCGTCCGGTTGTCGGGCTTCGCTCGGTTCCCCGGTGTAGTTCGGTGGCCGACTGTAGTTCGGTGGCCCGGTTTAGTTCGCCTGCCAGGTGCTGGCCGCCTGCCGGGTGTCGTCCACCTGCCCGGTGTCCTCCCATTGTCCGGTATCCGATGAAGGTGCTGGTGCTCGGCGGCACCGGGGAGGCCCGAGAACTGGCCACGGCGCTGGTCGGGTGGTGTGACGTCGAGGTGGTGTCCTCGTTGGCCGGACGAGTTCGGGACCCGGCACTGCCGGCCGGCCGGTCCCGGATCGGCGGCTTCGGCGGCGTGGATGGGCTGGCGGAGTGGCTGTGCGCAGAGGGCGTTGACGCCGTTGTGGACGCCACCCACCCGTTCGCGGCCAACATCACCGCCGCCGCGGTGACAGCCTGCCGGAGGACGAACGTTCTCCTGCTGGTTCTGCGCCGACCCGGTTGGTCGGCCGGTCCGGGCGACGTCTGGCATCGGGTGCCGACGCTGGCCGCCGCCGCCGAAGCACTGCCCGGCCTGGGCGAACGAGTGTTCCTGACCACCGGGCGTACCGGGCTCGCGGCGTTCGTCGGGCTGCACCGGCACTGGTTCCTGGTCCGCGCGGTGGATCCGCCGCAGCCGCCAGTGCCGACCCGGATGCGGCTGCTGCTGGACCGGGGCCCGTTCACCGTGGACGGCGACCGGGCGCTGTTCGTCGAGCACCGGATCGAGGTGTTGGTGACCAAGGACAGCGGTGGCCCGATGACGGCGGCGAAGCTGGCGGTGGCCCGGGAGCTGGGGATCCCGGTCGTGCTGCAAACCCGCCCGCCCGCCCCGGACGCCGAGACCGTGGCGACCGTCCCCGAGGCGCTCCGCTGGCTCGCGGCGCTCCCGTCCTGACAAGCGAACGGCACTTTCGCACATGTCTAACG
>JALYVZ010000123.1 GCA_030852965.1 Actinomycetota bacterium | reverse complement strand
GGTCAGCTCCGCCGGCGCGCAGCTGTGTGCCTGGCTGGCCGGGCCGTCGGTGCGCTGGCTGGTCGGGGTCGCGCACTGGGGCGCCACCATCCCGGGCGCCGCAGTGAGCTGGCCGACCGGGCTGGTGGGCGGGTTGGTCGCGACCCTGGTGGTGGTGACCCTACTGATGCTGTGCCGGCATCGCCGTGTCCGGGTGTTGCTGGCGGCGGTCCTGGTTGGGCTGCTGCTGGTGCTGGTACCGACGAGGTGGGTCACTCCGGGTTGGCCGGCCGCCGGGTGGGCGATGGTGGTCTGTGACGTCGGTCAGGGCGACGCGATCGCATTGAGCACCGGCGAACCGGGCCGCGCGGTCCTGGTCGACGCCGGCCCTGACAACGGCGCCGTCGACGGCTGCCTGAGCCGGCTGGGCATCACGGCGCTGCCACTGGTCGTGCTCACCCACCTGCATGCCGACCACGTGGGCGGGCTGAACGCCGCGCTGAGCGGCCGATCGGTGGGCTCGGTGGCCCTCGGGCCGGTGCACGATCCGGCCTGGGCGTTCGAGCAGGTCCGTCGGACGGCGACTGTTGCCGGGGCGCCGCTGCTCGAGCTGCGGGCCGGCCAGCGGCTGAGTTGGCCCGGTCTCGCGCTGGACGTGCTGGCGCCCGTGAGTCCGCCGGCGCACGTCGACGGGAACGACGGTACCCAGGTCAACGACGTGTCGGTGGTGATCCGAGCGAGCACGGTGCTCGGCCGGGTACTGCTTGCCGGGGACGTTCAGCTACTTGCGCAGGCGGAGTTGCTCGCCTCCGGCGCCGACCTGCGTGCCGAGGTCCTCAAGGTTCCTCATCACGGCTCGCGGTACAGCTCGCCGGCGTTTCTGGCCGCCGTCCGGCCCCTATTGGCGCTGGTCAGCGTCGGTGCGGGAAACCGCTACGGACACCCGAGCGACCCGATACTGGAGTTGCTGCGGCGCGCTGGCGCCCTGGTGCGGCGTACCGACGAGTCCGGCGACGTGGCCGTGGTCGCGGCGCCGGACGGCCCAGTCGCGGTGGCACGGGGTAGCCCGACGCCGGCGCCACACGGCTCCCGGGTCGGGCGAGAGAAGCCCCGGGGCTGAGCGGGATGGATCGCGAAGCCGCGGGAGCCGATGCGTGCTCAGCACGCGAGGCTCCGAGGCCACAGCGGGGACACCCGCACCCAGGGGCACGCGAGCCGCCCGCTCAGCCCCTGGGTCAGCCCCGCAGCACGCGGATCAGCCCCGCAGAGCGCGCCGGACCGATGCGGTGGAGGCGTCCACCGTGGCCGTCGGGCCTAGGTGCTCAGCTACCGCGTCCAGGGTCTTGAGCCCGTCGCCGGTAATCAGTAGCACCGTGTCGGCGTCCGGGTCGAGCCGGCCCTCGGTGACCAGCTTGCGGGCGCACGCCACGGTCACCCCGCCGGCGGTCTCGGCGAAGACACCTTCGGTGCGGGCGAGCTGGCGGATCCCGTCGACGATCTCGGCGTCGGACACGTCCGCGACGGCACCGCCGGTGCGCCGCACGCTGTCCAGTACATAAGGGCCGTCGGCGGGGTTACCGATGGCCAGCGAGCGGGCGATGGTGTCGGGGCGGACCGGTCGCACCACGTGGTGGCCCTCGGCGAACGCCCTCGACACCGGCGAGCACCCGGTCGCCTGCGCGCCGAACATCCGGTACGGCGTCTGCTCGACTAGCCCGAGCTCGCCGAACTCCTTGAACGCCTTGTCCACCTTGGTCAGCTGCGAACCGGATGCCACCGGCACCACGATCTGCTCCGGCAGCCGCCATCCGAGCTGCTCGGCAACCTCATAGCCGAGGGTCTTGGAGCCCTCGGCATAGTAGGGCCGGACGTTCACGTTCACGAACGCCCAGTCCTCTTCCTCAGCGGCCAGCTCGGTGGCCAGCCGGTTCACGTCGTCATAGGTGCCGTCCACCGCAATCAGGGTGGTCTCGTACACGGCGGTCATCAGGATCTTGGCCTGCTCCAACGAAGAGGGCACCAGTACCACCGAACGCCAGCCGGCCCGAGCGGCGGCCGCCGCGACCGCGTTGGCCAGGTTGCCGGTGGACGGGCATGCCAGCACGCTGAAGCCCAGCTCACGGGCCGCCGCGAGGGCGACCGCCACCACCCGGTCCTTGAACGAATGTGTCGGGTTGCCGGTGTCGTCCTTGAGCCACAGGTTCTTGATGCCCAACTCGGCGCCGAGTCGGTCGGCCCGGATCAACCTGGTCAGTCCGGGGTCCGTGTTGGGGTGGCGGGCCACGTCCGACGGGACCGGCAACAACGAGGCGTAGCGCCAGATCGACTTCGGTCCGGCCTCGATCCGCGCCCGCGTGACGGATGCGAAGTCGTAGGCGATCTCCAGCGGCCCGAAACACTCCGGGCAGGCGAACTCGGCGGCCAGCGGGATCTGGTGGCCGCACTCGCGGCAGGACAATGCGCGGGCCGAACCCAGGTCGTAAGAGGTCGTGGCGGGGTGAGCAGCGGTCACGGACATGGCGAGGTCTCCTCATCTGTCCCGCAAGGTCGCGGGTCGGAATTGGCACCGTGATCGTCGAGGACCTCGCCCGCACGGGCGTACTGCGCGACGGCATTGCGCAGATCGCTCGACGCCGGTTGCCGGGGCTTCGCAGGGCCGTTCCCTCTGCCCCTCTGGATGAGCCGTATTCGGTTGTGGCTCGCGGTGCGTGCACCGCTGAACCGTCCACCTCGGTAGTGGACTGAGCGCAACGTTACGTCACCGCGTACCCGGTCGCCCACCCCTTCCCGGGTTCTGGGAGTCGAGTCACGCTTCCGGGCGGTGGCAGCGGGCGACGGACCCCGCGAGGCCTGGCGTACGGCAACCGACCGCGCCGGGTGGGGCACCGGATCACACGGCGTCGAGCACGAGTACACACCGGGTCGAGCACCGGATCGCACCGCGTCGAGCACGAGTACACACCGTGTCGAGATCGCACCGGGCCGGATGCTCGGCGTCAGACCCGGCTGGGAGCATGGTCGGTGTGGATGGGCCCGCTGTGACGCCGGTACCGCTGCGACTGGTGCTCGGTGACGAGGAGCTGCTGGTCGAGCGCGCGGTCGCGACCGCGTTGGCCGCCGCCAGGGCTGCCAACTCGGCGACCGACCTCTGGCGGGTGTCGACCGCCACGCTTACACGCTCGGAGCTTGCCGAGTTGGTCAGCCCATCGTTGTTCGCCGAGGGCCGGGTGGTGGTGCTGGACGCCGCGCACGAGGCGGGCAAGGACGTGGTGGCCGCGATCAGCGACTACGTGGCCGACCCGGCCGACGGGGTGAGCTTGGTGGTACTGCACGCCGGCGGTGCCCGGGGCAAGGCGCTGCTCGATCTGCTCCGCGGTGCCGGCGCCGAGGTCACCGAGTGCGCCCGCCTGACCCGCTACGACGACCGGGTGGACTTCGTGCGGGGCGAGATCCGCCGCGCCGGCGGCACGATCAGCCAGGACGGTGTGCGGGTGCTCATCGATGCGGTGGGCAACGACCTGCGCGAGCTGGCGTCGGCGGCCAGCCAACTGGTGGCGGACACCGGGGGCTCGGTGGACGAGACGGCGGTGCGCCGTTACCACCGGGGCCGGGCCGAGGTGACCGGCTTCGCGGTGGCCGAGAAGGCGGTGGTGGGCGATCGGGCCGGCGCGTTGGAGGCGCTGCGTTGGGCGGCCCTGGTCGGTGTGCCCGCCGTGCTGATCGCCGATGCGCTGGCCGACGCGGTGCGTACGGTGGCCCGGGTGGGAGCCGCTGGCCGGGGCGATCCGTACCGGATGGCCGGTGAGCTGGGTATGCCGCCGTGGAAGGTGCGCAAGGCACAGGGCCAGGCCCGGGGGTGGCGGCCGGCCGGGGTGGCGTTGGCGATGGCGGCGGCGGCGGCCGTCAACGCCGATGTCAAGGGCGTGGCGGGGGATGCACAGTACGCGTTGGAGCGCGCTGTGCTGAAGGTCGTCGCGGCCCGCGAGGTCAGCTGAAACGGGCCTCGCCGCCGAAAGCTCACGAACGCCCTGCCGTCGGGGCGACGGGATGGCTGAAACGGCCTCGACGACGGGCGCGGACACAGCGCGGCGGCGCTGCCCCACGGGAACGGGCAGCGCCGCCGGATGCCACGAACGATCTGTCCGAACAGTCGCCGGCGGGGGCCCACGTCTTACGCCAGGAGCCGGCGAACCAAGGCGGAGATCAGGCCGAGTTGACCCGACGGGCCATCGAGGCCTTCTTGTTGGCCGCCTGGTTGCGGTGGATCACGCCTTTGCTGGCGGCCTTGTCCAGCGCGCGGCTTGCGCTGCGCTGGCGCTCGACAATCTGCTTGCTGTCCCCGGCCTCGACGGCCTCACGGAAGCGGCGGATCGCGGTGCGCACCGCGGACTTGACCGACTTGTTGCGCTGCCGGCGCTTCTCGTTGGTCTTGACCCGCTTGATCTGGGACTTGATGTTCGCCACGCGGCTGCCTCTGCTCTTTCCGAATTCGTCGTGTGGGCCGCGCGCGGAACTGCCGACGCGGACCTGCCGGAGCCCAGCGGGAGGATCACGCGGGGCGTTCGACCTCACAGAGTAACAGCGCATGGACGCCCGCCACCGCCCGGCCCCAGGGCGCAGCCAGGGTTCTCCCGGCCCGATCTCAGGATGTTCCCTGATGTCGCGGCCGGCCGCGCCGCCGAGTATCGGATGGCATGGGGGGAAACGAGCACCAGGACCGGCCGGCCTGCGCTGGCGCTGACCCGGCGCTGTGGTTCGCCGAGCGCCCGGCCGAGCTGAGCACGGCCAAGGCGATCTGCGCCGAGTGCCCGATCCGGGCACAGTGCCTGGCCGGTGCACTGGAGCGGCGCGAGCCGTGGGGCGTGTGGGGCGGGGAGATCATCGAGGACGGGGTGGTGCTGGAGTACAAGCGTGGTCGGGGTCGGCCGAGCGACGCCGATCGTCGACTCGGGTTGGCGACCATAACCGCCGACGGCCGGCTGCCGCGCCGTCGGCAGAGCGGCTCTCGGTGGCCGGGCGAGGTGCGGTCGACCGCGTTCACCACACCCGGTACGGCAGGAACTTCCCGTTCAAGGTCAGCTTGACCCGGTCGCCCTTGGGATCAGGTACCCGTTCGAGGGCGAGCTCGAAGTCGATCGCGCTCATGATCCCGTCGCCGAACTCCTCGCGGATCAGCTCGCTGATTGCGGTGCCGTACACCTGGATGGCCTCCTGGAGCCGGTAGACGATCGGTTCGCTGGTGTCCACCGCGTCGGCACCGCGCACCGGTGTCAGCTGCAGGGCCTCGACCACGACCTGGTCCAGGTCGAGCAGGGTGCCGACGGCGACGGCCTGCTCCGCGCTGACCGGCTGCTGGCCCAGCAGTGCGGAGGCGGTCCACTCGGTCGACCGACCGGCGGTGGCCGCGATGCTGGACCACGTCAGCCCGAGGCGCTTCTTGGCGGCGAGCACGGCGGTGGCCGCATCGTGTCGGCTCAGGGAGGGCAGCGGGGTGAAGGTCATGGTGGCTCCGATCCGTGGCGGACTGATCGCTTGATCGTTCCAGCGGTGGGGCCCTCGGGCAAGCTGCCCAGAGCGAACAGTGCTGCCGCCGGCGAGTTTCTCGGTTGCGGTCAGACGTAGGCTCGGCTCTCGGTGAGTACTCCGCTGGACTGGCCCGGTCTCGGGTCGGTCACCCCGTGGGCGCTGGTGGTGCTGTGTCTGGCGGCGTTCGCGGCCGGTGCGGGCCTGGTCGCCGCGCTGCCCTCGCGGGTGCTGACCGTGGTGGTGCTGGTCGCGCTGGTCGCGCTGGTCGCGGTCGGGGTCTACACCTGGCGGCGTCTGGAGTTGGGGGTGCACCACGCGCCACGGTTCGGCCGTCGCCATCAGCTGCTGGTGATGTCGGGCGGCGGTGGGCTGATCGGGTTCTTGGACGGGTTGGCGGGGCCCGGTACCGGCTCTTTCCTGGTGTTCTGGTTGGTCGGGTTGGTTGGCTTCGGGTTCCTGGATGCCTCGGCGACGCCAAGGTGGTCAACACCGCCACCAACCTCGGAGCGCTGCTGGTCTTCGGTCCTGCCGGGGTCGTGCTGCTCGGGCTCGGCGCGGCAATGGCGGTGGCCAACGTGGCAGGCAGCCTGTGCGGGGCACGGCTGGCGCTGCGGCGCGGCTCGGGGTTCGTGCGGCAGGTGTTCCTGGTGGTGGTGGCGGTGCTGGTGGCCAGCCTGGGCTGGAAGGTGATCGCGGGCTTCGCCTGATCGCTACCTCGCCGACTGGGCTGAGCCGGTCAGCGTCCGAGCACCAGCTCGGTGTGCCGGACCAGGCCTTCCACCAGTCGCTCGCGGGGGACGCCGGTGTCGAGCTGGGCGAGCAGGTGCTCGGCGGCCAACGGCGCGAGCAGCGCATGCGCGAGCACCGGGGCCAGCTTGGCCGGATGGCCGGCCTTGATGAGCAGGATGCGCAGGTGGGCGTGCCAGAACGTGAACGCCCCGATCCGGAACCGGGCGCCGGTGCTGGCCGTCTCGGACATCCGCACCAGCTCCGGGGTGGTCAGCACGTAGTCCAGGTAGGCCCGGGTGAACGCCATGGCCCGGGCGACCGGCGGCGCACCGGGACCCAGCGGCGGCGGGCCGTTGAGCATGGCCTGCTGCAACACCCGCTCGCGCTCGTCAAGCAGCCCGGCGGCCAGCCCGGACTTGTCGCCGAAGCGGCGGTACACGGTGCCCTTGCCGACCCCGGCCTCGGCGGCCACCGCGTCGAGGCTCACCGCGTCCACGCCGAGGTGTGCGAAGAGCCGGGCGGCGGCGTCCAGGATCCGGCGGCGGTTGCGCGCCGCGTCGGCTCGTTCCCGGGGCTCCCCGCTGGCTGGCGGCCGAGTGGTGGGTAACGGCAGGTCGACCGGAAGCCACGGCCTTGACGAATCGGACTGTGGTCCGCTAACCTGGGCTGACATAATCGGACCATAGTCCGAATGATCGAGGGAGTCCAGTCATGACCGCACTGATCAGCCGAGAGGAACTGCACCGGGCGATCGCCGAGGGGTCGGTGGCCGTAGTGGACGCGCTGCCGGAGAGCTACTACGCCAGTGCACACTTACCCGGCGCGTTGAACCTGGTCGCCGATGACGTCGCGGCCCGTGCCGGCGAGCTGCTGCCCAACCGGGCCGCCGCGATCGTCACCTACTGCTCCAACGCCTCGTGCGGCAACAGCCAAGCCGTGGCCAGCAAGCTCGAGCAGCTCGGCTACACCGACGTCCGCAAGTACCGTGATGGCATCCAGGACTGGTCCGAGGCCGGGTTGCCCGTCGAGTCCGGTCTGCAGGTCGGCTAGGCCGGACCCTCGTCCGACGTGCACGAGCAGCCCCGAACGTGAGCGTGACGAAGATCGCCTCGAAGGTATGCGCGGCCGCCCGAGGTTGCCGAGAACGCTCCGGTGTGAGGGCACTGCGGCCCGGCAGCGCTACGAGGGAATGTGCCCTCAGATCGGGCGCTTCTGGGCTCGGTGCAGGTCGGACTTCCTCGGTGGGCGCTGGACCGGTTCGGATGCGACCGGACCCGCGATGGAGACCGGCAGGATTGAGGTCGGCTCGTCCTCGGTCGGGTCGGGTCGGGCCGGGCGACGGTCCGCAGCCGGTTCCCGGTCGCGGTCGGCTGGTCGGTCGCGCTCGCGTTCCGGTGGCTGTTCCCGGTCGCGCCTCTCGGGCTGTTTCCGGTCGGTCGGTCGTTCCCGCTCCACCGGCCGAGCGGCAACGCCGCCGCGGGTGCGCTCGGGCTCGGCCTCCGGCCGCTGCACCCGATACCGGCCTATGCCGATGACCAGCACGAAGGCCGTGGTCACCGCCATCGTGGGAAAGCCGTTGAGCAGTGGGGTACCGATGGCGAGCAGCCGGGAGGCGGTGCCACCGTTGGTTCCGAGGCCCCCGGCGGCCAGCACCACGCTGGGTACCGCGATGGCCAGTAGCAGCGGCGGCGCGACCATCGGCCCGAACAGCGCACGCCGCTTCACCCAGCACACGCTGAGCAGGCAGCCGGTGAAGTAGCAGCCTTTGAAGATGGTGCCCAGGCCGTTGATCCGCTCCAGGTCGATGAACACCCCGAGCCCGGTGAAGCCGAGCGCGATGCCGATGGCGGCGTAGCCGGGCAGGCCGAGCACGCTGGCGACGATCGCCCGCTCCATTATCGGCCAGCCGGCGCTGGCCGTGGTCGGAGGTCGCTTCGTCACCCGTTAACGGTAACCCGTCCGAGGTCTGGATCTTCGCCGACCGGGCTGGGAAGCTCGATCAACGCATCGACGGCCGAGGCGACCAGCTCGGGAGCCTGCAACCGACGGGTGGCCTTCTCGACCTGATCGGGCGCGGGCAGCTCCAGGTCGCTGACCTTGAGGTCGGTCAGCTTGCGGGCGGTGACGAGTACCCGTGACTCCAGGGAGCTGACTGTCTTGTTGTAGCTGTCTACGGCACTGTCCAGGGTGCGGCCGAGCTTGGCCACGTGGGTGCCCATGGTGGACAGCCGGGAGTACAGCTCGCGGCCCAGCTCGTGCACCCTGGCGGCGTTCGCGGCCAGGGACTCCTGCCGCCAGGTGAAGCCGACCGTGCGCAGCAGCGCGATCAGCGTGCTCGGGGTGGCGATCACCACGTTGCTCGCGAACGCATGCTCGAGCAGCCCCGGATCCGCGCGCAGGGCCGCCTCCAGGAACGGGTCGCCGGGCACGAACAGCACGACAAACTCTGGCGTCGGCTGGAACGCGGACCAGTACTCCTTGGCCGAGAGGCTGTCCACGTGCGCGCGCAGCTGGCGGGCGTGCGCGGTCATCCGCTCGGCGTGCACATCCGGGTCCTGGGTCTGGACGGCCTCCAGGTACGCCGCGAAAGGCACCTTGGCGTCCACGACGAGCTGCTTGTCGCCGGCGAGGTGCACGACCATGTCCGGCCGGACCGCGCCGTCGGGCCCGTTGACGTGCACCTGCTGGCTGAAGTCGCAGTGCTCGACCATGCCGGCCAGCTGTACGATGCGCTCCAGCTGGAGCTCCCCCCAGCGACCCCGGACCTGTGGCGCGCGCAGCGCGTTGACCAGCTGCTTGGTTTCGGTGTGCAGCTGTTCGGAGCTGTGGTGCATGGCAGTGACCTGTTCACGCAGCCCGGCGTATGCGGTCTGGCGGTCCTTCTCCACCTCGCGCAGCTGACCCTCGACCCGGCGCAGTGTGACGGTCATCGGGTCGAGCAGCGCGTTGATCGACTGGGTGTGGGCGACGGCGTCGCCGTCGGCCTTGGCGGTCAGTGCGGCGGTGGCCGCCTTGATCCGGCCCTCTGCCAGTGCCACGAACGTCTCGTTGTTGCGGGCCAGCACGTCGGCGGACAACGCTTGGAAGCTCTCCTTGAGCTGGGCGTCGCGGCGGGCCAGCAGGGTCTCCCGCCCGATGGCCGCGGTGCGCTCGGCGTCCAACGCGGCGTTCGCCCCGACGGCCTCGGTCTCGGCCCTGCGGGCCCGACCCTCGGCGGACGCGGATCGCTCGGACAGCTCGTTGATCCGGCGCAGCAGCGAGTCGCGCTCGACGTACAACCCGGCCAGCTCCGAGCGCGTCGCGGCGGAGGACTCGGCGTCGGCCTGGGCGGACTCGGCGGAGCTGACCCGGTAGCGGGCGGCCACCAGCATCCACGCCAGCGCTGCCCCGCACCCGCCACCGGCCAGCAGGCCGACCAGCAGCACGTTGATCGCCGTCACAGTGCTCACAGCTTGCCTCCGCGCTCGCTGGCGCTCGCTGGCGCTCGCTGTGCTCTTCCCGCCCCGCCGGCTCTGTTCTTCCCGCCCCGCCGGCTTCGCCGGCTACCGACCCCCTGGCCGGCTGCCGTCCCCCGGGATGCTCCCTCGCTGTCGACTTCGCGGCTCATACGAGCCAGCCTGCCTGCCGGCGACGACACCCTGGGGACGCCACGCCGATCGCACTGGTGTTCGAATGTCAAACGGCGCCGACCCGTCGGTGGGCGGTCAGCTACCGGCCACAGGGAAACGAGCCCGCTCATTCGACGTGGCGAGCCGCCGCCGAGGTCTGATGGGCCCGCTCATCGCCGCCCCGGCGCCGGCTCGCCACAGGTGCATACCGGCGTAGGAACGCCACGGCCGCCACCGGCGGGCGCACTCGGCCAGTGCCGACGGGTCGCCTGACAGCCCGAGCACGGACGCTCCCCGGCGCAAGACCAGGTCGGTGACCAGGAGTTCGTCGGTCGAACCGAGCACCCGCATCAGCACGTACCCCGCGGTCCAAGGGCCCAGCCCTGGGCGGGCGACGAGCTCGCCACGCAGTTCCTCGGGGTCCCGGCCGGAGTGCAGGTCCAGCGACCCGTCAGCGAGCGCGGCCGCCGTCCTGAGCACCGTCGCGGTGCGCCGCCGTGGCCCGCGCAGCACCCGCGCGCCGTGCTCGGCGATCATTTCGGCGCTCGGGAACAG
>JALYVZ010000414.1 GCA_030852965.1 Actinomycetota bacterium | reverse complement strand
CGGCGGGACCGAGCCCGGGCCACCGCTCGACTCCGCGCCCCCGTCCGAGACGCTCCCCGAGGAACCGATCCCGCTGCCCGACCGCGCCGAACGCCCACCGCCGCCCCCACCCCCGCCCTCGACAAACTCGGCGCCCTTCAAACTGCCCGAGGACAAGCTGCCGAAGGACCAGTTGCCGAACGATCCGCTGCCGCCGGTGCTACAGCGTCCGGGCGGAGACCGTCCGGGCCAAGACCGTCCAGGTGGAGACCGGGGCAACAGGCCAGGGCCGGTCGTCCCGAACAATCCGCTGGGCCGCTGAGCGACACCCGCAAAGGATACGGTGGATCACCAGTTCGGGTTGACATCGGCCGATCGGCGATTTTGCTGGTGTCGTATTCGCTAGGGTGACGCGTGCTCCCTATCCGAGATCTCTCACAAGGACGAACCATGCCACGTTCCGCAATTCGTTGGGTTATCGGCGCAGCCGCCGGCATCGTTGTATCTTCCGGCCTGGCCAACGGCGCCGCTCAGGCCGCCGGCCTCCCCGTGGTGGGTGACCTGCCCGTCGTCGGAGGTTTGGTCCAGGCGCTCCCCGTCGGGGCGGTGAACGGGATTCTTCCAGCCGGCCAGTAAGCACGGGGCCGCGAGCCGCTCGGCGGGGGTCGGGCGGCTCGCGGGCTAGTCGGCGGGGTCGGGTGGCTCGGGCCACTCTGTGGGTTCGGTGGGCTCGTGGGCTACTCGGCAGGGTCGGGTGTCTCGTAGGCGCCGCCGGTGACGTCACCGCGCGGGTCCGGCACGCCGGCATCCTGGGCGGTGTCCCAGCGTTCCAGCCGCCACTCGCTCGGCGCTCTGCTCTCCGTCGGGGCGGTCGAGGCCGGGTTCTCCGTCGGGGCCAGTAGCACGCGACCGGTGTTGGGCACGTAGCGCGGGATGCGGTAGTCGCCGATCATGGCCCGGGCCGACAGTTGGATCGCGGCACCGTGGCTGACCACTACGATCATGCCGTTCGGATGCTCTGCGTGTAGCTGCCACAACCCGTTCAGCACCGGCAGCACCCGGTCCCGCACCTCGGCGGCAGACTCGCCGCCCGGCATCCGCAGCTCCAGCTCACCGGCCACCCAGCGGCGGTAGACCTCGTCGAACCGCTTCCGAGCCTCGTGGTCGGCGCGGCCCTCGTAGTCGCCGCAGAAGATCTCCTGCACGTCGTCGATGACGTGTACGGGCAGGCCGTGTCGGTCGGCGATGGGGGCGGCGGTCTGCTGTGCGCGCGGCGCGACCGAGGCGTACACGACGGTGATCGGCTCGGACACCAGCCGGTCGGCAACCCGCTCGGCCTGCTCCCGGCCGAGGGCGTTCAACGGGTAGCCCGGTGGTCGGCTGTCCAGCGCACGGGTGATGTTGGCTTCGGTCTGCCCGTGCCGGACGAGCAGCAGCCGCGGGCCCGCGCCGCTCCCGTTGCCGACACTCCCGTTGCCTACACTCCCGTTGCCGACACTCCCGTTGCCCGCGCTCCTGTCGCCCGCGCTCCTGTCGCCCGCGCTCCTGTCGCCGACACTCACGTTGCCCGAGCTCATGCCTGCCGTCCCGCCCGGACGTCGTCCAGCCAGGCCGCCGCCGCGAGGAACCGCTGCGCGCCGTTGCCGTTCACGGGCTCGGTGTGCTGTGCGGTACCACCCACGCCGGTACCACCCACACCAGTACCACCCTCACCGCCGCTACCACCGGTGGGTGACTCCGCGCGCGGGTACGAGCCGAGGTAGCGCACCTTCATGCAGCGGCGGTGCAACGCGGCGAGCGCCTCCCCCATCGCCGGCTGCGCCACGTGCCCGGCGCAGTCCAGGTGGAACCAGTACTCGGTCGAGTCGGCACCGTGCCGGCCCTTGATCGGCCGCGACTCGATACGGGTGAGGTCGATACCGCGCACGGCCAGCTCGGTGAGCACCCCGAGCAACGCGCCCGGGCGGTTCTCCGTCGTGGCCGCCACGGTCGTGCGGTCGGTCCTGGTGGGCGCCGGCGGCGGCCCGGGCGGTGCGACCAGCACGAACCGGGTGATCGCGGCGGCGTTGTCGGCGATGTCGTCGGCCAGGATCTCCAGGCCGTGCACACTGGCCGCCACCGGCGCGCTCACCGAGGCGTCCACGTCACCGCGGGCCACCTGGGCGGCCGCCTCGGCGGTGGAGCTGGACATCAGCACCGTCGCCTGTGGCAGGTTCGCGGCCAGCCACACCCGGGTCTGGGCCTCGCCGTGCGGGTGGCTCGCCACGCTCCGGACGTCGTCGCGTCGGGTGCCGGGTCGGGCCATCAGCGCGAACCGGACGGCCACCTGCGCCTCCCGGACGATCACCAGCGGCGGGTCGGCGACCAGCGCGTCCAACACCGCTGGGACGCCGCCCTCGACGCTGTTCTCGAACGGCACGCACGCCGCGTCGGCCTCCCCGTCCCGTACTGCGTTCAACGCCGCAATGACCCCGGTGCACGGCAACAGCTCGGCGCCGTGGGACTCCGGCAAGGTGAGCAGAGCCTGCTCGGTGAAGGTGGCACGGGGACCGAGGAACGCCAGGCGGGACACCCCGCCACCCTAGAGACCGGCCGGGCCCACCGCCCCGCCGCCCACCCTCGCCGCCAGGGTGTGCCGAGATCCGCCTCAGCGTGGTTCGATCGGACTGAACCCACGCTCACGCGGATCTCGGCACAGAGGCACAGAGGTGTAGAGGTGGGCAGCGCGGACGGCGTCCTCAGAAAACGGTCGGCCCTACGCCGCCGCTCGGCGGGCTTCTACGCTGGCACTGTGCGCGTGACTCCGGAGTTGGTGTTGGTGGCCGTGGACGAGCCGATGGCTACGGCGTGGGACGTCCTGGCCGCCGGGCGGGACTGGGTGCGGGTGCACCGGGGCTCGGTGACCGACGTGCAGGTGGATGCGGTGGTCAGCCCGGCGAACTCGTTCGGCTGGATGCGCGGCGGCATCGACGCGGTGTACTCGCGCTGGCTGCCCGGCATTGAGGACCGGGTGCTGGCCGAGATCGCCGCACGGTTCGGCGGCGAGCTGCCGGTCGGCGAGGCGCTGATCGTGCCCACCGGGGTGACGACCCCGGCCTGGTTGATCAGTGCGCCGACGATGCGTGCGCCCGGCGAGCTGCTGGACCCGTCCGGCGACGCGGCGGCGGCCGCCGCGACCGCCGTGCTGCGGTGTTGGCGCGACGGGGTGCTCCCGGAGCCGGACGGG
>JALYVZ010000413.1 GCA_030852965.1 Actinomycetota bacterium | reverse complement strand
ACCGGCGGCAGCGCGGTGGTCGGCGGATCGACCATCGCGGCGGTCCGCATCGGCGAACCGGCCCGGCTGCCATCGCTGACGGCCGCACGGCGTTGCACCCAGTCGAAGACCAGTGCACCGGCGGCCGCCACGCTGACGGCGACGGAGGCCCACGCCCAGGCAGCTGATCCGGTCCACAAGGCGGCCAGGAGCAGGCCAAAGGCCGCGAGCACAAATATCAGGACCAACAAAAGCACGATTGACTCACCCCGGGTTGACAACGGCGAGCGCGTCGCCCGCTGTGATCATTGATACCAGAGACGTCAGCTACCCGCGTCGGCCCGGGAGCTGTAACCGCTCGAGGTGTAGCTCTGAGTCGAGCTGGCGCGAGCCGGATCAGCCGGGGCTGCGAAACCCCTGCCTGCCAGATCACGAAGCTGCGACTCGAGGTACGTCTTGAGTCGAGTCCGGTACTCCCGCTCGAAGGTGCGTAGCTCGTCTATCTTCTTGTCGAGCATGGCCTTTTCACGCTGGATGCTGCCCACGATCTCGTTCTGCTTGCGCTCGGCCTCTCCGACCAGCGCGCCAGCCTTGTCACGGGACTGGCGTTCCATCGTCTCCGCCCTGGTACGGGCGTCGTTGAGCATCGTCTCAGCGCGCACCCGGGCCTCGTTGACCAGGCCGTCAGCCTTGGCGCGAGCCTCGGACAGCAGCTGCTCGGACTTGGCCCGAGCATCGCCAAGCATGCCGTCGGCCTCGGTCTTGGCCTCGGCGGTCAGCCGGTCGGCCATCTCCTGGGCCAGACCGAGCACCTTGGCGGCCTGGACATGGTGGTCTCCGCCCATGGAGCCCGAGTCCATCATCTGCTGAGGAGCCGGCGGCGGGGGTGGAGGCGGCGGAGCCATCGCCATCGTCTGCCTAGGCTCCTCGACCGGCCGCCGTTGCGCAGGTGCGCGGTTGGCCTGGGCGCGGGCCTCGGCGAGGTCCCCCTGAGCGTTGCCAAGCTGCTGCTCCAGGGCGTTGACCTGGTCGCGCAGCTCGGTGTTCTCCTCGAGGAGCTTGGCAAGCTCGGTCTCGACGAGGTCTAGGAAAGCATCAACCTCGTCCTCGTTGTAGCCCCGTTTGCCAATGGGGGGCTTACTGAAGGCGACGTTGTGCACGTCGGCCGGGGTCAGCGGCATCGGATCACCTCACGCAGTCCTGGGTCACCGAGGCCCTCATACAGGTCACAGCAACCTCGGGTCGAGAAACACATTCATCCGGTCAGTCGAGCCAGCGCCATAGTATGACCACGGCGGCCGAGAGAACCACAATCGGCCGATGTTGATCGAATCGCCCACCCGTGACCCGAAAATATCACTGAGCGTAGTCACATTTGGAGGCGGGGACGGCCCCCGCAAGTCCGGGGACCGTCATGGCCTCATTCCTGGCCGAAGAAGCCGCGCTCCGCGAGCTTTCGTCGCTCTTCCGCTGAGACATCGACACCCGCAGGTGAGAGCAGAAACACCCGGCTGGTGACCTTGTCGATCGACCCGCGCAGGGCAAACGCCAGCCCGGCGGCGAAATCCACCAGCCGCTTCGCGGCAGCGTCGTCCAACTCCGTGAGGTTGATGATGACCGGGATGCCCTCGCGGTACCGCTCGCCGATGGTGCGGGCCTCGTTGTAGCTGCGTGGGTGCACCGTGGTGATCCGGGACAGCGGCAGCGACCCACCCGGCGCGCTGCCCGAGCTGGACAGCGACGCGACCACGGGGGACGGCGCGCGCAACCCGGCCGGCTCCGCGTCGACCGCGAGTGCCCCGTGCACCGGCGGCGACGGATGATGGCCGGACCGCGAGGATCCGGATATTCCGACCGTGGCCCGCTCGGCCACCGTCCGGGGATCGTGCCGGGCCCGCTGGGTACCGACCTCGCGGGCCTGAGGTGGGCCCGGCATCTGCTCGGTGCGCTCGGTGTCGTCGTAGTCGTACTCGGGCTCGTAGCCGTAAGCATCCGCGTAGGCGTCCATGTCCTCCGGAGGAACCATCCCAAAGTACGCCTTCAGCCGGTAGAGGGTGCTCATGGCCACGGCCTCCTTCCCCGATTTTCAGCCGACTTGCCAACACCACGAACGGCCGTCACCTAAGCCGAACTACCGATCTGGTGACACCGCGTCATCGCTTACCGGAAGGTTAGAGGCCGGTCACCCAATAGGGCTGTTCCGACACGCACACACGTTGATCCGTTGCGGATCGCCGCCTCCAGGTCAGCGGTCATCCCCGCCGAAATCACCACAGCCTGAGGATGATCGGCGCGGATCCGGGCGGCCACCACGGCCAGCGCGCCGAATGACCGGTCCGGATCCGCACCAAGCGGCGCCACCGCCATTACACCGTCGAGGGCCAGCCCCGGGCATCCGGCGACCCGTTCGGCGAGCGCGGCGGCGACGGGCAGCGGCACCCCTCCCCGCTCGGGATCGCCGTCCAGGCTGACCTGCACCAGCACGGACAGCGGACCTCGCCGGGCACCCTGGTCCAGGCCCCGCGCCATGGCGGCGTCCAACGCATCCGCCAGCCGCCGCGAGTCGACCGACTCGATCCGGGACGCCCAGGCCACCACCGAGCGGGCCTTGTTGCGCTGCAGCCGACCCACTAGGTGCCAGTTCGCCCGCTCCATGGGCCGCAGCTCGACCAACCGGGCCGCCTTGTCGGCGGCCTCCTGCGGGCGGTTCTCACCGAACCCGCGCAGCCCCAGATCGACGAGCAACGCCACGTCCGACGCCGGATGCATCTTGGTGACCGGGAGCAGAGTCACGTCCTCGGGTGCCCGCCCGGCCGCCGAGCAGGCCGTCGCGATCCGCGCGCGCAGGCGTGCCACGGCGGCACCCAGCTCATCGAATCGGCTCGGTCGGGCGGTCACCCTCCGTCCAGCCAGACAACCGCCGCTAACCGTCCGGTGCGACCGTCGCGCCGGTGCGAGTAGAGCGTGGGGTCCTCCATGGTGCACCGGGGGTCGGCGTCCACCAGCCGCACCCCGAGCGCGGCGAGCTGGGCCCGCAAGCCAACACGCAGGTCCAGGCCCGGGGTGCCGGCTCGGGTAAGACATCCGCTGCCGGGCAGAGTGGCATCGACCTCGTCGCGCATCGGGGCGGGCACCTCGTAGCATCCACCGCACACCGCCGGGCCGAGCAGCGCCTCGGTCCCCTCCGGCCGGGCGCCCAGCGTCCGCATGGCGGCGAGCACGGCGGCCAGCAC
>JALYVZ010000122.1 GCA_030852965.1 Actinomycetota bacterium | reverse complement strand
AAAAAGCTACTCGGATCCGCGACGCGGGCGGGTCAACCGAGCCGTCCGCCCGGATTGTTCATCGGCCCCGGACTAGATCCACTCGGCCTGGCGTCAATCGTGCACGCCAACTTATGGCTGCGAGATCTCCCCAGGTGGGGCTGGGTCGCCGGGACCGACGGGTGACCCGGAGCGAGCCGGTTGCGGGCTTGGATTCGACGGAGTCGAGCGACCCGCCTCGGAGCGCTGGGTGCCGGCGGACTGATCCAACCGGACGTGCCGAGGACGGCGGTGCGCATCGGTCCGTCGAGCTTGCCCCGGTGGTAGGCGGGTCGTCCGTTTGACCACGCCATCTACCTACAACAGTGGCGGCAGAGGCTTCTTGGGCCACCGGAAACCACCCTGTGCAACACTGTTTCGTGCCACATGTAGTGCTACGCACGACCTGCGGGAAACCGGCACATCGGCGCCGTTGGCGTCGCCTTGATCCAGAATAGAGACGATTTCGGCAACCCTGCCTTGCAAAGCTGGTCGGCAACGCTCTTCCGCTCTCTACCAGCAACGACAGTTGCGCAGCACGGTTCATTGGACCCCAGGACCTGCATCGCTTGCACCAGTTCGTGTCACGAACCGTGTCACGACGCGCGTCCAGCCCGACTCAGAAGATCGCCCATTGCCCGACGAGGTCAAGCCGGCAGCCCAGGTCAGGTAGGGCCGACTCGTTGCCGCGTGACGGCGCTGAGAGCGCCCAGATCGTGGTTTGGCCTACTTGAAGACGTCTTTGATTTTTTCACCGGTCTGCTTGAGCTTGGCCTTGGCCTGATCCGCCTTGCCCTCGGCTTTGAGTTTGTTGTCACCGGTCGCGCGACCTGTGGCCTCTTTGCTCTTGCCCTTGAGCTCTTCGATCTTGTTTTTGACCTTGTCCGCAAGACTCATGTCGTTCTTCCTGTCCGGCACCCGCCAGTCGATGGTGTCCTCTCTCGGTCCACGATAGTCGGGCCGGGACGGTAGCGCCCGTCATCGTACTCGGCGTCCCGGGGAAGGCGGGGAGTGTGGCACTACTGTGACCGCCGTGTGTAGCTGGCTAGGCAGCGCGGCAGGGCACCTGAACCGGTGGGAAGCCGATGCGGTAGCGCGGAGCACGGTGCTGCCCCTGATGCACCTGCGTCCGGCGGTGACGGTGTTGACCGAAGCCGCGTGGTGGCCTGTTGTGGGTCGGCATCGCCGCCGCGCTGGCCGCTCGTCCAGGCCGCGCTCGGCGTGCCGCCCGGGACGGTGTCGTGGCGGTAGCGGTGGCCAGCGCCAGCTCGCATCTGATCGGACGCTGGTTACCGAGACGACGTCCCGCGGCTGTTCACCTACCGGCCAATCAGGCGTTGGTGCATAAGCCGACGTCATCCTCTTTCCCTCGGCTCATGCGGCCACGGCGGCGGCGTTCACCACCGCGGTAGCGTGCGAAAGTCCCCTCGCCGGGTTGGTGGTGGCACCACTGGCGGGGACAGTGGCCTATTCCCGGCTGCGTACCAGGGCGCACTGGCCCAGCGACGTGGTGTTGCCCGCCGTTCGGCGTGCAACACATTTCGCTCATGTCTCCCTGTTCCCCGCAGTTGTGCTGATCAACCGAGCGTGACAGGCCGGGTATCTTTTCCTTCTAGGGCGCGGGTGTCGCGGGGCGGCAGGAACGGTTTCTGTTCTGCTGGCTGGCCGGCTTCAATGCGTTGACCCCTGGCCAACTCGGCGTCGAGTGCCGCGCCCAACAGGACCGCGATATTGGAGATCCACAGCCACACCAGGAAGCCGATCACCCCGCCCAGCGAACCGTAAACTTTGTTGTAGGAGCCGAAATGGGCCACGTAGAACGCGAACCCGGCGGAGGCCAAAGCCCAGACCACGACAGCAAGCACCCCACCCGGGGTCAGCCAACGGAACCCGGGTTGTTTCACGTTAGGAGATACCCAATACAGCACGGCGAACGCCAGGCTCATCAGCACAACGAGCATAGGCCACTTCACGATACCCCACACCAACACCCCCGTAGAGCCGACCCCCAACAGTTGCCCCGCTCGATCAGCGACAACCCCGCTAGCGACTACCCCGACCGCGCACAAGGCCAGCAGCACCACCATCCCGAGAGTCAAACCCAGCCGTAGCGGCACCGTCTTCCACACCGGGCGCCCTTCGGGCATCTCATAGATCGCATTCGAGGCACGCATGAACGCCCCGATGTACCCCGAGGCAGACCACAACGCACCAGCAAAACCGAGGATGGCCAACGGGCCGGCCACACCTTGGGAATGCTGCAACTCCTCAATCGCCGTGACCAGGACATCCCGACCCTGCCCGGGAACCATAGTGTTGATGTTGTCAATCAGCGTCTGGGTCGCCGAGGCACCCAGTAGACCCAACACCGCCGTAAGCACGATCACCGCGGGAAAGATCGACAAAACACTGTAATAGGTCAGCGCCGCGGCCCAATCAAAAAGACTACCCTCAATGAACCCGCGCACCGTGCGCTTGAGCACCGCCCACCACGAACGCTCGGACAGCTCCGTAGGGCCCTCCGGGCCACCACCCGCAGCCCGTCCAGAAGCCACGACATCACGCTCGTGTGTGCGCTGTCCCACCACGTCCACCGCCCTCATACACCAACACCGGCCGATCGTGCCCCGCAAGTACCCGCCAAGACCGGACAACACCCAACCAGACCCAGACCTCCGGAAGTAGCTCGCTGGTAGTTCTGTGAACTGGGTTTGTGGGCGTGTTGGTCTCATCCCGCGTTCGCGCGCACCTGGCTCACTTTAGCCTCGACACGAGTGTGTCCCGCCGGGCGTGGAGTTCCGCGGACCGGCCCGACGCCAGTTACCGGTCGAGAAGCCGCCGACCCGCGGGAGTGGAACATCCCGCCGGGGCGGGGTTAGCCGATCTCGGGCGGCCCGACCGCGCACCACCGGCACCCCGAACGGGGCTGCTCAGCGGTCCCTCATGCGGTCCCCGTAACCTTTGCCGGGGCTGTGTCGTTGCATCAGATGCGTGGGTTGCGTGGTGATGCCCCCTGTGTGGATACCGGGAGTGGCTCCCAGGGCCTATCGCCGCGCGGGAGGTCCGGCCCATGAACTCGCTGGACCTCCCGCCGCAGACCCCTCCTACGAGGGGAGCGTCTCACCCCAGTGCACCGGTGATCTTGTCCAGCGCAGCCTGATACTCGGCTGCCTGAAACGGGGTCAGATTGTGCGAGACCCGCAACAGGATCGGACCGGATACGTAGGCGTACTCCGCGGCAGCGGCAGTAGCGGACTCAGCGGCGGCGGCCCCCCGTAGGTAGTCCCGTCGAGCTTCGGCCTTCGATTTGTCGGCAAAGACCTCCACTGATCCGCCAGCGGGGACCCCACCCACCACGTCTACGCCCTGGTCGAGGCGAGTGTCTATGAACTCCGTCTTCGACGTGTAGGCGTTCGGGGTGCCCAGCAGCTTGTTAGGGTCATTCTCGGCGGTGACGACCACGGTCTTTCGGACGGTCGGGATCCGTTGAGCGATATGATCGACAATCGCTTGCGCATCGCCAGCTCCGGTTGCGCCCGAGCTCGATGAGCAGCCGGAGACTGCGAGCATGATGACGGCGAACAAGCCCGTAGCGAATTGAATCCTCGTGCTCAGGCGTCGCCTGGGGTGGCCCTTACACAGCGCGGTGACTGTAACGTCAGCCAACGCCGGCTCCAGCGGTCCATCGACCGCGTCTAAGTGCGGCCGCAGCTCGCCCGAGTCCATGGCAATGATTGTGGCAGTCCACGGTGACTGCGGCTGGACGCGGGGCTCAGCGGGGTCGGTGCCGGCGTCCATCTCGGCCGCATCTTGCCGATCAGTTGCGGCCACTCGTTCTGGGCTTGGTGATGTAGTCCTCGCCGAGCCGCTCACGGCGCTGCTGGGCGGTGATCTGCTCGTCGGTGAAGTAGTTGCGGAACTTCTCGGTCATCTTGTCCCAGGCAAGCTGGGGTCAGTTGGGCAGGGCGATAAGACCGAGAACTCCGATGGCGTAGAGGACGAGCACGGCAATGCTGTCGATGCCGAGGCGGGCGTGTTGCTTGGCGGGGCGGAACAACAGCCCGGCCATATAGACGATTGTCAGTAGGCCGCCGAGGCCGGTGAGGTAGATGTCGGAGGCGTGCGCGTTCGGTAGAACAGCTTTGCCGGACACCAGCACGGCCAGCAGAAAAAGTACCGGGAGGAACGCGTTGCCGCCGAAGATGTCGCCGAACGCGAGTTTGTAGTCGCCCTGCTTGACCGACGTCAAGCCCGTCGACAGCTCGGGCAGGGACGTGGCGGCGGCCAAGACGGTCGCCCCGAACAGCACCCCGGAAAGGCCGACGTGGTCTGCGGCGGCGGTGCCGCTCTCTTCGGCCAACGCCCCAGCCACGAGGGTCGCGACGGCGGCGGCGGCGAAGATCAGTGCCGCGCGGGCGGTGCTCACGCTGCGGCGGGTTGCATCGGCGGCGCGTGCCTTCTGGGAGTGACCGCGGGGTTTGGGTTGGGAGTCGGGGGCTTCCCCGCTGTCGGACCAGGGCAGTGCCTTGCTGGCGCGCTGGGTGAGGAGCAGCCCGACCACCCACACCGCGGCGATGAGCACCACATCCGGGCTGAGCCGGGCGAAGACCAGGTTCTTGGGCAGTTGAGTGCCCATCACGACCACGACCAGGACGGCGAGGACGACGGCTCCCTCGATGACCAGGACGAGGCTCGCGGCCTGGTAGGTCAGCGGCCGGCGTTCTCGCACGCCGAACGCGTCAAGGGCCACCAGGACCACCGTCTGGATCGCGATCCCGCCGAGGATGTTGCTGACCGCGACGTCGAGCTGGCCGCTGGCCGCAGCGCTGTAGGTAATCGCGATCTCCGGCAGATTCGTTGCGACCGCGAGCAGGATCAGCCCACCGAGGGCCTGACCGAGGTGCAGTCGCTCGGCGAGAATGTCGGTGTAGTCCGACAGCGAGATCCCGGCTACCCAGATGACGATGGCGCTGCCGACGAAGATTAACAATTCGGCCCAGAACGGCAGCGTGGGCAGCAGATTCACCCGGCAATTCTAAGTGGTCAGATCCGTAGGTTTCGTCGGGGCCTGGGCTCAGCCGGTCGTATCATTTGATCTTGTTGGGTCGTGGGACAGGATGCCCGCTGTGCGCGTGATGTTGTTGTTGTCGGATCGGGAGGAGATATCCCGTGGTCTGGCCCAGGGTTTGGAGTACAAGGAGATCGCGCGGCGGCTGGGGCGTGATCCGTCGGTGATCTCGCGTGATGTTGCTCGTCACGGTGGTCGTTGCGGGTACCGGGCAGCGGCGGCGGACGCGAGCGCGGGTCTGGCTCGTGGCCGGCCGAAGGTGCTCGCCGCGAACCGGTCCTGCTCGTCGTCGCTCGGGGTGAACGGATCACGGAGATCCGGCGAGGCTGGAAGTTCTTCTCGGTCAGCTCGGCCTTGAGCCGGCGCACCGTCACCTCACGGAGGGCCTTCTCGTCGAGCATCGCGCCCCGACTGAACCGGCGACCGTCGATCATCTCCCGCAGCGCGGTGAACGACTCGGAGTAGCCGTTGTGCGGTGTCGTGGACAGGAACAGCCGGTGTTCGCACCGTTCCGCGAGCGCGCGGGTCGCGGTGGTGCGGTGGCTATCCACGGCGTACCCGCGTCGGCCACCCGCCGCTGCGGGGTTGGCAGGCGCGATGTGATGGGCCTCGTCGACCACGAGCACATCGAAGGCAAACCGGCGGGCAAGCGTGGTGTCCGCCGCGTCGGCGTACACGCTGCGCAGCAGCCGCTGGGCGCGCAGCGACGGCAGCCACGCCATGCTCACGATGACCCGGGGATGCAGCCGGAACGGGTTCGCCGCCAGCCCGTGGCTACGTCGGGTCGCGGCCAGCAGCTCGCTGTTGACGATGACGAAGTCGAGCCCGAACTTGTCCCGCATCTCGGCTTGCCACTTCAGCGCCAGGCTGGGCGGGCAGACGATGATCACCGTCCGGGCTCGGTGGCGTAGCAACAGCTCCTGGATCACCAGGCCGGCCTCGATCGTCTTACCCAGGCCCACATCGTCGGCAAGCAGCAAGTTCGTCCGGGACGACTGCAGCGCCCGGCGCAACGGTTCGAGCTGGTAGGCCTCGACCTTCGCCCCACTGCGGAACGGCGCTTGGTACGAGTCCGCGTCGGCGGAGGTGACCGCCCCCCAGCGCACCGCGTCGACATACGCGGCCAGCGTGTTCGGGTCGTCGAACTCCTCCACCCGTTCCGGGAGTCCCTGGTCGGGCTCCACGGTGTGCGCGACCTCCAGCTCCCACACCACCGCGAGCTCTTCGCCGAGACGGTCCTCCTCCAGCGACTGGAGGCTCACCACGTGGGTCAGGTGAGCGGCCCCTTCGTCGGCGGGGCTGCGCGGCAGTCCCTGCTCGCGGACGTCCGCCACGGCCCAGGTGGAACCACGTACCTTTACGATCTGGCCGGGCTCGGGCGCCGGGGGCACGCGCTTATCGCCGCTGTCGATCCGCTCAGGTGCGAGCGTCACCAGGTCCCCCTTCGCCGCTTTGATCCCCGAGCACCGCCACTCGGCTTCCCGGCGGCAATACTGAACGAGCATTGCGATCGCTCGCCCTCGCGGCTCGTACCACTGGCGGCAGCGCCGCAGCTGCGATCCGAGAAGCCAAGTGCCTCAGCACGATGCGCTCAGATATGGCCGAACTCGGCTTTCCCCAGCCCTGGAGTCCGCTCGACATCGGTCTCCTATCCGGGGGCTGGACAGCCCAGGGCGCTCAACTCGCCCGGGCCGCGCTCGATCAAGTCGGCCAGTTCGGCAGCGCTGGCCACAAAACGGAACTGCCAGATCTGGTCGAGACCAAGTTCGGCGCCGACGTCGCGGTCCTGGATCTCGGTGGCGACTTCGACGGCCTGGCAACCTCGTCGGACGAGGTGAAGCTGATTGTTCTCGCGACTTCGCAGGTGCCGGCCCGGCAGCGGTTCACCCTCGCGCACGAGCTGGGCCACCTACTGGCCGGTGACGACCAGGGCGTGCACCTCGACGTCGACGTCTTCGATCAAGCGGGGCGGCGCACTCCGAGCGAGATGCGCGCCAACGCCTTCGCCGCGTGTTTCCTCATGCCGGAGGAGACGCTGCGGACCGCTGTCGGGACCGTGGGCCTCACCGAGGAGACCTTCGCAACCCTGGCCTGCGACCTGGTCGTCACACCGTCGGCGCTGGCGTACCGGTTGAAGGAGCTTCGACTGATCGACGCGGGTGCCTGTGATCGATTCCGGACCCTGACCGGGCGGATGGCGGCGTCTATAGCGGGCCGCCGAGCCGAGTTCGCTCAGCTGGTAGCGGAGGCAAGCAGGCCCCGGCCGCCTGGGTTGCTGGCCCAGGACACGTACGCGGCACATGATGCCGGTCGAGCCACGCTTCGGCCGTACGCCAACCTGATCGGTGCCGACGTGGACAGCCTGAGACGCTCCCTCGAACGGGAGAACGGGTCGTACCACGCCTCGTGAGCACGTTTCTCTTCCCGGATAACACGGTGTTGTGCAACTTCGCGGTGGTCGGTCGACTGGACCTGCTTCAGACGGTGCTCAACGGTCGCGGCAGTTGGACCGAAGCCGTACCGACGAGGCGGCGCAGTCGGTCCGGTTCATCCCGGCATTGGCGGCGCTACCCTCCGGCGGCTGGCTCGATGAGCCCATCGAGATCACCTCGGACAAGACATCCCCCGGGTCAACCGCATCCGTCGCGCGGTCTTCGGCGGCACCGACGAGGAACCGCGACGGTATCTCGGCGCAGCCCAGACCCGATTCGTGATCCAGGAGTGGACCGAGTTCATTGGCGCATGGTGGATCTCCGACGACCAGGAGGCCGTGCGCTACGCAGGGTTCCAGGGAATCACCACCTACGAGACGATCGATCTGGTGAAGATGGCTGTCGCCGATGGAGACGTGGGGGCAAAGGCGGCGTTCGATCTGATGAACCGCATGGCCGACAACGGCAGATCGCTCCGCCTGCCGTCGTCGGTCTCTGACCTCACTCGATGGGAGGACTGGGACTTGGTGTTCTGCCAGCCGAACGGCCGCCCGATCGATCCGCGTGCGGACTGGGCCGAGTGGGGCGCCGCGCCGATGTTCACCAGGTCCGGCTGCACGATGGCCGGCACACCGCCGGCACGCTGCTCCTCGAACAGGGCGTCCACGTCCACGCGATCCAGCGCATCCTCGGTCACTCGAATGCGCGGACCACCGAGGCATACACGCACGTCGGAGACCAGGTGACCAGGGATGCCGCCGTCCGAATGGGTGCCGCGCTGTGGGGCGAGTGAGCAGATGAACTGCTACCCCAACTGCTCCCTTGGATGGACCATCGAGGCGGCCCGATCCGGAAACCGCTGGTCACGTGTGGAGCCGCCTTGGGGAGTCGAACCCCAGACCTACGCATTACGAGTGCGTCGCTCTAACCAACTGAGCTAAGGCGGCGGATGGTGCGGGGCCGAGTCTAGTCGGCCCGCCCCCGGACGTTCGCGGCGCCCGGGGAGCGGCCGGGCGTCGCGGAGGTCACGGCCGTGGCGGGCTGCGTTGGCGGTCGCGCAGGCGTACTACTGGAATGTGCGCACAAGCAAACCGCGCCGGCCATGGGTGAGCGCCTGGCTCTGGTACGCGGTGACCGGTCGGCTGAACCAGCGCTACCACGAGTGGGCGTTCCGCGATCTGACCTGTCGGACCTGGCCGTTGCGGCATCTGGCCCGGCTGCTGGTGCCGGCGGTTCCGGTGGCGGTGGGGCTGGTTCTGGTGTTGCCGGGGGCGATGTCGGTGCGGGTGTCCGCCGCGGTCACCGGCATGGTGATCGGGCTGCTGTACTCGTTCGTGTTCCTGCACGACTCGACCGACCGGCGGGCAGTGAAGCTCGGCTATCCGAGCGGCGCGGCCGAGGCGGCTCGGGAGGAACGTCTGGCCAGCCGGGACCTGGCCCGGGTCGCAAAGCGGTTCCGGGGCGAGGACCGTGCGGGCTGACCGGACGACACCTCGGGACAGCTCCGGTGATCGTCGCGAGATCGCTGTCTCAGGAGCTCGTCCCCGGCGAAGGCTTGCGGAACGAGCACCCGGGTTGCATGTGTTGCATGCGGTTTGCGTGCCTATTTCTGAGAACGTGTCGGGAAAGTCAGGCTGCGGCTGTTTTCTGCCATGGTCGGTGGCCTGGACCGGGTTCGAGGCGGCGGGTCATGATTCCGATCATGGCCCACTTGGCCCAGGTTTCGGAGTGCTCGGGGGTGCGCTCGTAGTCGCGGGCGAGGCGGCGGTGCGCGGTGATCCAGGACAGGGTCCGCTCGACGACCCAGCGTCGTGGCAGCACCGAGAACCCGCGTTGGTCCTCGGGTTTGCGCACGATGTCGAGCAGGATCCGCGGCCGTCGTTCGACCCAGGTCACCAGCTTTCCGGTGTAGCCGCCGTCGGCCCACACCAGCGCGAGGGAGGGCATCGCCATCCGGGCCCGGCCCAGGACCGGTGCCCCGCCGTCGCGGTCCTGCACGCACGCCGCGGTGACCAGCACCACGATCACCACAATGGGCCGCTTCCGCCCGTTGATCTTCTTCCCGGCGTCATACCCACGACTACCCGCACCGACGGTGTCCGCGCCCTAGACCGACTGGGCATCGACGATCCCGGCCGAGGCCATCGGATCCCGGCCCGCGCCGTCACGCACCCCATTCCGGAGCCGATCATGAATGCGGTCCACCGTGGCGTCGGCGCTGCACTGGGCGAAGTAGTCATACACCGTCCCCCAGGGCGGAAGATCACCCGGTAGCTGCCGCCAGGAACACCCGCCCCGAGCCATCCACAAGATCGCGTTGACGATCTCCCGGCGGGGATGGGTCAGCGGCCGACCCAACCCCCGCCCGCCCCGCGGCGCCGGCAACAACGGCTCCACCAGCGCCCACTGCGCATCGGTCAGATCCGACGGGTACCCACGCCTTCCACCATGATCACCCATTTACCCAGCATGATCACCACCCGCCCGAAATCGCGGGAGGATACGCCGAGCAGATCAACTTTCCTGACACGTTCTGAGGTCCCTCCGGCTGAGAGACCGACGCTGCGTCGGCCGATCAGCCGGTGTACAACGTGGTGAGCATGGCCTCGACGGCGATCCTCGGTTTGACGTTCAGCTCCAGTGCCTCCCGGCAGGCCAGCACGGCCTCCAGCCGGCGCAGTGCCGACTCCGGGCTCCACAGCGATGCGGCCCGGCGGGCGTCGGCGGCACGGTCCGGGTGGGTCAGCGCGACCGACGCGTCGAAACGGACCGTCAGCACGTCACGATAGAACCCGGCCAGGTCGACCAGCGCCCGGTCCAGGCTGTCGCGTTGGTTGCGGGTGGCCCGCGAGCGCTGCTTGCGTTCCAGCTCCCGCTCGGCGGCCTTGGCGCCGCGGGCCGCGGCGGCAACTC
>JALYVZ010000412.1 GCA_030852965.1 Actinomycetota bacterium | reverse complement strand
GGTGTGCCTCCAGCGCCCGCCGGGTCGTCGTCGAACGCCGC
The DNA here is from genome assembly GCA_030852965.1 of Actinomycetota bacterium. Lineage (GTDB taxonomy): Bacteria > Actinomycetota > Actinomycetes > Mycobacteriales > Pseudonocardiaceae > Pseudonocardia. The sequence continues at coordinate 3,174 of JALYVZ010000412.1, read as the reverse complement.
CGATCGCGCGCGCCAGGCCAAGATCGCCGCAGCCCGCCTGGCCGCCCGCCCCACCTGTGTACCGGCGCGCTTGGACGCTCGCCGGGCGTCGGCGCCCGAGCTTCCCCTCAGCGTTGCTTCCGTGCCGGGCACACCGGCCGGAGCCTCGCCGGCACAACGGAGTAGCGCGGCCGCCGGCCGCTCGCCGATGACAGGCTCGTCGCCCGGTGTCCGGTCGGGTACGGCGGCTGGTGTAGGGCCGGGTTCGACGGCCGGCATCACGCCGGGTACGCAGGTAGGTGCGACGTCGCCGCTCACCGCCCCCCGGACCCCCAAGACGGTGCCACCCGGGCTCAAGCTGGTGCCGTCAGCCCGGTCTCGAACCGCCGATGCCGTCCCGTTCCCCGCCTCGGACAGTGCGTCGACATCGCCGTTCGCCACACCGAACGCCTTGCCGGCCGAACCGGCCCAGTCAGTTGAGCAGGCCCAGCCGGCCGAACCGGCCGAACCGGCCCAGCCAGTTGAGCAGGCCCAGCCGGCCCAACCGGCCGACCGGAGCGACAGACACCTTGAGGGGGCCGCCGGGTGGGGATGTCGGGACTCCGCGTCGGTGGTCGGTTCCGCTAAGCCGGCGGCCCGCAACCGAGCCTCCACGCTCGGCCGCGAGGAGGGGGTGGTAATGCGCCTGCGCTGGCCCAACCAGGAACTCCCCAACCAGGAACTCCTGGCCGCCGAACGCGCCGCCTGAGAAGCCCTCACTCCTGCAGCAGGTATCCCTGGCCGCGCACCGTGCGGATCCGGTCCGAGCCGAGCTTGCGGCGCAGGTAGCCGACGTACACTTCGACGACGTTGGACGCTGGCGGATCCCGCCACAGCATCGCGGTGAGCTGCTCGCGGGACAGCGTCCGGCCGGGGTTACTGATCAGGATCGTCAGCAACGCGAACTCGGTCGGGGTCAGCGTGACCAGCTGCCCGTCTACGCTGACCAGGCCCAGCGTCGTGTCCACCATGATATCGCCGTGCCGGGTCAGCGACCGCTCCTCGCCGGCATGGCTGCCCAGCCGCACCCGCAACCGCAGCCGGGCGACCAGTTCCTCGGTGTTGAACGGCCATGTCAGGAAGTCGTCCCGATCCCCGCGCAGCCGGGCCACCAGCTGGTCACGACCTTCGCGGGGGCTCAACGCGAGCACCGGGGTGTCCGGGGCCAGCCGGGTCAGTCCGGTGAGCACCGAGGTGGTGTCCAACCCGGTCAACCCGGCCTCAAGTACCACGGCGGCGAACGTGGCGGCCCGCACGGAGTCCAGCACCCGGGTACCGTCGTGGATCACGTTGAGGTCGAACTCGTTTACCCGCAGGGCCCGCAGCAGGCCGGGGGTTGCACGTTCCGGGGCCACCGCGAGCAGCACCCGGTAGCGGCGGAAGGACGTGGTCGCTCGGGTGTTCACCTTCGTCAGCGTTGCCTGCCGCGCGAGCACTGACAATCGTTTGGCTGTCGGACGACCCGTGCGGCCCAACGTCGACCGGGCGGGGTAAGGATCCCGGCCCGGGCCACGCGGATCCTTGCCGTGGCCGAGGCGGAGCGGGCCGGTTCGAGCGACACGAGTACGGCTGACCGGGTGCTGATGACGCGCGGGGCCATCGCGCCATCAGCCTGGGTTCGGGGAGCCGCGCAAGCCGACGACGGTGCGGTTGTGGGTGTCCTCGGTGCCGGTGAAACCCTCCTGGGGTGCGAAGGTGTCCTGCGCGAACCGGCTCCGAACGTCGTCGCTGGTGCCGCCGATCTTGTCGGCGCCGAAACCGAAGGCACCCACCACGTCCCCGGGCGCCATCAGGTCGTGCTTGCCGGATGCGGCGTCGGTGTGCCAGCTGCCCAGGAGATGTCCGGTCTCGTGTGAGGCGATGTTGCCAACTGCCCGGCCGACGAACTCGACCCGCGTCTTCTTGTCGACGTTGGCCGGCAGGTAATGACTGAGGGCGGCCGGGTTGGCGACAGCTCCACTGAGCCGGTCCAGCAGCACCAGCGCGGTCTCCTCCTTGGCGAAGTTGCCCGGATCTACCGACTCGGCGAGACCGACCGTGGTGATGCCCGCCTCCTTGGAACTGCCGCCGATCACCACCCGGCTGACCCCGGGCTTGCCGAAGGTCGACGCACCGGGCTGGTCGGCGCTGGTCACGTCGACCGTGCCGCCACCGAGAGCCTCCGACATGTTCTCCCGCACGGTGTCGGTGATCCGGGCGATCAGCGCGGGCTGGTCGGCGGCGGTCAGCCCGAAGCCGGCCAGGAACGCGCTGAGCGGGCTCAGCTTGACCTGGTTGTTCGCCGTCTCCAGCCCGAAGCGGCGGGTGTCGATGGTGGCGCCGGTGAACTCCAGCACGATCTTCTGCTGGGCGGCGGTGGTTGGTCGGAAGATGCCCAGCTCAACCTGGTAGGACCGGCCGGCTGGGGCTGGTTTCGCGGTGCTTGAGGTGCTCGGGCCGCCAGTCGTGCCGGTCACGCCGGCTGCGCCGGTCGTCCCGGCTGTCCCGGTCGTGCCTTCCGCCGGAGGATTGGGTGAGCTTGGGGCTGCCGCTTCGGGAGCGTCGGGTGCCGGGGCCGCCGAGGAAGCCGCAGCCGCTTCGGGAGCGTCGGGTGCCGGGGCCGCCGCCGGACCTGGAGCCGCCGCTGAGGGTGCCGGAGCCGCCGAGGGTGCCGGTGCCACCGCATCACCGGCCGACCCGGCCGACCCGGACGCACCGGCCGACCCGGACGCACCGGATTTGGCTGGTCGGATCGTGATGGTGTGGGTGCCGGTGACGGCCGCGACGTGGTCGACCGTGGCGTTCCCACCACCGAGCAGCGGTGACGAGCTGGGGTAGATGCCCGAGCGGTCGATCCCAGAGCCCTCGACGAGGGTGCCGTTCGGGTCGCGTACCTCCAGGGTGCCGCCGGCGCCGCGCACGGTGGCCGAGAACACCTCGTCGGCACGCAGCGGCACGGCGAAGGTGACCGCGCTGTCCGCGCGGCCCAGGGTGCCGGTGACCTTTGCCCGGGGGTTCTGCCCGGGGCCGGTGCCGAAGCCGGCGATCGGCTTCGCCGAGGTGTCGGTCGAGCCGGCGCCCGGGTCGGTCGGCTCGCTCGGCTCGGTGAACACCAGGGCGGCCCGGTCCGAGCGGAGCGTGCGTTGCGCGGAGGGGCGGTGCGGCAGCGCGCACTGC
>JALYVZ010000411.1 GCA_030852965.1 Actinomycetota bacterium | reverse complement strand
GCGGGCGGGGGTGCGGCCAACAGCCGTGAGGACACTCTCACGGACCTGACCGCGCACTCCCCGGCCGCGAGCGGAGAGTGAACAACCACGCCCATCTCCCTACCACAAGAACCAGTCCACATCGTGAAACGACGCCTTGTTCAGCGGCGGGTACCAGGGTTGAGGAGGGCGGCTGCTTCTGCGGTCAGGTGGGCGATCGTGGGCTCGGGGACCGGGTAGCCGCAGCTTGCCAGCCAGTTCGCGAGCATTCGGTGGCCGCCTTCGGTGAGCACCGACTCGGGGTGGAACTGGACGCCCTGCACCGGCAACCCTCGGTGCCGCACCGCCATGATCACGCCACTCTCGGTGCGGCCGGTCACCTCCAGCTCAGGCGGTACGGAGGACGGGCGGATGGTCAGCGAGTGGTAGCGCGTCGCGGTGAACGGGTTGGGCAGGTCGACCAGCACCCCGACGCGATCGTGGTAGACCAGCGAGGTCTTGCCGTGCAGCAGCTCCGGGGCGCGCTCGATCACCCCGCCCCACACCGCGCCGATGGCCTGGTGACCGAGGCACACCCCGAGCACCGGTTGCCCCCGCTCGGCGGCGCGGGCGATCACCTCCATCGACCGACCGGCCCGCTCCGGGGTACCCGGACCGGGGCTGACCAGCACCGCGTCGCAGTCGTCCAGCTCGTCCGGCTCGACGACGTCGTTGCGCCGGACAACCACCGATGCGCCCAGCTGGGCCAGGTACTGCACGAGGTTGTAGACGAAGCTGTCGTAGTTGTCGACCACGAGCACGCGCGGCGTCTCGGCGGAGCGCGCATTGGGGCCGCGCGGCGTCTCGGCGGAGCGCGTCTCGGTGGAGCGCGCATCGGCGGAGGAGTGCATCGCGCCAGCATCGCGCGCGACGGGGCTACCCGTCACGTCGGTATTTCGGGGGGTCAACCGTTGTACTCGCCGACGGTGAGGGTGACGTCGCTGTCCCGGGGAATGCCCTGGCCGTCGCCTGACGGGGACTGCTTGATCACGCGATCGGCCTGGTTGGCGTCGTTCACCTGGGCGCGCTCGATGACGATGTTCGAGCTGCGTACCCCGGCGTCCTTGAGCATGCGTTTGGCGTCGTCGAGACCCTTGCCGAGGACGTTGGGCATCGTGTCCTCGTTGCCCCGAGTGATCGTCATGGTGATGGTGCCGTTGACCGGCACGTCCTTACCGGGCTTCGGGTCCGTGTCGTACACCGTGTCCGGCTCGCCCGGTCCGTCCACCCGGGTGCTGTTCACGGTCAGCCCGGATGCAAGGGCCTCCAGCTGGGCGCGGGCGTCCGATTCCCGTTCGCCGAGGATGCCCGCCGGTATCTTGACGCTCTGCTGCTTCTGCCCGATCGTGATGGTCACCGGAGACTGGCCGGGCACGTTCTGGCCGGGCTTGGGGCTCTGGTCGATCACCTTGTCGACCTGGTTGGGGTCGGACGTCGGAGCGCGGGTCGGCGTCGGGGCCAGCGTGAGGTTCAGCAACAGCAGGGCCTGTTGGGCGTCGGCCTGGCTCTTTCCGGTCAGGTTGGGCACGCTCACCTGGGCCGGCCCCTTGCTGATGTACAGGTCGATGACCTTGCCCTTGTCCACCTGGGTACCAGCCGGCGGCTCGGTCCTGATGGCCTGGCCGGCCGGAACCTGCGGGGAGTCCGGCGAGGGGACGGTCTTGATGGTCGGTTTGAGGCCCTGGCTGATCAGCTGTTCGCGAGCGGACTCCGTCACCTTGCCGGCGACATCCCGCACGCCGACCTGCTCGGGAGCGCCAGGGCCACCGAACAGACGGGTGGCCACGAACACGATCAGCGCGAGCACCGCGGCCGCGCCAAGCACCGTGCCGACCTTCTTCCCGGTGATCCGCCGAGCAGCCCGTTGTTCGTCCCAGGCCGGCGGCGCGGTGTGTCGGTTGGTGACCGCGCCGAGCCCGCGGGTGCCGGCGCCGCCGTCGGTGATCAGCGCGGTGCGCTCGTCCTCGCTCATCACCTGCGGTGCCAGTGGACGCTGCCCGCGCAGCGCCCGGACCAGGTCGGTGCGCATCTCGGCGGCGGACTGGTAGCGGTTGGCCGGGTTCTTGCTCATCGCCTTGAGCACCACGGCGTCCAACTCCGGGCCGACGTCCGGGTTCACCTCCGAAGGCTGCCGGACGTCCTCGCGCACGTGCTGGTAGGCGACCGCGACCGGGGAGTCCCCGGAGAACGGCGGCTCGCCGGTGAGCAGCTCGAACAGCACACAGCCGGCTGCGTAGACGTCGCTGCGGGCGTCGACAGCCTCGCCGCGGGCCTGCTCGGGGGAGAGGTACTGGGCGGTGCCGATGACCGCCGCGGTCTGGGTCATGTTCTGGCTGTCGGACAGCGCCCTGGCGATGCCGAAGTCCATCACCTTCACCGCACCGGCGGTCGTGATCATCACGTTGGCCGGCTTGACGTCCCGGTGGATGATCCCGTGCCGGTGGCTGAAGTCGAGTGCCGCGCAGACGTCGGCCATGACCTCGAGCACCCGCTGCTGGGACAGCGGCCCGGTGCCCTTGACGATCTCGCGCAGGGTCTGGCCGTCGACGAACTCCATGACGATGTAGGGCAGCGTGCCCATCTCGCCGTTGGTCTCGCCGGTGTCGTACACCGCGACGATGGCCGGGTGGTTCAACGCGGCCGCGTTCTGTGCCTCCCGACGGAAACGCAGCTGGAACTGTGGGTCGCGGGCCAGGTCGGCGCGCAGCACCTTGACCGCCACGTCCCGAGACAGCCGGACATCCCGGCCGCGGTGCACCTCGGACATGCCGCCGTAGCCGAGCGTGTCGCCGAGCTCGTAGCGTTCGGAGAGCAGACGCGAGCTGGTCATGGATACTGGTTCCCTAGTCCTGGACGGTGTTCATCATGCCTGTCGGCTGGCCACGCGACGATACTGCGCGCAGTTCTGCCCCGCATCGAGCGCCCACCAGTGCCGTAGCCGCGCCCGACAGCCGCATGCCGGAGCGCGACGTGGGTCCCGGTGCCTGACCAGCACACCATTGTCCCGGCGCGCGCACTCAGTACCGGTCGCATGTGACGATCACCTCCGCGCCGATCGGCTGGTTTCCGCACCGGTCACCGCCGGCGTGCACGCCCGCCGGCGGTGGCGCGGGTGGGCTGCCGCGCAGCGCGTTGCGCACCACCCACACCCCGACCACCACCGCCGCCACGGTGAGCAGGATGAACGCCCAGGTCAACATCGTGGAGCCGCCCCGAGCGGGGGTGGCG
>JALYVZ010000410.1 GCA_030852965.1 Actinomycetota bacterium | reverse complement strand
ACTGGGAGTTCGATCAAGGAGGCCCGCTAAACCGGGCACTGGGTAAGGCTGAGCATCCAGACTTCTCATTCCCGCAGATGCAGAATCCTGAACTCTCACCGTCGCATTGGGAGCCGAAATTCCCCGATTATCTTTACGTGTCCTTCACGAATGCGTGCTCGTTCAGTCCGACCGACACGATGCCGCTGGCGCGATGGGCGAAGATGGCAATGTTAGTACAGTCGGCGGTTTCGCTGATCGTGATCGCGTTGGTCATCTCCCGAGCGGTGGGCCTCTTTAAGTAGATGACGGGCCGGTGCGTGTGATCCGGCGTTTGCAGATCCGGCAGTCGGCCTCTTCGTCCCGAAGGCGGATTCCGGGTGACGTGTGGTGTCTATGAGTGTCGTCCGGGCTGGTCAACGTGCCGTCTGGTGTCAGTTCAGATGCCCTGGTGCTGGACCGTTTGATGCCTTTCTGGTGCCTCGGCTCGGCGCTGCGGTCTGCCTGACCGCGCGGCGGGTGGATCCGGGCACCGGGTTGGTGGTCCAGTCAACCCGGCGGGCGGGCTTCTGCGGTCCGGCGATGAACAGCTGGCCGTCGGGCAGCAGGAACGTCCACGGATAGTGGAGGTAGTTGAACGGCAGCGGCGTCGGGGCGCCCCAGGCGCCGGCCTCCAGGGGGGCAGGAGATGACCAGGGGTGCTGATCAGTGGTGGCTGGTTTAGTCCAGGCAGGCTGGGCACAGCCCGTGCAGGGTGAGCCCGCCGGGGAGCAGCAGGTAGTCGGTTGCGCGCCGCGCCGCGGCGATCGCGGCGATCAGGGTGTCGGGAGGGATTTCGGTGACCGCGCCGCAGCCCTCGCAGATGGCGTGATGATGGGCGGGATGGGCCAATCCGTAGGACACCGGCCCGGCGGTGTGCAGGGTGTGAGTCAGCCCAGCGGTGGTGAAGTCGCTCAACGCTTTGTGCACTCCGGAGATCACGGCCGCCCAGCCGGCTTCGTTGACCAGCCGGCACAGCGTGGACGCGCTCAGATGCTCCGGTGCGTGGTCGGCGAGTACTCGCAGCAGCGCCATTTTACCGGGGGTGCAGCGGCGGCCCATCGCCCGCCAGCGCGCCACCACGTTCGCGGCAACCATCTCCGATCGCGGAGCCCCTACAGGTGGGGGGCCGGCCGGCAGGGCCGCCATCGGATGCCTCGTTCTCCTCGCTGGCGCCGAGCCCATCTCCCACCCGGGCGCTGCCACCAAAGTATGGCAGCCGCCGGATGCCGACTCGCACACCCGAGGGCGTCAAGCCGCCATGGCCGCGCCGGCCATCGAATACCCAAGTGTAGCTGCTGCCAACTACTAGCAAACCGGTGGTTGTCCCGTCGTTTGCTCACCGATAGTGGCGATGACTACTCCGGCTACCGCACGCACAATTCGAAGTTCGCTCTGGCGCGGCGCTCGGTTGTCGTCGTTCCTGCTCTCGGTCGGGGTCCGGGCGCTGGCCGGGACGCCCTCCTCGACGTTGTGGTGGCGAGGGGGAATTCGAGGCGACCAACTCCTCCCGGTAGTGCCAATAAGGGCCGCTGGACAACCACCGCCAGGCCCCGTCACAGGCGCCTGGCGGTGGCGCCCTTAGATCTGTTCGGCCGCTGGCGATGCGCTCGCGCCGGTGCTGGTGGCACCAGCGCTGGCATCGCCGACGCTGGTTCCGTCGCCGTAGCGTTCGTCGAACTTACGCACCTTCCAATAGAGGACCGCTCCGATCCAGACGAAGAAGAAGACCCCCACGATGATCCGCCCGGCGGTGTTGATGTCGATGCTGGACAGGAACTCCCAGGGCTGGCCCTGGAGCCCGAGTTGGTCTGAGAGCAGCCCGAGCAGCTCGATGGTGCCGATCACGAACGCCACGAAGATCGACAGACTGGTGGTGGTGATGTTGTAGTAGATCTTGCGGACGGGGCTCACGAACGCCCACCCGTAGGCCTTGGACATGAACACCCCATCGAAGGTGTCCATCGTCGACATACCCGCGGCGAACAGGATCGGCAGGGCGATGATCGCCAACGGTGGCAGCCCACCCACGACGGCGCCGGCGCCGGCGATCGCGATCAGACCCACCTGGGTGGCGGTGTCGAAACCCAACCCGAACAGCAAACCCACCGGGTACATCTGCCAGGAGTTGTTGATGAACTTGTTGTAGCGGCCCCGGAAGATACGGTTCATGAACCCGCGCTTGGCCAGTAGTTCCTCGAGCTCTTCCTGGGAGTACTCGCCGCGCTTGGCCTGCCGCCACGCCTTCAAGATGCCCCCGAGGACCGCCAGGTTCAGCGCCGCGATCAAGTAGAGGAACAACCCCGACACGACGGTGCCGATGATGCCCCCGGTGGTCTTGAACGCGTCCTGGAACGCGGTGGCCTGCGACGCGACGATCGCCAGCGCGGTCACGAAGGTGAACACCACCGTGGAGTGCCCGAGGGAGAAGAAGAACCCCACCCCCAACGGCCGTTTGCCCTTCTGCAGCAGATAGCGCGTGGTGTCATCGATCGCTGAGATGTGATCGGCGTCGAAGGCGTGCCGCAGTCCAAAGGTGTAGGCCAGCACCCCAGCGCCAGCGTAGACCAACGTGCCGTCGCTGCCAACGGCATTATGCAGCGCCGGGAGCGAGTTGTAGTGGATGTACAAACCCCACCCGATCACGTGCAACATCGCGATGAACCCGAACATCCCCGCAAGGCGAGGGACTTCGTCGCGGGTGAATCTGATCCGCTGCTTATCGGTCACTTCCGGTTCATCGGCCGAGGTCATCCTCTGTACGCCCACTGACATCGCGTTCCTCCTCCGAGGCTCGAACTGGCTAGCACCCGCTGCCACAGGATCCGCATAGGAACCCACATATTGCAATCTAGATGCAGAAGCCACTATAGAGTAGGACTGTCCGGGGGATTGTGCGGCATCGATGGACCTGCTATGTCAGCTCCGGCCGTGACCGCTGGCGGCAGTGCCGGGGTGCCGTTCGTTGTGCGGTGCTGGCCCGGGTCAGGGTGAGTGTGAGGCCTGGTGGTGGCGCGGTGCGCTGGTGTCGGGCGTTGAATGCCTTTCTAGGAGGCCGCTGAATAAGTCGAACTGGCGGCCCGACGCAAGTCGCTGAGCTGCAGGTTTGCTCGCCGAGTCGGGCTGAAACTGGGGTTTTTCAGCGGCCTCCTAGCGCCTCCGACACGTGAGCTTGGTGGTCATCCCGTCGCCTGATGGCGTCTCGATCACGCCGTGTTGGGGCCGCAACCTCCCGCGAAC
>JALYVZ010000409.1 GCA_030852965.1 Actinomycetota bacterium | reverse complement strand
GCGCATCAAGGTGGCGGCGCACCGCGGCTCCGCTGAGCCGCAACTCCGCAGCCACGTCGGCGGCCGTGACCGGGCCGCGCTCCATCAGCAGGCGGGCCACCGCAACCCGGGTGCCCCCATCGGAGCTGAGCGCCCGAGCTCCACCGTCGGCCTGGACCGGCGACGCCGGAACGAACGCCGGTGACGAGCCCTCGGTGGTTTTCACAACACCAGTGTTGCGTATTTCCGGCCGCACGTCCAAGCGGCCCCCCGAAGGGGTGAGCGTCGTCACCATGCCTGCACCACAGGGGGCCTCCCGGGGGGGCCGCCCGACGCCTGCCATACGCTGCGTATTCATGGTGGCGCCCGACCTCAGCACAGCTCGGCGCCGGGCTGTCGGCAGCGAGCAGATCGTCGACGACGCTCCCCCGAAGTCGGGCAACCCGACCTCCGCCCGCACCGTCCGCCGGTTCGGCATGACCGGCGCCCTGCTGATGGCGATCGGCTCGCTGGGCGCCGGGGCCGTTCCGGTACCCAATCCGGCGTTCGGCCTGCGCCTGCTCGGGCTGCCCTCCCGCAACGCCACCGTCTCGATCGCGATCACCTACGCCGGCATGGCCATGGTCGTGCTGGGGTGGCTGTGGCTAGGGCGGCTGCTCAAACGCGACCAGAACGGCGGCACCCCGCTGCCCAAGGGCTTCATCACCCGCACTATGACGCTGTGGGCATTGCCGCTGTTCGTGGCGCCGCCGATGTTCAGCAAGGACGTCTACAGCTACCTCGCCCAGAGCGCGATCGCCGCGCGCGGGCTTGATCCGTACCTGCTCGGTCCGGCCGACGCGCTCGGCGTGGACGACCCGCTGACCCGCAGCATCCCCACTGTGTGGCGTCCGACGGCGGCGCCGTACGGGCCGCTGTTCCTGTTCCTCGGTCGCGGCATCACTGCGCTGACCGGCAACGACGTGGTGCTGGGCATCTTCGCGCACCGGGTGCTCGCGCTGGTCGGGATCGCCGGGATCGTGTGGGCGCTGCCCCGGCTGTCCACCCGGCTGAACCTGGACCCGCGCTCCGCGCTCTGGCTCGGGGTTGCCAACCCGCTGGTGCTGTTCCACCTGTTCAGCGGCGTGCACAACGAGTCGCTGATGCTCGGGCTGATGCTGGTCGGGCTGGAGGTCGGGCTGTCCCGCACAGGGCCGTCGGGACTCCTGCTGGGCACCGTACTGATTACCTGCGCGGGCGGGGTGAAGGTGCCGGCGCTGCTCGCCCTGGGATTCTTGGGGATGCATGCCGCCCGCCAGCGCGGCGGCCGGCCGGCCGATGTCGCGGTGGTGGGCGCCGCGATGGCGGCGGTGGCCGGGGCGGTGACGGCCACCATCGCCTACGGCACCGGCCTGGGGTTCGGCTGGGTGTACACCCTGGACATCCCCACCCTGATCCGCAGCTGGGTATCGGTGAGCACGGACCTCGGGGTGGTCGGCGGTCAGATCGGCATTCTGGCCGGGCTCGGTGACCACACCACCGAGGTGCTCACCCTGACCAGGGCGCTGGGCGGATTGGTCGCGGCGTGCATCTGTGTGCGTTTGTTGCTGGCCACCCTGCGCGGGCAGCTCGACCCGGTCACCGGAGTCGGCTGTGGGCTCGGAGCGGTAGTGCTGCTCAGCCCCACCGTGCACCCCTGGTATCTGTTGTGGGGCGCGATTCCGCTGGCCGCGTCCTACGCCCGAATCCGGTTCCGCCGGCTCGCCGTGGCGGCGTCCGCGATTGTGGCGCTGCTGGTACCACCCACCGGCGCCGACTTCGCCTTCCGCGCCTACCAGCTGCCGATGGCGATCGTGGCCGGCGCAATCATCCTGTTCGTGGCGTTGTACTTGGTCCGACACCGGATCCCCTGGTAGGCACGCAGCTGTGGTTCCCGAAGACCCTGATCTGGACCCGGACTCCGCTCTGCACGCCCACGGGCTGGTGAAACACTTCGGCCGGGTGCTTGCGGTCGATCGCCTGGACCTGCGGCTGCCCCGGGCCAGCGTGCTGGCGATGCTCGGCCCGAACGGGGCCGGCAAGACCACTACCGTCGAGCTGTGCGAGGGCTTCCAGCGCCCGGACGCCGGCGCCGTCCGGGTGCTCGGGCTGGACCCGTTGGCGGAGGGTGACCGGCTGCGGGCCCGGATCGGGGTGATGCCACAGGGCGGCGGGGCCTACCCCGGGGTCCGGGCCGGCGAGATGCTGCGCCTGGTGGCGGCGTGCTCGGCGCGGCCGCTGTCGCCGGACTGGCTGCTCGAGGTACTCGGGTTGACCTCGTGCGCCCGCACCCCGTTCAAGCGGTTGTCTGGGGGCCAGCAGCAGCGGTTGGCGTTGGCCTGCGCGGTGGTCGGGCGCCCGGAGCTGGCGTTCCTGGACGAGCCGACCGCCGGGATGGACCCGCAGGGCCGGCGGCTGGTGTGGGAGCTGATCTCCGCGCTTCGGCGCGACGGGGTGGCGGTGTTGTTGACCACCCACCTGATGGACGAGGCGGAGGCGCTGGCCGATGATGTGGTGATCCTGGACCGGGGGCGGGTGGTGGCCCAGGGCACCCCGGCGGCGTTGACCGCGCAGAGCGGTGACCAGCAGCTGCGGTTTCGGGCCAGAGCGGGTCTGGATCTCGCGGCGCTGGCCGGCGCCCTGCCGGCCGGATACCAGACGGAGGAGCCGATCGCGGGCAGCTACCTCGTCCGCGGCCGGATGAGCCCGAACTTGCTGGCCGCGGTCACCGGCTGGTGCGCCGAGCAGGGTGTGCTGGCCGACGAGGTGCGGATCGCCCGGCGCAGCCTGGAGGACGTGTTCCTGGACCTGACCGGGCGGGAGCTTCGCTCATGAGCTCTCCGGCGAGGTTCCCGGCCGGGACCTTCATTCCGGACCCGGGGCGGGGCCGGTTGGGCGTGATGTTGGCGGCGCAGTCCGGCGTGGAGATCCGGTTGGCGCTGCGCAACGCCGAGCAGGTCCTACTGACTCTGCTCATCCCGCTGGTGGTGCTGGTGGGCATGACGTTGGTGAACATCGTGCCGCTACCGGCACCCAGGGTGGTGAGCGTGGCGCCGTCGGTGCTCGCGTTGGCGGTACTGTCCACCGCGTTCACCAGCCAGGCCATCTCCCTCGGGTTCGACCGCCGCTACGGGGTGATCCGCCGGTTGGCCGCCACCGCGCTGCCCCGCTGGTTGCTGGTGGCCGGCCGGCTGGTGGCCGTGCTGGGCGTGGTGGCCGTTCAGCTGGTGGTGCTCGGCGGGGTGGCTGCTGCGCTGGGCTGGCGGCC
>JALYVZ010000408.1 GCA_030852965.1 Actinomycetota bacterium | reverse complement strand
GGGCGATGGCTGCTCGCCCTGCCGGCGCACCACGTGGCCGGCGCACAGGTGATCGTCCGAGCGTTGCTGGCCGGGCGCCCGCCGACCGTGCTGGACATCCGGGGTGGCTTCCGCCCGGACAGCTTCGCCACCGCCGCGGCAGGGCTGCCGGCGAGCGGGCGGCGGTACACCTCGCTGGTGCCCACCCAGCTGCACCGGGTGCTCACCGACCCTCGGGCCAACCAGGCGTTGCGGAGCTTCGACGCGGTGCTGGTCGGCGGTGCGGCCACCTCCCCCGGTCTGCTTACGGCGGCTCGGGGCTCCGGACTCAACGTGGTCACCACCTATGGAATGAGCGAGACCGCCGGTGGTTGTGTGTACGACGGGCTGCCGCTGGACGGTGTGCGGGTGCGGCTCGGCCCAGACGGCCGCATCGAGCTCGCCGGGCCCATGCTGGCCAGTGGCTATCTCGGCGACCGGGCCGCGACGGAGTCGGCGTTCGTCGACGGCTGGTTCCGCACCTCGGACTTCGGGCACTGGAACGGCCACCACCTGACCGTGCTCGGCCGGGCCGACGATGTGATCACCACCGGCGGCGAGTCGGTGCACCCGGCCGCGGTGGAACGGGTGCTCACCGCCCAGCCGGACGTGCGCGCGTCCTGCGTGGTCGGGCTGACCGACCCGGAATGGGGGCAGCTGGTGGCAGCCGCCGTGGTGCTCGAACCCGTCGTCGAGGGTTCCCCTGATCCGGCGACCTGGGCTGCGGCGGTGCGCGCCGAGCTGGGGCCGCGGTCGGTGCCCCGCCGGGTGCGGGTGGTCGCCGAGCTGCCGCTGCGCGGGGTGGGCAAGCCGGACCGGGCGGCGGTGGCCCGGCTGCTCAGCGAGACACTGCCCCGGTGATTCCTCGGCACCGTCGAACTGGGCGGCAAGACCGCGACCGGCATCGCGGTTCCGACCCGCATCGCCCGGGTCGAGAGGACGGTCGCCGCGCTGCGAGCGGGCCGTCGCACCCACTGACGCCTGGGGCCGCACCGCCGACGCGTTGATCAACTCAACCTGGCGCAGGTTCGCCCGCGCTCGGACCTGCCTGATGTTGAATTGATCACCCGGGGGCGCCTGGCGATCGGGGCGGGATAGCGTGTGGGCCGTGGCGACCCTTGCACAGTGGGCGGCCGGGGCCCGCCCGCGAACTCTGCCCAACGCGATCTCCCCGGTACTGGTGGGCACCGGTGCGGCCGTCGGGCTCGGGTCACCGCGCCCCGGATTGGCCTCGCTCGCCCTGCTGGTCGCGGTGGCACTGGTGATCGGGGTGAACTACGCCAACGACTACTCCGACGGCGTGCGCGGCACCGACGACGACCGAACCGGACCGATGCGGCTGGTGGGTTCCGGGGCGGCGACTCCGGCGGCGGTGCGCCTGGTAGCGCTGTGCTGGCTGGCGCTCGCGCTGCTGGCCGGGGCCGCGCTGGTGGTGCTGAGCCGGCAGTGGCGGCTGTTCGGGGTCGGCGCACTCTGTGTGTTGGGCGCGTGGTTCTACACCGGCGGCAAGCGCCCGTACGGCTACCTCGGGTTGGGCGAGGTGGCGGTGTTCATCTTCTTCGGGCCGGTGGCGGTGCTTGGCACCGCATACACCCAGACCGGGCGGACGAGCACGCTGGCGCTGGCCTCGGCGATCGGTGTGGGGATGGCATCGGCAGCTGTGCTGGTGGCGAACAACCTGCGCGACATCGACACCGACGGCCAGGGCGGCAAGCGCACGCTGGCGGTACTGCTGGGTGAGACCGCGACCAGACGGTTCTACGCCGCGCTCGTCCTCACCCCGTTGCTGCTCAGCGCGGCGACCGGGTTGTGCTGCTTGCCGATGCTGCTCGGTCTGCTCGCCGCGCCGCTGGCCGTCTCACCCGTTCGGGCGGTGCTCGGTGGCGCCCGGGGCCGGCCGTTGATCGGGGTGCTCGGTCAGACCGCCCTGGTGCTGCTCGCCTGGTCGGTCGGCACCGCCGTCGGGCTCGCCCTGAGCAGCGTCGGCTGAACCCGAGTCGGCCTCGGCCAAACCCGGGTCGGCCTCGACTGAACCGGGGTCGGCGTCGCCGCGCAGCTGCGCGCGCAACCGGGCCCGCTGGGTGGACCTGCGGGCCCCGGCCACCGCCAATACCTCGTTGAGATCACGCCGCAGGCCCGCGAAAAGCAGCAACGACAGTGGGACCGCCACCACCAGAGCCACCAGCAAGGCCACCAACAAGGGCACCCCGACCAGGACGAGCAGCGCGGTGACCGCCGCGACCAGCGCAGCCCGGGCCAACCCGTAGCGCACCACCGGTGCCGCGGCACCAGGCGGCGGCGCGGCGGGCCCGTTCGACGTCACACCCGACAGCGTAGAACCCACCGATATTCGGCTAAGTGTTCGCCTAGGAGTGGCCAATCCGACCCAGGTTGGCACGGCCGGGCCGCTGCTGGGTTAGCCTGAAGGTCGGAGGTGGTCCACATGCTGTTCCTGTTCATCGTCGCGCTGGCCTCAGCGATGGCGGTGGGTTCCCTGATGTGGAAAGCGATTTCGCGAAACCGCCCCGAGCACACCGGTTGGCTGCGACCGAGCCGGGCCGTGGCACCCGACGACGACCCCGAGTTCCTCCGCCAGCTCGGTGAGCGGCTGCGCAGCGAAGGCGAGGACCCCCCGGCCCGGCGGTGACGACCGGGTGGCTACCGGGTCGCGGTCGAGTTCGCCGGGAAACCGTCTGCCACCGAGGCCGCCAGCTCCAGCAGCGCACCCCGGGTGTGCGCGGACGGCCGGTCGAGGTCGATCCCGGCGCCCTCTTCCAGGTGGCTGTCGAACGGCACCCGCACCACCGCCCAGGAGCGGGCGGCGAAGTACTCGGACACCCGGCCGAGGTCCGCACCGAGTTGATCATGGAGACCGACTTCGCTACCAGGTCGCCGTGGCCGTGCACGTCGAGCCAGTCCTGGTGGCCGAGGCACTGCGAGCCCCGTCGATCGAGCCGGCCGACACGATGACCAGCGCGTCGGCCAACCCCAGCACCCCATACATCGCCGAGTGCATCAGGCCGGTTCACAGTCGGTGAGCACCACGTTGTAGAAGTGCTCCAGCAGGTTCACCGCGCGGTGGTACTCTGCCGCGCTGAACGCCTCGGACACCGCCGGGTCCTGCTCGCTGGCCAGCTCCTCCAGCCCGGGACGGGCACGGTGAGGTGTAGGCGCGGACGTCGGTGTACCGGCGCACCTGCTGGGCGTCGCGCAGCAGGTGCTCGTAGCGCAGGTTGGAGGCGAAGTGAGCCAGCGGCCGCCCCACATCGCTGGGC
>JALYVZ010000407.1 GCA_030852965.1 Actinomycetota bacterium | reverse complement strand
ATCCCACCACTTAGGCACGACCTCCACCGCGACAGCGCCCGGGAGGCCTGTCATGTGGCGGTTGGCGCGCCCACGGTCAGCTCCAGGCTCGTCCACGCGAAGAACGTCCGCGGCAAACCCCAAAGTCGACTCGGTGCCACGGATGCCGAGCGTCGCGAGCGCGAACCGCCACCCTGGGTGAGTCACGTCGCCGGCAACGTGCCGCACGAGCGCGAACTCGGGCGCACCATTAATGACGCGATCCATTGCCGCACAGCGGCCGGCGTACCACCGTGGAACGGCCCGGTGAAGGACTTCGATATGGGCGCATCTGGCCGCGGCCAGATGCAGCCCGTCGCCTCGGTCGGTCTCTAAGTTACGGTCGACACCTTGCGCAGCACCAGCCACAGGTGACTCAGTGCAGCCCGCTGCGTGCAGGCAGCCGCCTACTTCTCCAGCTTCGCCCCGTCGGGAACCCCGTCAGCCGCCGTTATCCGATCGGGTACGAGGCCAAGACGCCAGCGTCGCCCACGACTCAAGCGCGGTCGAGTCTGCTGTCTGCTACATTCGTGGCCGAAGACCTAAACGGATGTTCACCGCGTGTGCGGATGAGAGCGAGGTGCGAGACGCCTACATCGCCCAGACCAGCGGCACCGTAGCGATCTGATGCCCGTCGGCATACCGGCGTCGCTATGAGTAAGCTGCGGCCGCTGGTCGCCGAGTGGGTCAGGATGATCAACCGCCCGCACGACGTGCTCGGCGGCCACTTTCCGGGGTTCGAGCGGGCGTCTGCCACTGGCGCCAGCCGCAAGGCACTAGCCTTGCTACCCGGGTCCCACACCCCGATCGCGGCGACCCCCTTTGTTGTACGAGCCGAGCAACTGTGAACCGCAGCCGAGGCCGCGAGGTCCTCGCGCCCTCCGGTGCCGAACCCATGGTGCTACACCTTTTCGGCGCGTGCGACGCCGCCACCGCAACCGGGCTGCGCCTGCAACTGCGGCGCGCATCCCTCTCCACCCACGGTCGACAGCTGGTCCTCGATCTGTCCGACGTGCCGTTCATGGACGCGGCAGGCTTAGCCTCATTGATTGAGACGCAAGGCCAGGTAGGAGACCGTCTCACCATTCGCAACCCGCCGAAGTCTTTGCTGCGGATATTGAAAGCACTTAACCTCACAGGTCAGTTCACCATCGAGGATACGACCCTCGCTGATCAAGGAGGGAGTGAAGGTCAAGCCCCGCCTCAAGTCCCTCAATGAAGCAGCACCTTCCGGTCAGCTCTCTGGAGGCCGGCTGCATGCATACCCTCAGACGGCACCCATTTTGAAGGTTGGATGCTCGCCGTGCTTGGTGGTATGCATCTGCGCGGAGAGGTTTCACGAGATGGCCCTGAACGAGTCTGCCCTGCTGGAGTTGAGCGAGGCGCTCCGCAGTGCTGATGACGGTTCGCTGATGCGGACCTTGTTGCACACGATCCTGCAGGCGTTGATCGACTCCGAGGCGCAAAATCACATCGTCCCGGCCCCACACCATCGCACTCAGGCTTGCAGGACCCAACGCCACGGCAGCCGCGAGAAGATGATCGCGACAACCAGCGGGGATCTGACGGTCAAGATCCGTAAGACCCGGACCGGGTCGTTTTTCCGTCGCTGTCACCGATCACGCAATTCCCTAGGTTTGAGGGTTGCCGATCATGTAGTTCCCACCCCCGCCGATCACGTAATTCCTCATGGGGACGACGTGCGCGGCGTCCCGGGTGTGGCCTCCAACCGAAGCAGGCTCGCGCTCACCGACGAGGTGAGTGAGGGAGCTCAAGTGGCGAGGAGGACGTTTCAGATGATCGACCTGATCGAGATATACGTGCACTGGGACGCGGGCCGGTCCCAGGCTCAGATTGCCGACAGTCTTGAATCGACCGTAAGACGGTGCGTAAGCACCTGGCGCGGGTCGCGGCGGCGGGGCTGGTGCCGGGTGGGACGCCGACGATGTCGGAGGCGGACTGGCGCGGCCGGCCGGCCGGTGGTTCCCGGACGTGGTCGACAAGGGTCTGCGGCAGGTGACCTGGCCGGCGATCGATTTGCACCGGGACTACATCACCGACCAGCTGGCGGCTCAAGTCACGGTCTCGACGATCCACCAGCGGCTGGTGCATGAGCACGGCCTGAATGCGTCCGTGGCCTCGCTGCGACGGTGGGTGGGCGGGAACCTGCCGGAGGAGGCCCGCCGGGCGCGGGTGCGGGTGCTGCGGCCCGGGACGGTCAAACCGGGCAGTGAGGCACAGATCGACCACGGTCGGCTGGGGATGTGGACCGACCCGGACACCGGGCGCAGGGGGGCAAGCCGGGGCTATGCGGCGCCGGGAACGACCGATGTAACAAGTATTCCACCTGCATCTGCTCCGGTTCGGGTTCGATACCGAAACCGGCAAAATCCTCGACGACGAACCGCGTTGGACACTCCTGTGCGGTGACTGCTGCCCGGCACGGGAGGCGAGACCTAGCTGTACTGAGGGGCGTTCTGTCAAGTGGGCATGGTGAGGCGCCGACCGGATTGTGGTCTGGTCGGCGCCTCCTTGCTCGGCTCCGGGTTGTGCTGGCGTGCGTGTCAGGGCGACGCGCGGTCTGACTGATATGCGCGGGTTGGTTACCGCAGGACGGTGCTGTTCGGCTGGAGCGGGTCCGCATCTCTAGGATCGAGCGTCGCGTTGAGGACGTGAGTCCTGCTGC
The DNA here is from genome assembly GCA_030852965.1 of Actinomycetota bacterium. Lineage (GTDB taxonomy): Bacteria > Actinomycetota > Actinomycetes > Mycobacteriales > Pseudonocardiaceae > Pseudonocardia. Next base: position 617 of record JALYVZ010000407.1, on the reverse strand, counting down.
TACTCATAGGTGTTCCGCGGATCACTCCACGCGCTGCCGCCAGCCGGCCCGGGGAGTCGAGCAGTCCTTGGGGGTTTAGTCCATGACGGCCAGGGACCAGCACCAGCCGGCCAGCTCGCGGGCGATGGCGACGTTGGCGATCACGTGGCGTTTACCGCGGTCGTTGAACCGGACCCACTGCTTGTGCAGGCGCCGGTTGCCCGCGTCGCCGCGGGCCCGGGCCGGGGCGGGTGCCAGGTCCCACCGCTCGCGCATCGTCTTCCCGACGGCGTACCGGGGTTGATGGTGCCACGCTGCCTCGACCAGGAGCCGACGGGCGTGGCCGTTGCCGGTCTTGGTGATCCCGCCCTGGACCCGGGAGGCGCCCGAGGAGTACTCGCACGGCACGAGGCCGACGTAGGACCCGATCGAGGCCCCGGTGAACCGGGACCAGTCACCGACCTCCACTGCGAGGGCGAACCCGGTCAAGGTAGAGATGCCCCGCAGGCAGCCCAACCGGTGCACCACGTCCGTGAACTCGCTGTTGGCGGCCATCGCCGTGATCGCCTTGTCGAGGCGGTCACGGCGGGCCGCGACGGTCAGGACGGCGTCATAGTCGGAATCGAACGCCAGCCTCG
>JALYVZ010000406.1 GCA_030852965.1 Actinomycetota bacterium | reverse complement strand
GTCTGAGTGTCGTCAAGTGATTTGGCCCCACTGATCGTCGCGAATTTTGGCCCCGGCGGGGTTGATCTGGGTGCTATTGCTGGTCGGGTTTGAACAGGGGTTCGCCGTCGTTGCCGCCCAGGAGGAAGACGAAGCGGTGTAGGTCGGTGCGCAGGGTGGTGGCGTTGTAGGCGGGGTTGCCGATGAAGCGGGTCAGGGAGGCGTTGAGGGTGTCGTGGTCGTTGGTGATCCAGTCGGCGATCAGTTGGAGGAGTTCGGTGAGTTCGAGGGCGTCGCTGGTGTCCAGGTGCGTGTCGGGCATCGTGGCTGCTTTCGTTGTGGTGGTTAGGATTGTTTGGCTTCTCGGCTGGCGCGTTTGGTTCGGGCGGCGGTTTTGCTGGTGCGTAGCCGATATGACTCGGTTCCGGTTTCCAGGATGTGGGCGTTGAAGGTGACGCGGTCGACGATGGCGGCGACCAGCCGCGGGTCGGGGAACACCGTTCCCCATTCGCTGAAGGGCAAGTTGGTCGCGATGGCGATGCTTGCTCGTTCCTCGCGTTCGGTGATGATTTGGAACAGCAGCTCGGCGCCGCGTGGGTCGATCTGGACGTAGCCGAGTTCGTCCAGCAGCAGCAGGTCCAGGCGGCCGTAACGCCCGACGACACGGGAAAGTACGCGTTCGTCGGCGGCTTCGACGAGTTCGTTGACCAGCTGCGCGCAGGTCACGTAGCGGACCCGGCGCCCTTGTTCGCAGGCGGCCATCCCGAGCCCGATCAACAGGTGCGACTTGCCGGTGCCGGAGTCACCGAGCAGCACGATCGGCTCACCCGCGTCGATATAGGCACCGCCTGCGAGGGTGGCCAGCTGCGCGGCGCCCAGGGTCGGGACGGCGTCGACGTTGAACTCCGCGATCCGTTTAATGCGGGGAAAGTGTGCGTCAGCGATCCGGCGGGCTCGGCGGCGGGAGGTGCGGTCGTCGAGTTCGGCGGACAGGATCTCGGCGAGGTAACCCAGGTGGGTGTGGCGTTCGCGGACGGCGATCTCAGCCAGGCGCGTGGCTTCGGCTCGGACGGTGGGCAGGTGCAGTTCGCGGGCGGCGGCGCCGATCGCGGCGGACGCGGCAGTATCGGACACAGTGCCGGTCGCGGTGCCGGTCGCGGTGGTGTGGGGGCTCATTTTTCGTTTCCTGTCAGGAGTTCGTCGTAGGCGGTCAAAGATGGGGCGGCCCGGTCGTAGCGGACCAGTGACCCGATCGCGATGACCGGCGCGATCGGGTCGGTGGCGTGGCGGTCGGCGTGGCGACGAGCGTCGATGATGACCGCCTGCGGGTCGATCACACCGGTGGTGACCGCGGTGGCCATCGCGCCCTGCAGAGCCTGGCGGGGCAGCGTGCGGTGAGCGAGCAGGACCTCGATCAGCGCCCGGGTGCCGCCGGCGTCGCCGCGGGCGCGGCGGGCGGCGTCCCAGTACTGCTGGTGCGCGGTGGTGAACGCGCCGCCTTTCTTGGCTTGCGCCAACGCGGTCGCGCCGGGTAGCGCGCCAGGTTTTCTCTTCAGTACCTCCAAATAATGATCGAGACAGAGCACCTCGACATACCGGCCGGTGCAGCGTTCGTGGCGGGCCACCACCGCCGGGCCCTCGAGCACCTCCACCGTGGTCGCGCCCAGGCGGACCGGCAGCCGTCGGCCGGCGTAGCGGGCCGGCACCGAGTAGTAGCACTGGCGCACCGACACCCGAGCCCGCAGATCGACCCGGGCCTCCAGTAGCCGGGCGGTGTCGAACGGCTCGGCCGGTAACGCCGCGAGCGCGGGCAGTTCGGCGGCGAACGCCGCGCCGACGGTCACCGCACGCCCGGTGATCACCCGGTCATCATCAAGCAGGTCCGCGGCCGCGAGCAGCTCATTCAGCTCGGCCAGCGACCCGACAACCGGGACCGGGACCAGATGCCGGCGGCGGAACCGGCCGATCTCACCCTCCACGCCACCTTTCTCGTGAGCGCCTTCCTTGCCGGGGATGCAGAAGAACGAGTCGAAGCAATAGTGGCTTCGTAGCGCGACAAACCGTTCCGCTTCGGTGCGGTCACGACCTCGCAGCACCCGGATAACGGCAGGTTTCAGGTTGTCGTAACGAATACGGGCCGGAACGCCGCCGAAGTACTCGAACGCCAGCACGTGTCCTTCCAGGAACGCTTCCTGCGCCTGAGTGCCGAACGCGACGTGGAAAGCCTTGCCAGAGTGGGAAAGTCGAAGCACGAACATCCAGCATTTCGTCTCCGCGCCGGCGATCGTCGCATTAAACTCGCCGAAATCCACCTCGGCCTCCGCGCCCGCCGGGTGGATCTGGGGCACCATCACCTCAACCCGGTCCAGGCCCAACTCCACCCGTCGGCGCGCGACATACCGCGACACCGTCACCTCGGCCACCGCCGCGCCGTGCTCGGCGACCAGCCGCTGCCACACCCGCCGCGCGGTATGTCGCTGCTTGCGTGGCGCGACCCGATCGGCCAGCAACCACCCCTGGACCACCGCCGCGTACGGGTCCATCGCCGGACACCGCCGCCGCGTATACGCCTGGCGCGGCGGCGGCAACGCCCGATCCAACGCCTGACGAACCGTGCGCCGATGCACCCCATGCCGCTCGGCCAACTCCCGGATCGACAATCCCTGATCCCGCCGGTCCCGGCGGATCGCCTCGAATAGCTCCACGCGTGATCGCATCCTCGCTGACCTCCACGAACGCCGAAATACCGACGTGAAGATCGCAAACCAGGTGGGGCCAAAATTCGTGAAGACACGCCGCCCCACACCAAGCGCGAACCACCACCCTCAGGCGGGGCCAAAATTCATGAAGAAACGGACCCAAGTGGGGCCAAATCAGGTGACCACACTCATGTGCGTGAAGCCGCGTATCAAGTGCCTCCGGTCATCGGGAGTGGTTGGGTCGGGGGTGGCCTGTTCGGGGCTGGTGTGGTCGGTCATCGGTGGTCCAGCCCGGTCAGGCCGCGCGCGCCGGGAACAGTGTTCCGGGCATCGCCGACCCACAGCGCGTTTGTCAGCACCGCGTGCACAAACGCGGCCGGTGCCGGTCGCCAGCGGACCACCTGCGGTTCGACCAGCCACGCCGGGCGCCCCCGTCGCAGTGGTGCCGGGGGTACGGCCACCCATTCACCCGCCCCGTGCCGCACGACTCCGGCCGCCGCCAACGACGTCGGCAGCAGTTCCCCGGGGGTGACCACGAACAGCCACCGGGCTGCCGGCGTGATCGCCGTCGCCGTCGAACGCGACAGCACCCGATGCACCGCCGACCCGAGCGCGGCCGGGACGCTCAGCACGTCCAGCACCTCACC
>JALYVZ010000405.1 GCA_030852965.1 Actinomycetota bacterium | reverse complement strand
GCCCCCAGCCGCGCTGCCCGCCGCCGCGCAGCCCCCAGCCGCGCCGCGGCCCACCGCCGGTCCCAGCAAAGTGATCATGGTCATCCGGCATGGCGAGAAACCCCCCACCAAGTCGGGCGCCGGAATCGACCTGAACGGACAGCCCGACACCCACTCGCTGACCGAGAGTGGCTGGACCCGGGCGGTGTACCTGGTCGACCTGTTCGCCCCGCTGTCCGGGAGCAGCCCAGCGGGGTTGTCGCGGCCGAGGACGATCTACGCCGCCGGGGTCAGCGCCGAGGGCGAAGGCACCCGTACCCGCCAGACCGTCGGGCCGCTCGCCGCCGAGCTCGGGATCCCGGTGAACGACAAGTTCGGTAAGGGCAACGAGACCGAACTGGTCGCGCAGGCCGCCGCGCAACCAGGGCCGACGTTGATCTGCTGGCAGCACGGTGAGATCCCGGCCATCGCCGCCGCCCTCGGCCAGGTGTCACCCGCCCCGCCGAAGACCTGGCCTGACGACCGGTTCGACGTGGTCTGGACTTTCATCGCCACCGGGAACGGCTGGCGGTTCCAGGAGGTGCCCGAGATGCTGTTGCCCGGCGACCGCGCCGCCGGGTTCAGCTAGCTCACGGTCACCTCGGCGCGGTGCAGGCCGGGGCCGGCCGCGGTCACCGAGGTCTCGCCGTTGCCGGAACGAGACAGCGCGCGGACCGTCCAGGTGCCAGGGCCGGCGAAGAACCGGAAGTCGCCGGTGGCCGACGAGACCACCTCGGCGGTGAACTCACCGGTGTCGTCGAGCAACCGCACGTATGCCCCGCCGACCGGTGAGGCGTCCGACGCGATGACCCGGCCCGCGAGCACGGTCTCCTTGCCCACGTCGACCCCGGCCGGCACCCCGGAGTTCTGATCAGGCGCTGCGCACATCAGGCACCACTTCCCAGCTCGATCGGCACGCCGACCAGCGAGCCGTACTCGGTCCACGATCCGTCGTAGTTCTTCACGTCCGCGTGTCCGAGCAGCTCGTGCAGCACGAACCAGGTGTGGCTGGAACGCTCGCCGATCCGGCAGTAGGCGATGGTCGGCTTGGAGCCGTCCAGCCCGGCCTCGGCGTACAGCGTGGCCAGCGCGTCATCGGATTTGAAGGTGCCGTCCTCGTTGGCGGCCTTGCTCCACGGCACGTTGATCGCGGACGGGATGTGCCCTGGTCGCTGGGACTGCTCCTGCGGCAGGTGCGCCGGGGCCAGGATCTTGCCGGAGAACTCGTCGGGCGAGCGCACGTCGACCAGGTTCTGCACCCCGATCGCGTCGATCGCCTCCTGGCGGAACGCCCGGATGGCCAGGTCCGGCTCCTGCGCGGAGTAGCTGGTCTGCTGCCGGGTTGGCAGGTCCCGGCTGAGCTCCCGTCCGTCCAGCTCCCACTTCTTGCGTCCGCCGTCGAGCAGCTTGACGTCGCTGTGGCTGTACAGCTTGAAGTACCAGTAGGCGTAGGCGGCGAACCAGTTGTTGTTGCCGCCGTAGAGCACCACGGTGTCGTCGTTGCCGATGCCCTTCTCGGAGAGCAGCTTCTCGAAACCGGGCTTGTCCACGAAGTCGCGGATCACCGGGTCCTGCAGCTCGGTCTTCCAGTCGATGCGTACCGCGCCCGGGATGTGTCCGCCCTCGTAGGCGGAGGTGTCTTCGTCGGCCTCGACGAACACGATGCCGGCGGTGGCGAGGTTGTCCTCGGCCCAGTCGGCGGAAACCAGGACGTCCTGGCGGCTCATGTGTTAGCTCCCTGCTTGTCTGTGTGCTCTGTGTGCTCTGTGTGGGACGGGTTGGGTTAGGTGGCTCGGGGCGCATGGCAAGACCGAGCGAGGGCACGCGCCCAGCTCGGCGAACTCCGGTCTACCCAGAAGGAAGTGGTCGGCGCCCGCTCAGCGGACCCGACACAGGCTGCTGCCGACGCGGCACAGATCGACTGCGCGTCGTTTGGTCAGCGGCCAGTACACACTCGACAGCGTAACCCGAGAAGCGCCATCGGTGTGGGGCTTCTCCCGATTCACCGCGCGGCCGAGGGCCGAGACGGTGCGTCAGCGCGAGTTGGGCGCTGTCGACGGCTCGCCGATCACGAGGTCGCGGGCTGAGCCGGAGATCTCCAGGGCCTTGTCCACAGCCTTGAGCATGGTCGGGGTCACGCCGAAGGGCAGCGTGCCAGGGTCGAGCCGCAGGGTGAACATCCGGCGAAGCTCGCTCTGCACGAGCGGGGGCAGCAGGGTGGCGTCCGCGCCGGAGCCGATCCGGATGTCCCTCGGGCTGACCTGGATCTCCTTGCCGGTCAGCTGCAACACCGCGATCACCGTGGCCTCCACCTGCCGGCCAAGCACCGTGATGGTGGCCACCAGCCGTACCGCCTGGTCCGGGTCGACGCCGGACACCGAGGAGCCAGCGGCGGCGTTGCCGGACTTCTGTTTGGCCTGGTCCAGGGCGGCTGCGTCCACCGGTTCCACCCTCAGCTTGGTCACCCCGGGCAGCTTGCGGGCCAGATCCTCCTTGGTGACCAGAACCGAGCCCTGGGCCTCATCCACGGTCAGCCCGGCCACGTGGCCGTTCACCACGTCCCGGAAAGGCAGTCGCACGTGGTAGAGCAACGCGTGCAGCCCGACGTTGTCCAGATCGCCGACGGTCAGCTTCTGGGCGTAGACGTCGACCTTCCGGTAGTCGCCGCTGAGCGCCTGGAACAGGAACGGGAACCCGGTGATCCGCACATCGGGGTCCGAGGGCAGGGCGAGCCGCTCGCGGATCCGGTTCGACACCTGGTACTCGGCGGCGGACGCGGCCGCGAAGTCGAGGGCCACGAACAGCGCCACCACGATGATCATGGCGATCACGATCCGCTTCACCGGGCAGCTCCCTGACGACGTTCGCTGGGCGAGCCTCGCTCGGGTCGACGTTCGCTCGGCGAGCCTCGCTCGGGTCGACGTTCGCTCGGCGAGCCTCGCTCAGCGGCGCTGGGCGAGCGCGTTACCTGCGACGCGGCCGGCGGCATGCGCGTGACCTGCGACGCGGGGGGGTTACCATGGCCGGCCATCCAGGTATCCTCCCCGTTACGAAGTATTTCGTGCTGACCGGGTCCGTAGTGGGAGGGGTTGCGACGTGGAACTGCTCCTGCTCACCGCGGACGCGCACCCAGAGGCCGTGCTGCCGGCGTTGTCGCTGCTCCCGCATGGGGTGCGGACCGCGGCGCCGGAGGTCGCCGCGCTGTTGGACGCCGGCCCGCACGACGCCGTCCTGGTCGACGCCCGCACCGAGCTGGTCGCCGTCGCCGGTCCGTGTGTTTTCGTTGCAGCCCCCTGGTGGGGGCGGTGGTATCC
>JALYVZ010000404.1 GCA_030852965.1 Actinomycetota bacterium | reverse complement strand
GGACCCCGACTGCCCCGTCACACCGCCGATCGGTCACCGCGTTCGCTGTCCGCCCCTTTCCCGCGCCTCCGCTCGTGCGGCGGCCGGTCCCCAAACAGCCCTAATTCAGCGGCCTCCTAGACTGGGATGCCTCTCCTTGAGGAGGTCCCCGCTCCCGTGCTCTGGTCCGTGCTCGGTGTGCTGGCCGTACTCGCGCTGACCCTTGGCGCTGCCCTGTTCGTGGCCGCCGAGTTCTCCCTCACGACCCTGGAGCGCAGCCAGGTCGAGGCGCACGTCGCCGCTGTCGGCGACCGAAAGGCCAAGCAGGTACAGCGGGCGCACCGCTCGCTGTCGTTCCAGCTGTCCGGTGCCCAGCTGGGTATCACCATCAGCACCCTGGTGACCGGATACATCGCCCAGCCCGCGCTGGGCGAGCTGTTCCAGGGCCCGCTGGAGGCGACCGGCTTGTCCTCGAGGGTGGCCGAAGCGGTCGCGCTGGCCATCGCGCTCGGGCTGGCCACCGCGCTGTCGGTGATCCTCGGGGAGCTGGTGCCGAAGAACCTGGCCATCGCCCGCCCGTTGACCACCGCCCGGGCCGTGGCAGGTGGCCAGGTGCGGTTCAGCCGGTTGTTCCAATGGCTGATCGTGGTGTTGAACTCGTCGGCGAACTGGGTGGTGCGCCGGTTGGGCGTGGAACCAGCCGAGGAGCTGCGGTCGGCCCGTTCGCCGGACGAGCTGTGGTCATTGGTGTCCAGCAGCGCCGAGCACGGCACCCTGGACCAGGGAACAGCGACGCTGCTGGCCAGGGCGATCCGGTTCACCGACCGGGTTGCCGAGGATCTGATGACACCAAGGGTACAGGTGGTGGCGCTGTGCGCCAGCGACACCGTGCGCGACCTGGTGGCGACCACCCGGGCCACCGGCTTTTCGCGGTTCCCGGTGCACGGCGGCGACCTGGACGACATCCTCGGGGTGGTGGGCGTCAAACAGGCGTTCGGCGTGCCGGTGGCGCTGCGGGCCACGACCACCATGCGGCAGCTGGCCACCGAGGTGCTCACGGTGCCGGAGTCGCTGGACGGAGACGCCCTGCTCGGCCGGCTGCGGGAGTCGCCGTCGCAGCTGGCGGTCGTGGTCGACGAGTACGGCGGCACCGCCGGCATCGTCACCCTGGAGGACCTGGTCGAGGAGATCGTCGGTGACGTCCGCGACGAGCACGACCCGGCCACACCCTCGCCGGTCCGGCCGCTGGGCCAAGGCAGCTGGCTGGTGTCGGGACTGTTGCGGGGTGACGAGCTTGCCGAGGCCTGCGGGTTCGTCATCCCGCCCGGTGACTACGAGACGGTGGCGGGGCTGGTGCTGGAGCGGCTCGGGCGGCTACCGGAGGTCGGTGAGAGCGTCGGCGTCGAGGGCTGGCGGCTGACCGTCATGCGCCGCGAGCGCAACCGGATCGCCGAGCTACGCCTGTCCCGAGCGACCACAGTCGCCGGAGACGAGCTGACCGGGTGAACGAGTCTCTGGGGTTGCTGGCGACGGTGTTGTTGTTGGCCGGCAACAGCTTCTTCGTCGGCGCCGAGTTCGCCATCATCACCGCCCGCAAGGACCGGCTACAGGGGTTGGCCGACGGGGGCAGCTCCAGCGCGCGGGCCACCCTGCGCGCCGGCGAGCACCTGCCGCTGCTGATCGCCGGCGCGCAGCTGGGCATCACGCTGTGCTCGCTGGGGTTGGGGCGCCTGGGCGAGCCGGCGGTGGCGCAGCTGATCGAACGGCCGTTCCGGCTGCTCGGCATGCCACCGGAGCTGCTGGACCCGGTGGCGTTCACGCTGGCGCTCGGGGTCGTCGTCACCCTGCACACCGTGATCGGGGAGATGGTGCCGAAGAACCTGGCCATCGCCGGCCCGGAACGGGTCGCGGTCGTCCTGGTGCCCGCCCACTACGCGTTCTGCAACCTGGCCCGCCCGGCGCTGGGGTTGTTCACGGTCACCGCGACCGTGTTGCTCAAACTGGTGCACGTCACGCCCCGAACGGAGCTGGACAGCGCCTACACCGGGTCCGAGCTGGCCGAGATGATCTCCGACTCGCGCCGTGAGGGGCTGCTGGACGAGCAGGAGAGCAGCCGGCTGACCCAAACACTCGGCGCCGGCGAGCGCACCGTGGCCGACGTGGTGGTGCCGTTGGACCGGGTGGCCAGCCTGCCCGTCTCCCCCACCGTTGCCGAGGTGACGGCCGCGGTCGCCGAGTTCGGGGCGTCCCGGTTCCCGCTGCGCGAACGCGACGGCCGGATGGTCGGCTATCTGCACGTCAAGGATGTCTTGGAGGTTGCCGACGACCCGACTGCGGTCGTGCCCGCCGATCGGGTGCGCGGGCTCCCGGAGATCCCGTGTGACGCCCGGCTGGACGCCGCGCTCGCCGCGCTGCGTCGGTCGGCCGCGCACCTGGGCCGAGTGGTGTCCGGAGCCGGCGGGGAGACGGTCGGGGTGGTCGCGATGGACGACCTGGTGCAGTACTACGTCGGCGCGGTGCGCTCCGGCGAAGCGAGCTGAGCCGTAGCGGATTGAGCGCTGGGGCAGGAGCAGACCAGGTTCCGGTCGCCGTGGGTGCCGTCGATCCGCCGCACCGGCGGCCATATCTTGGCCTGCGGCATGACGCCAGGCGGGTAGGCGGCCAGCTCTCGGGAGTACGGGCGGTCCCACTTGTCGCCCAGGCAGGCGGCGGTGTGCGGGGCGTTGCGCAGCGGATTGTCCGCCACCGGCCACTCCCCCGCCGCGACCCGGTCGATCTCGGCCCGGATGGAGATCAGCGCGTCGCAGAACCGGTCCAGCTCGGCAAGGTTCTCGCTCTCGGTCGGCTCCACCATCAGAGTGCCCGGCACCGGGAACGACATGGTCGGCGCGTGCAGCCCGTAGTCGGCTAGCCGCTTCGCGACGTCATCCACCGTGACGCCGCAGGCCTGGGTGATCGGCCGCAGATCAAGGATGCACTCGTGGGCGACGAACCCGGTCGATCCCGTGTAGAGCACCGGGTAGTGCTTACCCAGTCGGGCCGCCACGTAGTTCGCGGTGGCCACCGCGACCAGGGTGGCCCGACGCAGCCCGTCCGGGCCCATCATCCGGATGTACGCCCAGGAGATCGGCAGCACCCCGGCGCTGCCGTACTCCGCGCCCGACACCGCGCCGGCGCCACGGTCGGGCAGGTAGCCGGCCAGGTGCTCGCGCACCGCCACCGGCCCGACGCCGGGGCCGCCGCCACCGTGCGGGATGCAGAACGTCTTGTGCAGGTTCAGGTGCGACACATCGGCGCCGAAGCGACCCGGGCGTGCCATGCCGACCATCGCGTTGAGGTTCGCCCCATCGACATACACC
>JALYVZ010000121.1 GCA_030852965.1 Actinomycetota bacterium | reverse complement strand
GTTCGACGACCTGACCTGACCCGTCGTCGCGCGCGGGCTCAGCCGGCGATCCGGCACCGGAATGCCGGGAACACCGACAGCTCGATGGGGCCGGCACCCTACTTCCGGCGCAACGCCGCCACGATCGGTCGCCGCTGCCGGGGTGAACTACATCGACACCTACCACCGGGCCGGTGTCTACTCCCGCCCGACGCCGTTCGGACTGGGTCTGGAAGGGGTGGGCACCGTCCGGGAGCTCGGCGGCGGGGCCGGCGGTTTCGCCGTGGGTGAGCGGGTGGCCTGGTGCGAGACGTCCGGCAGCTACGCCGAACTGGTCGCGGTGCCCGCGGCGCAGGCCGTGCGGGTGCCGCAGCAGCTATCCGACGAGCAGGCGGTCGGCGCGCTGTTGCAGGGCATGACGGCGCACTTCCTGGTCACCGCCACCTACCCGGTGCGCAGCGGAGAGTCGATCCTGGTGCACGCGGCCGCCGGCGGCGTCGGCCTGCTGCTCACCCAGCTGGCCAGTGCCCGGGGCGCCCGGGTGATCGCCACGACGTCCACGCGCGAGAAAGCGGACCTGGCGAGAAACGCCGGAGCGGCCGAAGTGATCAACTACACCGAGGTCGACGACCTGGCCGCCGCGGTGCGTGAGCTGACCGACGGCGTAGGCGTGGCGGTGGCCTACGACGGGGTGGGTAAGACCACGTTCGACGCCAGCCCGGGCAGCCTGCGCCGACGCGGGATGTTGGTGCTTTTCGGGGCGGCCAGCGGTCCGGTGCCGCCGGTCGACCCGCAGCGACTCAACGCCGGCGGTTCGCTCTACCTGACCCGGCCGGCGCTGTTCCACCACGTGGCGACCCGGCAGGAGCTGGAGTGGCACGCAGGTGCGGTGTTCGCGGCGGTGGCCGAGGGCACCCTGGACGTCCGGATCGGGCACCGCTACCCGCTGGCCGACGCCGCCAGGGCGCACCGGGATCTACAGGGACGTCAGACCACCGGCAAGCTCATCCTGCAGCCGTAAGGCCGGGCAGCCCTACCGCGAGAACGGCCAGCCGAGGACCGGCAGACCCAGCGCGGCGTCCACCGCGATGGTCAGAAACAGCCCGCACAGGTAGCTGTTCGACAGGTGGAACAGCCGCATCGGCTGAGCCTCCCCGCCGGTCCGTACCACCGCGTGCAGCCGGTGCGCCATGACCACGAACCACCCGCCGCCCAGGCAGGCCGCCACCAGGTACACCCAGGAGGTGACCGGTACCAGCAGCAGCGACCACAGCGCCATCACCCAGGAGTACGCCACGATCCGGCGGGACACCTGCACCGGGGTGGCCACCACCGGCAGCATCGGCACCCCGGCGGCGGCGTAGTCGTCCTTGTATCGCATGGCCAGCGCCCAGAAGTGCGGCGGCGTCCAGAAGAAGATGACACCGAACATCACCAGCGCCGGCCACTCAACCTTGCCGGCCACCGCCGCCCAGCCGATCACCACCGGCATGCAGCCAGCCGCACCGCCCCAGACGATGTTCTGAGAGGTACGCCGCTTCAACAGCAGGGTGTAGACCAGCACGTAGAACGCGATGGCGGCCACTGACAGCCCCGATGCCAGCCAGTTGGTGGTCAGCCCCAACCACACCGCGCTGAGCACCCCGAGCACCAACCCGAAGATCAGCGCGTTGCGCGGCGTCACCTGTCCCTGGGCCAGCGCGCGACGGGCGGTGCGCTTCATCACCGCGTCGATGTCGGCGTCGACCACGCAGTTCAGCGCATGCGCACTGGCCGCGGCGACCGCCCCGCCGACCAGGGTGGCCAGGATCAGCCACCCTGACGGGATCGTCCCGCCCGCCCGTCCACGCTGTGCCAGGAACATCGCCGGCACCGTGACCACCAGCAGCTGCTCGATGATCCGGGTCTTGGTCAGCGACAGGTACGCGCGCAGTCGAGAACGGCCGCGCGCGATTCGCGAGTTCAGCGGCGTATCGCGTGCCGTCGGGCTCAGCATGGCACGCACGCCCGCCACGATCGGCACACCGGGAGCACCTCACAGCACATCAGCTCGGGATCGGCACCGGATGGCGCCGCCGGGAACGCCCGCAGGGATGGGGCGTTCCGCCATCAACTCTAACCGCGAGGTGTTGACCGCAAGCCTGCCGGGTACGCGGTATCACGGTCGGCATCACGGTCGGCTTACCGAGATCGGTACGCCAAAGAGATCAGGACTACATTGGCAGCGCGGAGGGCCGTCAGCAACGCAGTCGACGGGTATCCAGGAAGCCCCGCCAACAGACCAAATTTGCCGCACGTCAGGAGCAACCGTCCAGTGGCCGACATGACTATCTCCGAGTTCACCCGCCGGACCGTCCCCACCGACTGGGACGAGCTGGACGCCCGAGCGGTGGACACCATCCGCGTATTGGCCGCCGACGCGGTCCAGAAGGTGGGCAACGGCCACCCTGGCACCGCGATGAGCCTGGCCCCGCTGGCCTACAGCCTGTTCCAGCGGGTGCTGCGACACGACCCCGCCGACGAGGACTGGATCGGCCGGGACCGGTTCGTGCTGTCCTGTGGGCATTCCAGCGTTACCTTGTACATCCAGCTGTTCCTGTGCGGGTACGGGTTGGAGCTGGCGGACCTGCAGGCACTGCGCACCTGGGGATCGAAGACGCCGGGCCACCCGGAGCACGGACTCACCCGAGGCGTGGAGATCACCACGGGTCCGCTTGGCCAGGGGTTGGCGTCCGCGGTGGGCATGGCGATGGCCGCCCGTCGGGAGCGCGGGCTGTTCGACCCGGACGCCGCGCCCGGACAAAGCCCGTTCGACCACCACATCTACGTCATTGCCTCCGACGGCGACATCGAGGAAGGTGTCACCTCGGAGGCATCCTCGCTCGCCGGCACCCAACAGCTGGGCAACCTGGTGGTGATCTACGACGACAACGAGATCTCCATTGAGGACGACACCACGATCGCGCTCAGCGAGGACACCGCCAAACGGTACGAGGCGTACGGCTGGCACGTGCAGGTGGTGCACAGCGGCGAGAACGTCACCGGCATCCTGGCCGCGCTGGAGGCCGCGAAGGCCGAGACCGAGCGGCCCTCGTTCATCCTGCTGCGCACGATCATCGGATTCCCGGCGCCGACCAAGATGAACACCGGCAAGGCGCACGGCGCCGCGCTGGGCGCCGACGAGGTGGCCGAGGTGAAGAAGATCCTCGGGTTCGACCCGGAGCGGTCATTCCAGGTCGACGACGAGGTGCTGGCCCACGCCCGTCAGGTCGTGGACCGGGGCCGCGAGGCGCACGCCGGCTGGCAGCAGAGCTTCGACGACTGGGCCGCCAGGGAGCCAGAGCGCAAGGAGCTGCTGGACCGGCTGATCGGGGGCAGCCTGCCGGTCGGGTGGGAGAAGTCGCTGCCCAGCTGGGACCCGAGTGCCGAAGGCGCGGCAAAAGGCATCGCCACCCGCAAGGCCTCCGGTGAGGTGCTCAAGGCGCTGGCCGACGTGCTGCCCGAGCTGTGGGGCGGCTCTGCCGACCTGGCGGAGAGCAACAACACCGCGATGGAGGGCGCTGACTCGTTCGGCCCGCCCTCGATCTCCACCTCAATGTGGAAGGCCCAACCCTACGGGCGCACGCTGCATTTCGGGGTCCGCGAGCACGCGATGGGCTCGATCCTGTCCGGCATCGCGCTGCACGGCCCGACCCGGCCCTACGGCGGCACCTTCCTGGTGTTCTCCGACTACATGCGCGCCGCGGTGCGGCTGGCCGCGGTGATGCGGTCACCGGTGATCTACGTCTGGACGCACGACTCGATAGGGCTCGGGGAGGACGGCCCGACCCACCAGCCGGTCGAGCACATCGCCGCGCTGCGAGCCATTCCGGGGCTGTCCATGGTGCGGCCCGGCGACGCCAACGAGACCGCCTCGGCATGGAAGGCGGTGCTGGAACGGCCGGAAGGGCCCTGCGGACTGGCACTCACCCGGCAGAACGTCCCCGTCCTGGAGGGCACCTCGGTCGAGGGCGTTGCCCGGGGCGGCTACGTGCTGTCGGCGGCCTCCAACGAGGCGGCCGGCGGCACCCCCGAGCTGATCCTGATCGCCACCGGCTCGGAGCTGCAGATCGCGGTCGAGGCGCGCACGGTGCTTGAGGCCGACGGCGTACCCACCCGGGTGGTGTCGATGCCGTGCATCGAGTGGTTCGACGAGCAGGACTCCGCCTACCGCGAGTCGGTGCTGCCGGTCGCGGTGAAACCCCGGGTCAGCGTCGAGGCCGGGATCGCCCAACCGTGGCACCGGTTCACCGGGGATGCGGGTGAGTGCGTGTCGATCGAGCACTTCGGCGCGAGCGCCGACTACCAGACCCTGTTCAAGGAGTTCGGGTTCACCACCGACAACGTCGTCGCCGCCGCCCGTCGCAGCCTGTCCGCGACCTGAGCACTGTCCTGAGGAAACACTGTTTTGAGGAGGACGACACCATGAGCGACGACACCTACAGCCCCAACGCCAACAGCCCCAATGCCAACAGCACTGACCGACTCGCCGAGCTCGCCGCCGCGGGAGTCTCGATCTGGCTCGACGACCTGTCCCGGGAGCGGCTGACCTCGGGCAACCTGGCCGCGTTGGTCCGCGACAAGCACGTGGTCGGGGTGACCAGCAACCCGACGATCTTCGCCAAAGCGCTCAAGCACGCCGAGGACTACGACGAGCAGGTCCACGGGTTGGCCACCCGGGGTGCATCGGTGGAGGACGCCATCCGGGAGATCACCGTGGCCGACGTCCAGCAGGCCTGCGACGTCTTCAGCGGCACCTGGGAGACCACCGACGGCGTCGACGGGCGGGTGTCGCTGGAGGTGGACCCGACGTTGGCCAGCGACACCGATGCCACCGTGGTGCAGGCGATCGACCTGTGGAAGACCGTGGACCGACCGAATCTGCTGGTGAAGATCCCGGCCACTGAGGCCGGGCTGCCGGCGATCACCAGGGCGCTCGCCGAGGGGGTCAGCGTGAACGTGACACTGATCTTCTCCGTTGAGCGCTATCGCGCCGTGATGGACGCCTACCTCGACGGGCTGGAGCGGGCCGCCGCGAACGGCCACCAGGTGCGTTCGCTGGTGTCGGTGGCCTCGTTCTTTGTCTCCCGGGTGGACACCGAGATCGACATGCGGCTGGAGAAGATCGGCACCGACGAGGCGCTGGCGTTGCGCGGCAAGGCCGGGGTGGCCAACTCCAGGCTGGCGTACGCCGCGTTCCAGGAGACGTTCCGAGGGCCACGCTGGGAGACCCTGGCCGCCAAGGGCGCCCGCCCGCAACGCCCGCTGTGGGCGTCCACCGGGGTGAAGAACCCGGCCTACCCCGACACCCTGTACATCACCGAGCTCGTGGTGGCCGACACAGTGAACACCATGCCGGAAGCCACCCTGGACAGTTTCGCCGACCACGGCGAGGCCCACGGCGACCGGGTGACCGGCACCGGCGCCTCGGCCCAGACGCTGTTCGACGAGCTGGCGGCGTCCGGAGTGGATCTCGAGGACGTGTTCGTGACCCTCGAGGACGAGGGCGTGGACAAGTTCGAGAAGTCCTGGAATGAGCTGATCGAGTCGGTGCGCGAGCAGCTGGACAATGCCCGGTGAGCCTGCCCTCGGCCACGGTCACCGTCACGGTCACCGACCCCGTGCTGCGCGCCAGGGCGGACGCCCTGGTGGCTGGGCTGGTCGCGGAGAAAGTCGCCTCGAGGGTCGCGACCAAGGACGCCACCCTGTGGGGCCCGGACGCCGAGTCCGAGGCGTCGATCCGGCTGAACTGGGTGGATCTGGCGCGCACCTCCCGCCCACTGGTCGGCCAGGTGGCGGCGCTGCGCGAGAAGCTGCGGGTGGCCGGGATCCACCGGGTGGTGCTGGCCGGGATGGGCGGCTCATCGCTGGCCCCCGAGGTGATCTGCCGCACGTCAGCCCTGCCGCTGACCGTGCTGGACACCACCGACGCCGGCCAGGTCACCGACGCGCTGGCCGGCGACCTGGCCGCCACCGTGCTGGTGGTGTCGTCGAAATCGGGGTCCACGGTGGAGACCGACAGCCACTACCGGATCTTCACCGACCGGTTCACCTCGGCCGGGCTCGCCCCGTCCGAGCACATCGTGGTGGTCACCGACCCGGGCTCGCCGTTCCACGGCCGCGCCGAGGAGGCCGGCATCACCGTGATCACCGCCGACCCGCACGTGGGTGGTCGGTACTCCGCGCTGACCGCGTTCGGGCTGGTCCCGGCCGGGCTGGCCGGGGCGGACATCGGTGCGCTGCTGGCCGAAGCGGAGGCGGCCGCCGAGGTGCTCAGCCTCGACGACCCGGACAACCCCGGCCTGCTGCTGGGCGCGACGCTCGCCACCCGGCACGCCGGTGGCGCGGAGAAGGTGGTGCTGGCCGACACCGGCTCGGGGATCACCGGGTTCGGGGATTGGGCGGAGCAACTGGTCGCCGAGTCCACCGGCAAGAACGGCACCGGCCTGCTGCCGGTGGTCGTGGAGGCCCCGGGCTCCCCCGGGTTCGCCGAGCCGGGTCCGGACGCCACTGCGGTCGCCATCGGGCCCGCGGTCGAACCCGCGCTCGTCGCGACCGGCGGCTCGTTGGGTGGGCTGATGCTGCTTTGGGAGTATGCAACCGTGGTGGCTGGCCGGTTGATCGGGATCAACCCGTTCGACCAGCCGGACGTGGAGGCGGCGAAGGTGGCCGCCCGTACCCTGCTCGACGCCCCGGCCGGCGGCACCGGTGGGGCGGACCCGCCCAACTTCGTCCACGGTTCGGTCGAGGTGTTCGCCGGTGGGTGGCTGCCCACCGACGTCCGCACGCTCAGCGGGGCACTCAAGGCGCTGTTGGACGCCGCCCCGGAGCACGGCTACCTGGCGGTGCAGGCCTACCTGGACCGGATCGAGGACGCCTCCACCGCCGTACTGCGCGCGGAGCTGACCCGCCGGTCGGGGTTGCAGACCACGTTCGGGTGGGGTCCGAGGTTTCTGCACTCCACCGGCCAGTACCACAAAGGCGGCCACCAGAACGGGGTGTTCCTGCAGCTCACCGGATCGGTCACGGAAGACGTCGCGGTGCCGGACCGGCCCTACACGTTGGCCTCGCTGCAACGGGCGCAGGCACTCGGCGACGGTCGAGTACTGGCCGAGCACGGCCGCCCGGTGCTGCGGTGCACCCTCACCGACCGGAAGGCCGGGCTGGCCGAGCTGGCCCGAGCGGTCACCGAACTGAAACCATGAGCCACACCAACCCGCTGCGGGATCCGAGGGACAAGCGGATGCCCCGGATCGCCGGCCCGGCCGGACTGGTGATCTTCGGGGTGACCGGCGACCTGGCCCGCAAGAAGCTGATGCCGGCGGTGTACGACCTGGCCAACCGGGGGCTGCTGCCGCCGGGGTTCGCGCTGACCGGGTTCGCCCGCCGGGACTGGGCGGACGAGGACTTCGGGCAGGTGGTCCACGACGCGGTGAAGGAGCACGCCCGCACCCCGTTCCGCCAGGAGGTGTGGGACCGGCTGGCCGAGGGGTTCCGGTTCGTCCAGGGCACCTTCGACGACGACGACGCGTTCGACCGGCTCGGCGACACCCTCGAGGCGCTGGACCGGGACCGGGGCACCGGCGGCAACCACGCCTTCTACCTGTCCATCCCGCCCGGGGCCTTCCCAGTCGTCTGCAAGCAGCTGGCCCGCTCCCGGCTGGCCCACACCACTGGCCCGGACCAGTGGCGCCGGGTGGTGATCGAGAAGCCCTTCGGCCATGACCTGGCGTCGGCCCGCGAGCTGAACGCGATCGTCAACGACGTCTTCCCCGAGGAGTCGGTGTTCCGCATCGACCACTACCTCGGGAAGGAGACGGTGCAGAACATCCTGGCGCTGCGGTTCGCCAACCAGCTGTTCGAGCCGATCTGGCATGCCAACTACGTCGACCATGTGCAGATCACCATGGCCGAGGACATCGGGCTGGGCGGACGTGCCGGCTACTACGACGGCATCGGCGCCGCCCGCGACGTCATCCAGAACCACCTGCTGCAACTGCTGGCATTCACCGCGATGGAGGAACCGGTCAGCTTCTCCCCCGCCGAGCTGCGCGCCGAGAAGATCAAGGTGCTGTCCGCGACGAAGCTGGCCCACCCTCTGGCCGAGACCACCGCACGCGGTCAGTACGCCGAGGGCTGGCAGGGCAACGAGCGGGTCGTCGGACTCAAGGACGAGGAGGGGTTCAACCCGGAGTCCCGCACCGAGACCTATGCCGCGATCACGGCCGAGGTGAACACCCGCCGCTGGGCGGGCGTGCCGTTCTACCTGCGCACCGGCAAACGCCTTGGGCGGCGGGTGACCGAGATCGCGGTGGTGTTCAAGCGCGCCCCGCACCTGCCGTTCGACTCTACGATGACCGAGGAGCTTGGGCAGAACGCGCTGGTCATCCGGGTGCAACCGGACGAGGGTGTGACCATCCGGTTCGGCTCCAAGGTGCCGGGCAGCACCATGGAGGTGCGCGACGTGACGATGGACTTCGGGTACGGGTTGGCGTTCACCGAGGACTCCCCGGAGGCCTACGAGCGGCTGATTCTGGATATGCTGCTCGGTGAGCCGTCGCTGTTCCCGGTGAACGAGGAGGTCGAGTTGTCCTGGCGGATCCTCGACCCGGTGCTGGAGGCGTGGGCCGCCGACGGCGAGCCTGAGCCCTACCCGGCCGGCACCTGGGGACCGTCGAGCGGCGACGCGGTGTTGAGCCGCTCGGGCCGGGTCTGGAGGCGGCCGTGATCTCCGAAGGCGACCGCGAACGAGCATCCCGGGGGACGGTAGCCGGCGGAGCCGGCGAGGTGGGAACAGCACAGCGAGCGCCAGCGAGCGAGGAACGGAACGAGCGAGGAGCCGAGCAATGATTGTCGACATGCCGGCCACCTCGACCTCGCAGGTGGCCAAGAGACTGGTGACGCTGCGTACCCAGGGCGGCGCGCTGGCCCTCGGTCGGGTGCTGACCCTGGTGGTGGTCACCGACGACGCAGCCGACACCGAGAGCGCCATCGAGGCGGCCAACACGGCCAGCCGACAGCACCCCTGCCGGGTGATCGTGCTGGTCCGGGGCTCGAAGAAGGCGGCCGCCCGGTTGGACGCGCAGATCCGGGTCGGTGGTGACGCCGGGGCCAGCGAGGTCATCGTGCTGCGCGGCTACGGACCACTGGCCGGTGGCGAAGCCGGCGCCGGGATGACCGTCCCAATGCTGCTACCGGACGCCCCGGTGGTGGCGTGGTGGCCGGGCAGCGCGCCACCGGTGCCCGCCGACGACCCGATCGGCCGGCTGGCCACTCGCCGGATCACCGACGCGGCGGCCGAGAAGAGTCCGCTGCGCGCGCTGGAGCAGCGGGCCGGGAGCTACACTCCCGGCGACACCGACCTGGCCTGGACCCGGCTCACCCTCTGGCGGGCATTGCTGGCCGCCGCGCTGGACCAGCCGCCGTACGAGGACATCAGCTCGGCGGTGGTCGACGGTGAGGCCGAGTCCCCCTCCACCGACCTGCTCGCCGGCTGGCTGGCCAGCCGACTGGATGCCCCCGTGAAACGCACGAAGATGGGGGCCCTCGGCGGCGTGCACTCGGTGCGGCTGAACCGGGCCAGCGGACCCATCGAGCTGATCCGGCCGGACGCCAAGATCGGTTCGTTGACCCAGACCGGGCAGCCCGAACGGCGGGTGGTGCTGACCCGGCGCGCCGTGGCCGACTGCCTGTCCGAGGAGCTGCGCCGACTGGACGCCGACGAGACCTACGCCGCCGCGCTGGCCGGCATCGCCGACATCACCCGAGGCCGGGCGCCGGCCGGGAGCCGACGGTGACCCGCCGGGCCCCCCGACGAGTCACCGGGCCGGCAGCGGCGTCCCGACGATGAGCGGACCCCATGTCGTGGTGCATCGGGATCCGGCGCTGCTCGCGGCCGCTGCCGCCGCCCGGCTGACCGTGCGGCTGGTCGATGTGCAACACGCCCGGCGGGTGGCCTCGCTGGTGCTGACCGGCGGCGGAACCGGGATCGCGCTGCTGGAGCAGCTGCTTCGCAGCCCGGCCCGGGACGCCGTGGACTGGTCCCGGGTGGAGATCTTCTGGGGTGACGAGCGGTTTCTTGAGCCCGGCCACCCGGACCGCAACGAGACCCGGGCCCGCGCCGCGCTGCTGGACCACGTACCGGTCGACCCGGCCCGGGTGCACCCGATGCCGGCCGCTGTGTCGGATCGCACGGGTGACCCCCGCAACGACCCGGACCGCGCGGCCCGCGACTACGCCGCCGAGCTGGCCGCGCTGACCAGCCCGGAGGACCACGGTCCGGTGCCGAAGTTCGACGTGTGCCTGCTCGGCGTCGGCGAGGAAGGACACGTCGCGTCCGTCTTCCCGTCGTCCCCTGCGGTGTACGAGACGGAGCGCAGCGTGGTGGCGGTGCACAACTGCCCCAAGCCACCCCCGGTGCGGATCAGCCTGACCCTGCCGGCGATCCGGCGCGCAAGCGAGGTGTGGCTGGTGACCACCGGCGCGACCAAGGCGGCAGCCGTCGCGATGGCCATCGGCGGGGCCGGCGAGGTACAGCTCCCGGCGGCCGGCGCCGTCGGCCGGGCCCGCACCCAGTGGCTGCTGGACCGGGCGGCGGCCGGCAAACTCCCCCGCGACCTCGTTCCCCCGCTGATCTGATGACAGACCACCCGTCCGGATCGGGCGGTCCGGCGCCCGCTGGTCAACCGGTGGTACCGCCGGCCGCCGCGCG
>JALYVZ010000120.1 GCA_030852965.1 Actinomycetota bacterium | reverse complement strand
CCGACACCCGCGCACCGCTGCCCACCTTCGACCAAGCCTGCGAAGACCTCGACGAGCCCGCGCACGTGGTCCGGTTCGGCGCTCAAGTGCACGTCAAAGGAATCTTGGGTGGCACCGAGGAAGCCGGGCGGCACATCGGCTACCTCACCAAGTACCTGACCAAGTCCGTCACCCAAGCCGCCGGCCTCGGCGAGGACGCCACCGGCAGGCAGCGGGAGCACGCCCGCCGTCTGGTCGCCGAGCTCGCAGTGACGCCGTGCTCGCCGAGGTGTCCGGTGTGGCTGCTCTACGGCATCCAGCCTCGCAGCGCCCGCCTGGCCACCGAACCCGGCGGGTGCAAGGGCAAAGCCCACCGCCCGGAACACCTCGGCATCGCCGGGCGGCGCGTCCTGGTCTCGCGCAAATGGTCGAACAAGTCCCTGTCCGATCACCGCGCCGAGCGCGCCGCGTTCGTTCGGCAACTCCTCGACAAAGCCGGCGTCCAACCCGCGCATGCAGTGGATGACGGGCCGTTCCTGTGGGAACGCACCAAACCAGGGGACACCGACGTCCCAACCAGGCCGGCGCTGCTGCTGGCCGCGATCAGCCAACGACAGCGATGGCGAGCCGACTACCTCGCCGCGCAACTCAAAGCCGGCGAACCACCCGAGCACAACCGTTCGGCAACCGACGATCATGAGAGGAAGGCGGCATGAGACGCGAACCGGTCAAGATCGAGCCGCTATGGACGGCTGCCGACATGGCCCACTACCTCGGGGTGCCTGTGAAGACGCTCTACCAGTGGAAATGGCGGCGTCAGGGTCCGCCAGTCCGGAAGGTCGGTCGGCACCTGCGGTACGACCCGACGGAGGTGCGCCGTTGGCTCGCGTCTCTCGGATCGGAGGCGGCGTAGCCATGGGACACGTCGAAGATCGATGGTGGAACGGCGAGCGCGACCCCGAGACTGGGAAGCAGATCAAGGTCAAGACGGACCGCCACGGCCGGGGGAGTCGCTACCGGGTGCGCTACCTCGACCCGGAGGGCCGCGAGCGGAACAAGAGCTTCGGGGATCGGCAGAAGAAAGCCGCCGAGGACTTCCTGATCAAGGTGGAAGGCGACAAGAGGCAGGGGACGTACATCGACCCGGATGCCGGTCGGCTCACCTTCGGTGAGTACGTCAAGACGTGGCTGGCCAGCCAGACATTCGACGTGTCGACGCGCAACAGCGTCACGTGGAGGCTGAACGCGCAGATTCTGCCGTTCTTCGAGCGGCGCCAGCTTGGCGCGATCCGGCCGACTGACGTGCGCTCATGGATACGTGGGATGCAGGAACGTAACAGCGCGACGAGCTACCAGGCGGGATGCTTCGCGCACCTGTCGTCGATCATGAGCGCAGCCGTGGACGACAAGTTGATCCGGGAGAACCCGTGTCACGCCCGGACGGTGGTTCGTCCTCGGCCAGTGCCCCCCAAGATCGTCCCGTGGAGCCGGGCGCGGATCGCGGCCATGCGGCTTGCTATGCCCGAGAGGCACAAGCTCGCGATCGTGCTTGGTGCCGGCTGTGGTCTGCGGCAGGGCGAGTTCTTCGGCGTCTCGCCGGATGACTTCGATCGAGAGGCCGGCGTTCTGCGAGTGGTTCGGCAAGTGCGGGTGGTCGACGGCAAGCAAGTGTTCTCGCTCCCCAAGCGGAACAAGACTCGGGAAGTGCCCGTCGCTCAGAGCGTGCTGCGGCTGCTCGATGAGCACATGGAGCGCTTCGAGCCGGCGGCCGTTACCCTCCCGTGGCGAATTCCGACTGGAGCCCCGACGACGGTCCGCCTGCTCATTACCGACGCCCAGGGCAAGCCGTTGTGGCGCAACCGGTTCAACGACCGGAGCTGGAACCCGGCCCGCACGGCGGCAGGCTTGAAGAACCCGACCAGGATGGACGGCACGCACGCGCTGCGGCATCATTTCGCCTCGGTGCTCCTGGACGCGGGGGAGAGCATCAAGGCCCTGTCTGAGTACCTCGGCCACCACGATCCAGGCTTCACGCTCCGTACCTATACCCATCTGATGCCGAACAGTGCCGAGCGAACCCGGCGCGCAATCGACGGCCTGTTGGGAGGACCGGGCATCACAGCCCACGGCCCAGAGACGGCCCAGAGCGGCGTAGCGGGAATCTGACCTGGGGCGCGCGCTATATCCGGCTTACAGGCCAACTCGTCCGCCCTGAGCCCTGTTGGGCACCGGTAGTCGGACCGGTCTGCATCGGTTAGGGTGGAGACTTGCGTGGTGCCCCAGTCCCCGGCAGCGTGGTCGTTGAACTGGGCGATCACGTCTGTTGGGGGGAAGTGGCAGTGGCCGGTCAGCGACGTCCGTATCGGGTGCTCTTCGAGGACGAGCAGAACGACGGGACCATTCGCAGAGGCACTGTCACGGCGGTCGACCTCGAGCACGCTCGGCGCGAGGCCCAATCCATCGCTTGTGCTGGCAAGCGCGCGGAGGTGCACTACGTGGCAGACGACGGCCAGCGTGTCCGGCTGGAGGAGTACCCGCCTTAGCTCTCAGCCGTGACCGGCCGCGCGCAGGACGAACACCAGGGCCGCTACGTAAGCCGCCAGCAGTCCGATGGCGCTGAGCAGGTTGCGGCCGATGTCGCGGGCCCGCAGATGGGCACCCACGGCGAGCACGAAGTAGACCACCAGGGCCACGCAGGTGACGATCGCCAGCGGCAGCCACCAGATGCCGATGATCAGGCCGACCGCCGAGACAGCCTTGGTCGGGGCGATCACCGGCCACAGCCGGCGGGGGAACCGCACGGCGTTCAGGCAGTCCTGGATGACGCTCGGCGGTTTCACGCAGAGCGCTGCATCGACTGCCTGACCAGCGGCCAACGCGGCCATTGGCCACCACGGAACGATCATCTTCGTACACCTCACCAGACCCGACTCTGGTACTGCAACTTGGGACGGTCGAGGTGTCGAGGTTGTGACATCGGGAGCTCGACCTCCTGCGCGTCGCACCCGACGGGCATGTAGAGCGCCTGCCGATTGTGTCAGCCAGAGGCGCTACGATCACGGGCTGTGAGCAGCGCATCTGATCGATCGACCCCACCAGGGAGGTGCACCAGTGAGCCGAGCATCCGCGATCCTGCAGGTGCGTGAGGACGGTCACCCGATCGACTTCACCTTCCAGGAGATCCTCAACTATCACGGCCGGTTCGCGCCGGCCGGCGTCGCGCACGCCTTCAAGGTGATGGAGCTCGCCTTCCCGGTGCTCGATCCGGACGCCCCTGTCGAACGCCGAGAGGTCACGATCGTCACCGGCTTCGCCGGGCCCGGAGCACGGGACGCCTTCGAGGCGGTGACCCGAGCGGTCACCGACGACCGCTACACCGTCGACCCCGCCCTGGAGCAACCCGAACGGGGCCTGACGGTGGCCAACTTCGTGTTCCACCTGAGCTACCGGGGACGGGTCGTGCGCCTGCGGCTGCGCCCGGGGCACGTGAGCGAGGAGTTCATCACGCTGGCACGCACCCCCGATCTCACGCCCGTTCAGGACGAGCGGCTGCGCCTGCTCAAGCTGGAGATGACCGAGCGCCTCCTGGCTCAGGACGCCGACCAAGTGTACGAGCCGGTGCCGTCCTAGCCGATCCGGTGCCGCAGTTGGATGCTGAGCGGGCGTGGTCGCCGCGACCGCCCGGCTGTGCCCCGGCGCTCCCCGGGTCCTACGGTGATCCTGTGAAGGTTCTCTACCCGACCAACGTGGCCGGGCGGCCCGACGTGCCGGCCGACGTCACGATCGTCGACTACGACCCGAGAGCGCCGATCCCGCCCGAGCACCACGATGCCGAGGTGCTGGTCTCCTGGGGCAGTACGCGCGCGCTGATGACCGCCGCCGCCGGTCAGCTGACCAGGCTGCGCTGGGTGCAGAGCCTGGCCGCTGGCCCGGACCTCGAGCTGGCCGCTGGGTTCGCCACCGACGTGGTGATCACCTCCGGGCGTTCGTTGCACAATGAGACGGTGGCCGAGCACGCCCTGGCGCTGATCCTGGCCGGGCTGCGCGGGCTGCGTCAGCTCATCCCGGCGCAGTCCGCGCACCGCTGGCGCTCGGACCTCGGCGGGGTCTGCATCGAGGGCACTGACGGCCGGGTCCAGACCCTGTCCGGGGCGAAGGTGCTGATCTGGGGTTTCGGGACCATCGCGCAGTGCCTGGCCCCGCACCTGACCGCACTCGGTGCGCACGTGACCGGGGCGGCGCGCACCGCCGGCGAACGGGCCGGCTACCCGGTGATCGCCACCCCCGATCTGCCCGGTGCGCTGGAGGAAACCGATCTACTGGTGATGATCCTGC
Source organism: Actinomycetota bacterium (assembly GCA_030852965.1). Classification (GTDB taxonomy): domain Bacteria; phylum Actinomycetota; class Actinomycetes; order Mycobacteriales; family Pseudonocardiaceae; genus Pseudonocardia. The sequence goes on along the minus strand of JALYVZ010000120.1, from coordinate 6,417 downwards.
CGCACGCCCCGGACACCAGTTCCGCGTTGAACGCCGGGTTGCTGGCGCACCTGCCGGCCCGGGCCTGGGTGGTGAACGTCGGACGGGGCAGCACCGTGGACGAGGACGCCGTGGTCGATGCGCTGCGCGCGGGTCGGCTGGCCGGTGCGGCGCTGGACGTGTTCGACACCGAGCCGCTGCCGCCGGAGTCGGCTCTGTGGGAGGCGCCGAACGTGATCATTACGCCACACGCGGCGGGAGGGCGGCCCCGGGCGCACGCGGCGCTGGTCGCTGAAAACCTGGGCGCCCTGCGCGACGGCCGGCCGCTGCGGAACATGGTGGCGCGGTGAGCACCCCGCTGGAGAGGTTGCGCGCGCTGTGCCTCGCGCTGCCCGAGGTCACCGAGCGGCTCAGCCACGGCGAGCCGACGTGGTTCGTGCGCGGCAAGAAGGTGTTCGTGAGTTTCGCCGACCACCACCACCATGACCGGCTCGGATTCTGGTGCGCCGCGCTCACCGAAGAGCGGGACGGGTTGGTCGGCCGCGATCCGGAGCGGTTTTTCGTGCCGCCCTACGTCGGCGGTCGAGGCTGGCTCGGGGTGTATCTGGACTGTCCGCAACCGGACTGGGAGGAGATCGACGAGCTGGTCCGGGACGCCTACCTGCTGGTCGCGCCGAAGCGCCTGTCCGCCCAGCTCAACGAGCCGGGCGGGGCTTGACCGGCCCAGTAGCCGCGCGGAGCCAGGACGTTGCGGCCGTCCCGGATCTCCGCAGCACGATGTTCGCTTCTCGAACCGGTCCTGCATAGCCGTGAAGTGGGTGTTGCTCTGCGGGCCAGTACCGTCCCGGCCGCACGCACCGCCCTGGGGTGTCCGGCCTCGCGGGCGACCCAGGAGTAGGGACGGGTCTGCCCGGCTGGAATCCGCTGGGTCGCCGTCAGCACAGCACGCTCGAAATCCGACCCTGCCAGGTCCAGTGCCGGGGCGGTGGCTGCCGTGCCGCGCAGCGCGGGTAGCAGCCCGGCGGGTGCCTTCTTGGCGGGGTGCAGCGGGCGGGCGAACCGGTCTCGGTAGGCCTGCGCGAATGCGTCGGGGTCACCGTGTATCGAGTCGGCCGAGCGCAGGAACGCGACCCCGCCTTCGGTGAACGCGACGAACACCTCCCCGAGACGGCTGGGGGCGACCAGCCAGCCGGCGAAGACCTTGCCCATCAGAGCGGCCGGCGCGGGCGCGGCCAGGTCCCCAGCGCGGCCACGACCGGGTCGAGATCGTTGTCGGTGATCGGGTGATCGGTCATCGGATCGTCCTTCCTGCCGTGAGCTCTGGCTGTCTGGCCAGCAACGCTCGTAGTTGTTGCAGTCCGCGGGAGATGTGGGACTTCGCTGTGCCGTCGGGACAGCCCAGCACCTTGGCCACCTCGCTGGTGGGCAGACCCACGACGTTGCGCAGCACCACCGCTACCCGCTGCGGCTCGGGCAGCTGGGCCAGCACCGCGCCCAGCTCGCGCTGCGCGTCGTCCTGCTCGACCTGCGCCTCGACGCTCGGCCCGGCCGCGAGCCGTTCGGCCGGGTCGAATCCGGGTGGCGGACCCAGTCGGCGGGATGCGTCGCGGGCGGCGTTGCGGGCGGTGTTGCACGATCGTGAGCAACCAGGGACGGAGCCTCAGCCCCCGGATCTTCTCGGCGTCGTATCCGCGTAGGGCGCGGTAGGCCCGCAGCAGGGCCTCCGCCGCGAGATCCTCGGCGTCAGCATGCCCGCGGCTCAGTCGTAACGCGACCGTGTACACGACCCGCTGGTGCGCGCGGACCACGTCGGCGAAGCCGGAGTCCAGGTCGGCGAAGCCGGAGTCCAGGTCGGCGATCAGGGCGGCGCGCAGAGCCTGGAGCACCTCGTCCGCCGCCGTGTGCTGTTCATCGACCATGTTCGATGGAACCCCATTCCGGCCGGGCCGGTTGCAGCATCCATGAGCGCACGCAGGCCTGCGACAATCCGCACCTCACCGGGCGACTACGTCGTCGGTCAGTGGGAGGGCGGCGGCACCCAGACCGGCGACGCGTTCGACGACATGCCGATCGGGTCGCTGCCGGCCGGCACCGGCAAGACGATGCACTTCACCGGCATCACCATCCTCAAAGTCGAGAACGGCCTGATCACCGAGGAGGTCGGCCTGGACGACGGTGTGAGCGTGCTGCAGCAACTCGGCCTCATTACACCGGTGTAGTCGACCTGCACTCCCAGCGATGCGCGGAGGGGCACCAGGCCCATCTGGTCGCCTCCTCAGCAGGCCGTGGCGGACGCCAGCCCCGTCACGGCCAGTCGCTCCAATGGCGGGCCTGGCGTTTCAAGGCCTGCCGTGTCTCACAACACGCATGACAATTCGTAGGAGGCCCACACCATGTCAACCATCGCACTGATCGACCGTGGCAGCGGCGGCCACGCCGTCGCCAGCTCACGTTGGGTGCGTCCGAGGTGGGCCTGACCCGCGTGGAGCAGAGCAACCCGGACTCGCCCTACTACGTCATGATCGTGCCGGCCTACCAAAGCTCGAAAGCCGCGGTCGCCGAGCAGACCGACAACATCGTCCACTGGACCCAACTGGACCGCGGGGGGCATTTCGCCTCGCTGGAGGCACCGGACCTGGTCCTCGGCGAGCTGCGCGCGATGTTCCGCGACTATCGCTGAGCCTCGGCTCGCCGCATTCAGTGCGGCTGGTTCCCCGAAACGGCCGGGCGACCCGTCAGATTAGCCCTGCGGCTGTACCAACAGGCCGAGGTTCTCCAGGGCGGTCCGCACCACGACCGTCTCGGCCTCGTCGGCCTCTACCATGGGCAGCCGCAGTCCACCGACCTTGTGGCCCAGCAGGTTGAGCGCGGCCTTGACCGGGATCGGGTTCGTGGTCGCGCCCATCGCCTCGTAGACCTCCCGCAGGGACGCGTCGATCTCGGCCCGGTGCTCCGGCTCGTCGACCATCCGGCGCATCTGGTCGCCGACCACGTGGCTGGCCACCAGGATTCCGCCGCAGCCGCCGAGGTCCAGGGTGCGGGCGAACACATCGTCGTTGCCGGCGTACAGACCCAGCCCGTCGATCTGGGCCAGGTTGGCGTTGTTGGCCTGCTTGACGTACTCGACCCGGTCGATCTGGGCCAGTTCGGCCAGTGTCTCGTTGGGCACGTCGATGACCACCCGAGACGGGATGTTGTACAGCACGATCGGCTTGTCGGTGGCCCGCGAGATCTCGCGGTAGTGCGCCACCAGGCCACGCCGGTTCGGCTTGTTGTAGTACGGGGTGACGGACAGGACGCCATCGACGCCGAGTTCGGTGGCCTTCTCCGTCAGGTGACAGGCGTGCCGGGTGTTGTTCGAGCCGGCGCCGGCGATGATCGTCGTTCCTGGAGGTCGCTCCTGGCAGGCGAGCTCAACCACCCGCAGATGCTCGTGATCCTCCAAGGTGGAGGCTTCGCCGGTGGTGCCACAGACTACGAAGCCGTCCGAGCCGTGGGCGGCGAGGTGGTGCATGAGGTTCACGAAGGCCATCTCGTCGACCGCCAGATCGGCATCGAAGGGAGTGACGATCGCGGTGAGCACGCTACCGAGCGACATGACTGTCAGCTTCCCTGCTGATCGTCGCGAAGTCGAGAACGTATTCGTCACCCGGGTGGGAAATCTCCGGGCCGGACGCGCGGGCGCCTGAGTACGGCAGCGGCCGGGTACCCGCTGTCGGATACCCGGCCGCGCCTGGCGATGTTGGCTCAGCCCCCGAATACGATCTTGTGTCCGATGCTCGCGCACAAGGCATACCCCACCGGCAGGATGGCGAAACCACGGTCAGGGTGGCGTCAACCGAGCGAGTTGGCGTTGCACCTCGTCCAGCCGGGCCTGCAGCAGCGCGACCTCGGCGGTCAACACCGGCACCAACGCCTCGGTGGGCACCGCGGGCATCCGCGAGGGCTCTGTCTCAGCCTGCCGTGGCTGCGGTGCGGTGGGCCCCGCCGCACGCGGCTCCTCGGTGGGATCGTCGGTGTCGGAGCGGACCGGCAGCCCCGACAGCAGCCGGGAGAACGCACCGAAGCTGAGCGACGGGCGGGTGCCCGCACATTCCTGGCAGGCCGCCACCAGCCGGCGCCACCCCACCGTTCCGCCGCCGCTCTCCGCCAGGACCCGTGCGCGGTGGCCGCAGGCGCACCTGCCCACCCGAACCGAGATCACCCGTTGGCGGGCATAGCGCAACCCGCGCTCGTAGCGGATGTAGCGCCCGGATGCGGCCACCTCGAGCAACACCGCGTACCGATAGTCCGGGTCGCAGGCGAGCGCTCGGGCGTCGCCCAGGGTGTGTACGCAGTAGAAGCCGCAGTCACACCACCGGGACGGGCAACGGTGCCGTCCGCCCTGGGCGCACTGCGCGTCGGCCAGCACGCCGTACACGCTGGCCCGCCCGAGGGTGACGCCGCCGAACCCGGCCCCGGTGCCGTCCGCGGATACCATCGGGTGGGCGAGCTTGTGCCCACGCAACGGTGCGGACGGCCGCTCCCGGGGGATCCTGCGGACGGGCAGCCAACCCGTCATGGCGCTAGGGCTCGGCGTGCGCGGACACCGGCTCCGCGGGCGCCTCCACCCGGACGGTCGCCGCCTCCGGCGTGACCTCGGCGGGCACTGGTGGCTCGGCCGAGCCGTGGTCGACGACCTCACCGACGGCCAGTCTGTTGCCCAGGTTCATCTGCGGCCTCCCAGAAAGCGGCGAACACCGGTCGTCCTCAAGGCTGAACCGCGCTGGCTCGGTTGTCCAGAGCCGGCCGGTTACGGTTCACCGATCCGTCGCTGAGATAGCCGGCGGCGTCGTCGCGCAGGTCGGGCCAGAACCGCAGCGCCATCCTGGCGACCAGCGCGCCCTGGCCGTGACCGATCACGTCAACGAGCCGGCCGGCCCGGGCTCGCACCTCGCGCACGGCGTAGGCGACGTATTCGGCACGGAGCTGGATGTCGCCGTGTTGGCGCCCGGAGCGTTCGACGTGCACCAGGTGATCCCGACGGCCGACAAACGCTGGTTGATAGTTCCAGTCGAAGCTGGCCGAGGTGTCCAGACCGGTGCTGGACAGCAGCAACACCGGGGCTCGGGGTGGGCCGCCCGCGTGCGGGACCGCGCACCTCAGGCTGCCGCCAAGGCGGGGGCGGGCACGCTGAACACCGGCCCGGGTCGGTCCAACGGAGCGAACAGGGAGTCCGGATATGCCGGTCGGCCAGTGGTGCCCAGTGCCGGTCCGGAGCCGACCGTGCTGGGCTGTCCGGCCGGGTGCAGCGCTGGAGCAAGGGCGACCGCGAAGACCGCCAACACCAACAGCAGGCGACGTGGCACGGCCGGCTCCTCGCTCGATCCGGTCGGGAGAGGCAGGGATCGGTCGACCACCGACGGTAGCTCTTTGTCCGGCCGTGGTGACAGCGTGTCGTCGCCGTCCACCCGACTCATCGAGTGGGATCAGCCGTTGGTGATCTCGATTTCGCCCACATCGGCCTTGGCCGTGATCCGATGCGAGGACGCCGGATCCTGCCGGACCTCGACGTTCCGGTCGCCGACGCTCACCGAGGTGCGCACAGCATAGGCGGCGCCGGACGGGAGGGTGATCTTCACGGCCCCGATGTCGGCCGTCGCCGTCACATCATCGGGCGCCTCGGTGAAGATCAGCTCGACACCGCCGATGTCGGAGGTCGTGTCGACCTGTCGGCTGGTGAGCCCGGTCGCGGTGACGTCGCCCGCACCGCAGCGAACGGTGACCTGCCCGGCCACGTCGCGCAGGTCGATGTTGCCGGCGTTGGTCTCGAGATCGAGCACGGTGCCCGCCGGCGCGGTGATCTCCCAGTCCACCTGGCAGGGCCCGTTCGACGGGCGGTTGGGGCACCCCTCCTCCTTCAGCTGGAGGACTTCGCCGGATACGTTGTGTGAGGTCAGCGGCTTGCTACTGGTGTATCGGGCGCGCTCGGTGACTGTGATCGCGCCGGCCTTGGCCTGCACGGTCACCCGGCCGGCGCGGCCGGAGAATGAGATCTTGGCCACCGAACCGTCGATGGTGTACGAACTTCCGTCGGTGGTGCCGCCACCGCTGGAGCCGGAGCTGGAGTTGCTGTTCTGGCCGATGCTGATCGAGTTTCCCTCCGTCCGGCAGCCGCCGAGCAGCGGCAGCACAGCAAGGATCATGAGCAGCCCGGCGGCCGGTCGAAGGCGCGATGTGATGGTCACCGCACGGATTAAACCGGATGCCTCCCGGGGCGCCACTAGGGTCAGCCACGGTATGTCCACGAGCCGAGGAGTTGTCGTGACGCAGCCGGGCCTGGCGAAGACGACCATCGGGGTGCTGGGCGGCACCGGACCGCAGGGTCGGGGTTTGGCGCTGCGCTGGGCCGCCGCCGGGCTGCGGGTGGTCATCGGGTCACGCGACGCCGCACGAGCC
>JALYVZ010000403.1 GCA_030852965.1 Actinomycetota bacterium | reverse complement strand
GCCTCGTTGGACGCCGCTGTGCTGACCGCGGCGGACCTGCTGCTGCTGGCCACCCGGCACGGCGCCACCGCGGTCGGCCGCGACGACATCGGCGCCCTGGAGCCCGGGCGCTGGGCCGACGTGGTGCATCTTCGCGTCGACGATACGGCGTTCGTCGGGTTGGCCGATGACGCCGCGCTGCTCTCCAACCTGGTGTGGGCCGGGGGTGGGCGGCTGGTGCGCGACGTATGGGTGGCCGGCGAGCAAATGCTGAAGGACGGCGTGTCGACCCGGGTGGACCGCGCCGCCGCCCTAACCGCCGCCCGCGCGGTTGCGCGCCGAGTAGCCAAGGGGCAATGAGCGGGCTCGTTACCCGGATTCGACGACTGCCAGGGGTAATAAGCCCGCTCATTGCCTCCGGTGACCGTGCGTTCAGGTACCCAGGAGCGAATCCAGGTACGGGCTGGCGAAGACCCGGTGCGGGTCGTGGCGATCGCGAACCGCGCGGAACTCCGCCAGCTTCGGGTACGCCGCCGCCACCTCGTCGTTCGTCCACGGGTGGCGTTTGGCCCAGTGCGGCCGGCCGCCGTGGGCGCCCAGCACCGCCGCGGCCAGCCGGGAGAGCGGTTCGGGGTCGGTACCGGCGGCGATGTGCACCGCGACCCAACCCGTATCACGTCCGTACGCCGGGTGCAGCCACCCGGTCTCCGCCGGCCCGACCCGCACCTCCACCGGGAACCCGACCTCCAGACCGGCCCCCGCGATCGCATCCAGCAACGACCGCACCCCGTCGGCCAGCGCCGCCCTGGGCAGCGCCCACTCGCTTTCCTCCCAGCGAACCACCGGGCGGGCCAGCAGTGTCCGGTGCGCCAGGTCGGTGATCTCGCCGGTGACCGACGACGAGCGGGCCAGCCGGGTGGCGGCCCGGTTCAGGGCCGGCACCAGCTTGGGCACCGTGCGTCCCAATGCCACCCCGCCGCCGACGGCGGCCGAGCGGACCAGCCGCCGTTCCAGCGAGCGCACCGTTGCGGCCCTGGTCGGTGGTTCCGGCTCCGACACCTCGTCGGCGTAGCGGGTCAACGCGTCCCCGGCGTACGGGAACACCCGGAACTCGGCCCACGCATGGCCGTCCAGAAAATCCCGCGACAGCGCCTCGGCCAGCGGCAACCGGTCCTGGGTCAGCCGCAGCACGTACTGCGGGCGCACGCTCAGCTCCACCTCGGTGACCACGCCGATGGCACCCAGCCCGGTCCGCGCAGCGTCCAGTTCGGCGGCGCCCACCTCGACGACCGCACCGGTGCCGTCGATCAGCCGCACCCCGGTGACCTGGGCGGACAGCGAGCCCGTGGCAGCGGAGCTGCCGTGCATCCCGGTGGCCACCGCGCCGGCCAGGGTGGGGGTGTCGATGTCACCGAAGGTGGCGAGGGACAGCCCCCGCTCGGTGAGCGCGGCGTTCAGCTCGGCCAGCGTGGTGCCGGCGCGGGCCCGCACCCGGTCGCCGTCGCAGCGCACCACACCGGTCAGCGCGGACAGCTCCAACGCCACCTCGTCGGTCACCGCGAGCGGGCTGAACGAGTGGCCGGCGCCGACCGGGCGCAGTCGATGACCCCGCCCGGCCGCCCGCCGTACCGCGGCGCGCACCCCGGTCTCGTCCAGCGGGCGGACGGTGGCGACGGGGTGGCCCTGCTGGCCGCCCGACCAGTTCGTCCACATGTGCCCGAACCCTAGTGTCCCGGCACCGTGCGAGGTGAGGGGTTGTCGGGTCAGCGCCCGCGCCGGGACAACTCCTCGAACAGCCCGCTGCTGTCCAGGCTGCCCAGCGCGTCGCTGCCCGGGCCGCTGGGGTCGAGTCGGCGGTGCTGCCCGGTTTCGGGTTCGCGGTGCTTGGCGGCGGACGGCACGGGGCCGGGCTCCGGGGGTGCGGGTTCGAAGCCGATGGGTTCCGGGGCCGTGGGTTCGAAACCGATGGGTTCCGGGGCCGTGGGTTCGAAGCCGGTGGGTTCTGGGGCAGTGGTTTCCGGGGCCACCGAGGTCGCGGCAGTGGACTCCGGGTGGGCGAAGCCCAGGCCGCTGGGCTCGCGCGACGGGCCGATCGAGCTGCCCGCCTCCCACGACGACGGCGGAGCCGGCAACGAGCTGACGCCCCCAGCCAGGAAGCCGTCGGTCCAACCAGCGAGGTCATCAGAGGCGAGCTTCGACTCCGGCGACGGGTAGGACGGCGCCGGGTAGGACGGCGCCGGGTAGAGACCCTGGCGTTGCGACATCGGGTGACGAGACAGCTCACCGCCGGCGGGCTCGGCACCGAACCACTCGGCCCCGGACCGCTCCGCCCCAGACCGCTCCGCCCCAGACCGCTCCGCCCCGGACCACTCCGCCCCGGACCACTCGACACCGAATCGCTCGGCACTGACGCGCGTGGCGCGCCGGCTCGGCGGGGTCCGCAGGCCGAGTGCCAGCATGGCGCCCACCATCCCCGCCTCGGACATCCCGCTGTCGGTCCAGGTGTTCATCAGCACTCCCTCCACCAGAGAATTCAACGCACGCCGGCCGATCGCGTGACGGAACACCCTCAAATGGAGGTTGCGAGCACGCTTTAGTGGATGATCGTCCGCAGTGTCCGGTGCCGGCCGGTGTGGCCCTGCCCTCGGCGAGTGCCCGGCTCCCGCTCGTCGTCCGGCGCCCGATGCGCACCGGTACCCACCGACCCGGCACCGGCTCGGTGCGCCCCGGGTTGGAGGGCGTGCACCTCGGCGCGGTGCGCCCCACCGGCCGTCCCACCGTCGCCGGCCGTCCCACCCTCGCTCGGGACCGCGCGCAGCAGCGCCTTCATCGGCGGGCGCATGCCGCTGGGCAACCTGACCGTTGGCGGGTCCGGATTGGCGCGCTCGTCCACGTCACCCGCCGCGGCGTGGTGCAGCCCACCGCACCGCAGCGCGTGAAAGATCGGGGTGAGCTGTTGCGTCAGCTCGCCGTCGTCGTTGACGGGCCGCTGGGAGCCAAGTGCACTCTGAGTCACGGGTCTAAGTTACCTCCGCCGCCGGGTTCAAGGGCATGCGAGCCGGATCCTGCGCGACACGGTGTGCCGAACGGTCCCGGGAACCTGTTCCAAGAAACGGTTGTCACCGAGTAAGGTTCGCTCAGTTCGCGAACTCGTTACCTTTCAACTTGGTCACGACCTCCCGAACAGGTGGTTCAGTGCATCCCCAGGGTCACCCGGGTCACCCTCGGCCAGATGGCACGGTGTCGCCGACGCGGGCCGTTACGCTCGCGGGGTGACCGAGCACAGGGGACGGCAGCCGGCGGAGCCGGCGGGGCGGGAACAACACAGGGGACGGCAGCCGGCGGAGCCGGCGGAGCGGGAGCAACACAGGGGACGGC
>JALYVZ010000402.1 GCA_030852965.1 Actinomycetota bacterium | reverse complement strand
CCGCCAACCACCACCGGCGCCGGTCCGTCCATCGCCGCCGCCAGCGTGGCGGCCAGCTCGCCCACGGTGTGCGGCCTGCCCGAGCAGACGTTCAGCGGCTCCAGCCGGCCGGGCTCGAGGTCCGCGGCCAGCGCAAGCACGTTCGCTGCGGCCACGTCGGTGACGTGCACGAAGTCCCGCCGCTGTCGACCGTCCTCCAGCACCTGGGGCGCCTCACCACGAGCCAGCGCCGAGCGGAAGATCGAGGCCACCCCGGCGTACGGGGTGTCCCGGGGCATCCTCGGGCCGTACACGTTGTGGTAGCGCAGCGACCACGCCGTGCCGCCGGTCTGGCGGGCCCAGGCGGACACCAGGTGCTCCTGGGCCAGCTTGGTCGCGGCGTACGTGCTGCGTGGCTCCAGCGGGGCGTCCTCCGGGACCAGCCGGTCGGCCAGCGGCCGGCCGCACACCGGACAGGGCGGCTCGAACTGTCCGGCCGCCAGGTCTTGCGCGCGGCGCGCTCCGGGCCGCACGATACCGTCCGTCACACACTCGTAGCGGCCCTCGCCGTAGACCACCATCGAGCCGGCCAGCACCAACCGGTGGATCCCGGCCTGGTGCATGGCGGCCAGCAGCACCGCGGTGCCGTAGTCGTTGTGCGAGGCGTACTCCGGCGCATCGGACGGGTCGACGCCGTGCCCGACCATGGCGGCCTGGTGGCACACCGCATCCACCGAGGGCAGCAGCCGGGAGAGCAGCTCGGCGTCCCGCACGTCCCCGACCACCAGCTCGTGCCGCTTCGTCCACGGCGGCGGGTCGTGCGACCCGTGTGCCTGCGGCAACAGCGCATCCAGCAGCAACGGCTCGTGGCCCTGTTCGGCCAGCAGATCGGCGACATGGGAGCCAATGAACCCGGCTCCGCCGGTGACCAGGATGCGCATGTCGACCACGGTAGAGCGTGCTCGTCCAACGCCGTCCGGCGCACCGGCTACGGTATGGCGCATGGAGACTGCGCCACCTCGGATCGGGCGCGCCCTGGTGGTCATTGTCGACGACCGGGCGGCACACGCGGCACAAGTGGCACAAGTGGAGCACGAGGACACGATCGGTCCGCTGGTCACCGAGCTGCTCGAGGAGGGTGGCTTCGTGGTGGACGCGGTGGTCACCGTGCCCGGTGAGGCGGTGGCGATCCGCAACGCGCTGAACACCGCGGTGATCGGCGGAGTGGACCTGGTGTTGACCGTCGGGGGCACCGGGGTGTCCCCGCGCGACGTCACCTCGGATGTCACCGCCGGTGTGCTCGACCGCCCGATCCCGGGCATCGCCGAGGCGATCCGAGCGTCCGGGCTGGCCGCCGGCGCGGTTGACGCGGGGCTCTCCCGTGGGCTGGTCGGGGTGTCCGGCAGCACGCTGGTGGTCAACCTGGCGTCGTCCCGGGCAGCGATCCGGGACGGGATGGCTACGTTGACGCCGCTGGCTCCGCACGTGATCGAGGAGCTCTCCGGTCTGGACGGGGGCTGAGCATCCGGTGACCGGGCCCGACCCAGCCGAGGCGCGGCGGCTGGCCGAGGTCTTCGGCGAGGTGCTGCCGGAGTCGACCGGCGACGACGTCGATCCCGAGCCGTTGGACGCAGCTCTCGCCGAACGCTGGTACGCCGAGAACCGCCCACCGCACCACGACCGGGACTAAGGAACGATGGGCTCGAGTGGTGACCGGACTCGGGTCCGCGGCCCACGGCTGAGGCGGTCGCGCCCAGGGCGACGAAACATTTGCTTCTCGCCGATGTCACACCCAGGAAATCAACGGGGCGTGTGCTGACGCAGTGGCTGCGGAGCGCGGCGTGGTACCTGGAGCACGCGGAACCGAGGCGATCAGATGACGCCCCGGGTGGTGATCCTCGGCGCCGGGGTGGCGGGGCTGACCACGGCGTTGGCGCTGGCCCGCGCCGGTGCGCCGGTGGACGTGCTGGAGCGTGACAAGGCGCCCGCCCCCTTTGGCCGTCGGACCGCCGCGAGCTGGGTGCGGGACGGCACCCCGCAGGCTCAGCATGCACATGTGTTCGGCCCGGAGTGCCACCGGGTTTTGGCCTCGGAGTTGCCCGACGTCCTGTCGCTGCTGCTCGCGGCAGGTGCTCGGGAGTCTTCCCTGCCGGGACCCGGACCCGGAACCGCGTTGGCCGTGCGGCGTCCGTTGTTCGACTGGGTGCTGCGCCGGGTGGTCGAGCGTGAGCCCGGGGTGCGGGTGCACTGTGGGACAGCGGCCACCGGGCTGCGGACCGACGGCTCACGGTTGACCGGGGTGGTGGTCCGCGACGGGGTGCTGTCGGCCGATGTGGCGGTGGACGCCACCGGTAGCCGCGGCCAGGTGCCCGGTTGGCTGGCCGACCTCGGCTGCTCCTGCGCCCATCCGCCGCCCGCCGGACCCACGTCCTTCACGACGTACTACAGCCGCTGCTATGCACTGCGGTGGCCGGGCGAGCCCGGTGCGCTGAACCTCGGTGTAGCGGCCGGTGGGGCACTCGATGGTTACGACTGCCGGGCGGTGCCAGGGGACAACGGGACCGTCACGGTCACCTTCGGCATCCCGGCTGCGTCCGTTGCCGAACTGGCGGCGCTGCGGATGCCGGGGGGTTTCCAGGCCGCCGTCGAGCAGGTGCCGGTGGTGGCCGACTGGGTGGACCCTGGTGCCGCGGATCCACTCACCGGCGTCGCGGTGCTGACCGACTGGCCGTCGGTGACCGGTCCGGGGTTGTCCTCGATCGCCGCGCTGCCCGGGCTGGTCGCGGTTGGCGACGCCAGGGGGGTGCCCGATGCAGCGGCTGATCATGGGGTGGCGATGGCGATGGCGTATGCGCTCGCCTGCGCGGGGGCCATCCTGGCCGGTGGCCCCCATCCGGCGGCCGATCTCGAGCAGCGAATGCACGCCGCGCCCACCACCTGCCCGGTGGAAGCCGGACTCCCCACCCCGAGGCCAGCGCTGCTCAACGGTCCGAGTGTCCACGAGCTGGCCCGGATCGCCGAGTCGGTCGGGATGGCTGCGCCGGTCGGGGTCAGCGCAGGGTGACCGTCACCTCCTTGGCGAGCGTGGCGGCGGCCAGCCGGGCCGCCGCGGTCCGGGGCACCGCCACCAGCACCAGCCGGCCCTGAACACCCGGTTTCTGCTCGGCCGGCAGCACGGTGAGAACCGTGGCCCCGACAGCCAGCACGGTCGGCTGGTCGGCGCGCTCGCCGAGTGTGATGATATCCACCACGCGGCCAGGGCCGAGCAGCCCGGCCACCCCACCGTCCGCCAGCCGGATCGGCACGCTGGCCGCATCCGTCGAGCCGGTGGCGCGGTGAGCCAGCTCGGGCCCGGCCAGCCTCGGCGCCGTCAATGGC
>JALYVZ010000024.1 GCA_030852965.1 Actinomycetota bacterium | reverse complement strand
CCGACCCAGCCCGGTCCAGGCCCGGCTACTGGACCTGCTCGACGTCGACCCCACCCAACCGCCATAATCACCACCAGACCGGGCTCACGGCCCACCCGACCTCATGTGCGAAATGCGGGGCTAGCGGCCGGCCAGCGGCGGTGCGGGATCGGCTTTACCTGAGAACACGACGCGCATCTGCATTTCGCCGCGCCACCTCCGGCAACAGTTTCCTTGGCTCGCCCGAGGAGCACCGGGAGCACCTTGCGACGCACTTGATCGACGGACGGTGAGGGTGCTCGACGGGCGGTGACGCGCCCTAGGCTGGCATGTGTTCGGGGTGGCTGCGGTTCGTGTTCCGTCTGACGACTTCGCCGTTCGACGACTCGAAACTTGGTCCCGTTGGCTGTTTGAGCATCGCGATCGTTGATGCCTGAGGACCTCGACAGCCCCGTGGCTGGTCTGCTAAAGAGTGGCGTGAACTCGGGTGGCGAGGTCGGGTAGGCCGGGTAGGCCGGGCATGGCTGGCTGGCGGGGTGCGGTCATGAGGTCGGCGACCAGGCGTCGGACGGCGTTGCGCGTGCGGACTACGGGCCCGGCATGCTCCTGCTGAGGGGTGTTGGTCTTTGTTTGCTCCTCCGCTGGGTTCGGGCGCGTGACCGTGACTGCGGGGCCGAGCAACCGGTCAAACCCCCGGGCTGAGGTTCACCTTGATGCGGCGGCCAACCGTGCCCCGAGTGCGACGAATGACGCGGCGAAGGTTCGCCGCATCCAGGTCAACACCCGAGGCCGGAAGATTAGGTGGTTCCGCACCGAGGCGGCGAACATCCCGTAGAGACTGAACACGACGAACGTGGCCACCATGAATACACCGCTCAACTCCAGCATTCGCGCAAAGGCTTCTGGATCGCCTGTGGTGACGAACTGCGGCAAGAACGCGAAGAAGAAAATTGTCAGCTTCGGATTGAGAAGGTTGATCAGGATGCCGGAAGCAATGACTTTCGATGCCGAGCGAGGACCGGTATCTGTCTCGACCGCCAGCGCGCCCTTCTCCCGCAGCGTCGACCACGCCATGTAGAGCAGGTAGAGCACGCCGAGGTACTTCAAGGTTTGGAACGCCAGTGCGCTTGTGTGGAGAAGCGCGGCGAGACCGGTGATGGGCCGCGACCATGTGCGGGACGATGCGGAGCGTGCACGCGAACGCCGCGACCACGCTCGCGCGGGCACCGCGGGAGAGGCCCGCTGCCAGGGTGTAGATGACTCCGGTGCCGGGAATCACCACGATGATCAAGGTTGTCAGTGCGAACTCGACCGTCATGTTTCAGAATACCTGTTGAGCGTAGTTGGCGAAATCGACCGGCCGCGCGACTTCGACAGATGTCACCAGCCCGACCAGCGCGACGAAGAATCGCCACGGACGCGAGTACGGCACGGAACTGACTCCTTCGGGTCGGACACCCCGCACGAGGTCGCCGGGGTGGTGCTTCGCCTGGCCGCGTCTCATCTCGCGCTACGACCGGAGCTGACGATGCTCGACTATGCCGCGCAACTGCGGAGCCAGGGGCGTTGCCCGCGCTGCGCGTGGAGGCGACGAACAGGCGAACCTGGCCGCCGCGTTCGACGGTTCCTACCAGCTGTTGTCGAGAGATCAGCGGCAGATGCTGCGGGTGCTGAGCCTGATGCCAGGCAATGAGGTGTCCGGGACCGCCGCCGCCGCGCTGGCCGGTACCGATCCGAGGCAGGCTCCGCCTGACGATCGAGTCTGTCCCTCAGCGGCGGTCGTCGACCACGATCACTTGCTGGAGCGCAGCGGGATGAAGGCCGACCACGGCTCACCTCCGACGACTCGTCCCGCCGTGTCCATGTCGTCCTGATAAGAGCGCCCTGGCCCGGCCGGTGACTGGCCAGTGCCCTTGGCGGCGGCTGGTGGATCAGCACGCTCCGGCTTGGGGGCGGCCGGTTTTGTGGCCTCGCGGGCGGCGGGTACGGGGCGGGGACCAGCATTCGGTGCAGGCGGACCGAGCACAGGTGGTACGACGGCCGAGGGGGTGGACGGGCGGTCGAGCCCGGTGCTGAGGCCGATCAGAACCAGGGACAGGCTGAGCAGACCGAACACGCCGGCCAGCAGCCAGGCGCGGGTTCGGCTGAACTCCTGCGCGGAGGCGCCGGCGTGCTTCGAGTGCCGCAACCGCATCCGGCCCAGCACAGCGTGAACGGACATCGCGGCGGACTCACGTCGACTGGGGAGTTGTTCGGCGGGCTCCGCGAGGTGATCTGACGGCTTGAGCAGCGGCATCGTGGCCGCGGTCGCGACCACCTTCTGGCGGACGTGATCGACGGATAGGGCCAGCTCACCCGCCCTGTTACGGCGAGGCTCGACGTCCGACGCGCCTACATGTCGCCAGGTGGTGGCCATGGGCCCAAGTATAGGCTAACCACGATCGGCGGTCGCTTCCGACCCGAAGACTGTCAACCCGTTGGGGGTGGGGTGGCAAACCGCAGCTCGACCCGAGCGCCGCCCTGTGGCGAGGCACCCAGCCGGAGCTCGCCGGCCCCTTCTTCGGCGGTTCGTCGGGCGATGTCGAGACCGAGCCCGGTCGAGTTGCCGCCCGAGCGGCCGCGCTCTACCACGTCGAGGTCGTCGAACCCGGGCCCCGAGTCGTCCACCGTGAGCACCGTGACATCGTCCGCCCGCCGCTGCGCCTTCAGCCACACCGACACACCGGCGGGAGTGTGGGCGAAGATGTTGCCGAGCATGGCATCCACGGCCGCCTCCAACGAGGCCCGGCTGGCCCGCACCGGGAGCGGGCCGGAGCCAACGTCGACATGGATCGTCCGGCCGCTGTCCCGTGCCAGTACTGACCAGAACATTGCGCGGGTAGCCGCCGTCCGCGCCAGATCCGTCACGGCGGGTGTTTCGGCGCTGGCCCGCCGCGACGTCCGGATCACTTCGTCCAGAGCGGTGGTCACTGCCCGGTGGCCGGAGATCAGCCGCCGCGCCGCATCCCGGTCATGTACCGCGTCGATGTCGAGGCGCAGCGAGGTCAATGGCGTGCGCAGCCGATGGGCGATGTCCGCGGAGCGCTGGCGTTGCTCGTGCAGCAGGTGGTCGACCCGGACGGCCAACAGGTTCAACTGGGCGGCGGTGGTCCGAATCTCGGCGGGTCCGGTGGTGGTGGCGCGCGCCGTGAGGTCGCCGGTGGCTATCCGATCCGCCGCCGATGCGAGGTCGCGGACCGAGCGGAGCAGCCCCCGTCCGAGGCTCTCGGCCAGCAGCACCCCCACCAGTACCAGCGCTGCCGTCAGACTGAGCACGAGCAGCACGAGGGTGGTTCGGTTGCGGTGCAGCGCCGACTCGCCGACGAGCACCCGGACCACCGTGGTGCACCCGCCCGGGGCCCCGACAGGTACCAACACCTCGACGTCGTCGCCGGTCTCGGTCGTCGAGGGGGTACAGCGAGCCGCCTTCTCCACGGCCGCCGTACGCGGCGTCGGTACTCCGAGGACGCGTCCGTCCGGGAAGAACACCGAGGTTGCCACGCCGTCCACCGCTGCCGGAGGCAGCGACCTGTCGGTCAACGAGCCGGCCATTGCCGCGAGGGCGGTGGCCTGTTGAGTGGCCGCCGCGACCGCCCGGTGCTCAGCGTTCCAGCTGATCAGGAGCGCCAGCGGAACCACGAAGGCAAATATTGGTAGCGACATCGCGGCGAGCACGATGCCGATGAGCTGCTTGTGCATGGTGGTAGTCCGGCCGGTCAGACCGGCTCGTCCAGTCGGAGCCCCACGCCTCGAACGGTGTGCAGGTAGCGCGGCGTCTGCCCGCTCTCACCCAGTTTGCGCCGCAGCCATGACAGGTGAACGTCGACCGTCTTGTCGGCGGCACTGTAGGGCAGCTGCCATACCTCGGCGAGCAACTCCCGTTTGGTCACCACCTCGCCGACCCGTTCGCACAGGTAGCTGAGCAGCTCGAACTCCTTTGGCGCCAACGACAGCGGCTGGCCGGCCAGCTCGACGGTTCGCCGGGATCGGTCCAGTACGAGCTGTCCGACGGTGATTGTGGCCTGGGGGCCCGCTGGTTTCGAGGCGCCGCGGCGCAGCACGGCCCGGACCCTCGCCACGAGCTGGTCGCCGCCGAACGGCTTGATCAGATAGTCATCGGCGCCGGCGTTCAGCACCGCGACGATTTCCCGTTCGTCGTCGCGGGCGGTGGCGACCACGACCGGCACCTCACTGACGGCTCGGATCATCCGCAGGATGTCCTTGCCTTCGATGTCCGGCAGCCCGAGGTCCAGCACGATCAGGTCAGGCGCGCCGGCGACCACCGCCTCGAGGCCGGCCAGGCCAGTGGCGGCCGAGGAGGTGGCGAACGCACACTCGGTCAACGAACGCAGCAGGCCCCGGCGTACGTCGGCATCGTCCTCGATGACCAGGACGTGTGGCATTCGGACAGCCTAACCGTCGAACCCGCGGTGGCCCGTGGGGTGGTGCTGGTTGGGTTGAACCAGCCGAGTGGGCCTTCAGCCGGTGGTGAGCTGGGCGATCGCCATGTGTGATCCTGGGTTCAGATCGAGGGGGGCGGTGTCCAATGCGGTCCTGGGGTCGATCCCGGTGGCCGCCGGAACGGCCTTCACCAGGTCGGCCTTCTTCTCCAGCAGAGTCTTGGTGATCGCGCAGGCGTCGTTGGCGGGGAAGTCGTCACGCACGACCAGCAGGTTCGGTATCTCGATGGCTGGAACGTCGGCGGCGGTGCCGTAGACGCCGGCCGGGATGGTGCCGGCGGCGTAGACGCTGTTGATCTTCTGTAGGGAGGCCAGCAGGCCGCTGGCGTCAACCAGGTCGAGCTGGGCGCCGGAGGAGGCGAACAGGTCGGCCACCCCACCGGTGGGCAAACCGCCGGACCACACGAAGCCGTCGATCGATCCGGCCTTGATCGCCGCGACGGTCGCGACCAGATCCAGGCTCTGCGCGGTCACGTCACGCTTCGGGTCCAGTCCGGCGGCGGTGAGCAGCCGGCCGGCGATCAGCTCAGTGCCCGAGGACGAGGAACCGGTGGAGATCCGCTTGCCCCGGAAGTCGGCCATCGTCTTGATCCCGGAACTCTTGGTGGCCACCACGTGGACGTAGTCGGAGTACACCCTGGCCAGCGCCCGCAGCTTCTGCGGCTCGGCGAACACCCCCTGACCGCGGACCGCGTCTGCGGCGCTGTCGGCCTGCGCGAACGCCACGTCGTACTCGCCGCTGCTCAGCTGCTGCACGTTGCGCAGTGTCGAGCCCGTCTGGATCGCCATCGCCTTCATCGGCGTGCTGGCGGTGATCTGGCCGGCGAGTACGTCGCCGAGGGCCGCGTAGACCCCGGTGGCGTTTCCGGTGGCGATGACCAGCGGCCGGGCATCGGCCTGACAGGAGGAGGCTGCGGCACCGCTCGGGCTGCCGCAGGCCGACATCGACAGTATCGCGCAGGCGACGAGCGCCGACCCCAGCGCCCGGCGGTGCAGCAAGGACGTCATGGTTCTCCTCGGCGAGATCGTGCGGGAGGTCAAGTGTGCTGCCAGCACCGGGAAAACGCGAGGATCTTTACGGCAATGTCTCCGCCGGCAGACCCCATTCCGCCGGAGAGGTGTAATGCAGGAGGTTGAACAGCCGCTTCTGCACCGACGCAATCTCGCGCACCGACTGGGACACCAGGCTTCGGTCCAGCGGCGCGAGCCGGGGCATCCAGACAATGTCCGACACCGGATCGCCCCGCTCGAACTGGGCGATCTGGTGGCTCAGCCGCAGCCGCTGCAGCGCCTCGAACACCTCGATCAGCGTCTGAGCCTGCTGGGCCGGCAGCAGTGTGGAACCCGAGGCGGCAGCCAGCCGCTCCCGGGTGGAGAGCTCGGCGGAGCGCACGCTCAGCGCCGCCCACCGGGCGATCTCCACCACCGGACGCAGCGCGTGGTCCTTGAGGTTGAACGTGTCGCCCCGCCGGGCCAGCACGTCGCGGACCGACCGTAGCCGGGCACGGTGTGACAGTGACTCCCGCACCAGCAGTCGCATCGTCCCAGGGTGGTCGCGGACATCAGCAAACACCTGGTGCACCGCGGACTCACGCGGATCGCCCTGGATCGGCCGCCCGTCCAGCAGCAGCGAGGCCATCAGCATGCCCTTGTTGTCCAGCGGGTTGCTGAGCCACTGCTCGGCGGCATGGTGCCACTGCGACCGGGTACGGGCGAACGCGGCCGAGCTCGGCGTTGCGCCGTGCTCGTCGACCCGCAGGCCGGCCTCCCGCAGCACGTCGGCCACCTCGGCGAATGCGGCGCGGTACGCGGCCGCCCTGGCCGTGGTGTCCACCGACTCGGCGAACACCGCGGCGGAGTCGATGTCCGAGCCCAGGGTCGGCTCCCGCCGGGCGTTGCTGCCCAGCAACATCCAGGTGACCTCGGCCTCGTCCAGCTCCGGTCGCCGCCGTAGCACC
Source organism: Actinomycetota bacterium (assembly GCA_030852965.1). Lineage (GTDB taxonomy): Bacteria > Actinomycetota > Actinomycetes > Mycobacteriales > Pseudonocardiaceae > Pseudonocardia. Next base: position 20,764 of record JALYVZ010000024.1, on the reverse strand, counting down.
AGCGACAGCACCCGCCGCTGCACGGTGTCCAGCAGGATCGAGTAGATCGCGGTGGCCTCGGACGCCTCCCGTCGCTGACCGACCAGGTCGCCGAGCAGTGCCGGCAGTCGCCGGGCCAGGGTGACCACCTGTTCGAGGCCCTCGGCCCGCTGCAGCTGCGCACGCAGCAGCATGCCGGTCGCTGAGGGGGACGCCAGAAAATCCGTGGGATCCACCGCCCCGCGCAACGCGCCGGACGAATCGGTCACCAGCACGAGGTCCAGCCGCTGCTCGGTCAGCTCAAGCAGCACCTTGAACGTCGGCGTGCCGACAGTCGCGGTGACCGCGCACGGGATCATCACCTCCCGCACCGGGGTGTCCGGGGACAGGCCGGGGGCGACCACCCGCTCCCGCAGCACCGCATCGGTGACCAGACCGAACTCACCCGTAGTGCCCGGCACGGCCAGGTATCGGCTGGACCGCTCGGTCATCAGCCGGGCCGCCTGGCCGACGGTCATCTCCGGGTCGCCCACCACCGGCGCGGAGACGACCAACTCCTCCACCGTGCGCAGCCGGGGTTCGGTACGGGATAGCCCAGCAGCGGCGGCGAGGTCGCGGGCCAGCATGCGGACGCCGGCCGGCGAGGAGAACACCGATCCGACCGCCGTGCCGGGAATGCGGACCAGCCGTACCGGGCTGAGTGCCACGGCCCTCGGGCCGATGGCGTCCCCACTCAGCGCGCTGGAGTGGCCGAACACGCATCCGGCACCCAGTGTCTCGTCCGCTGGCTCCTCGAAACGGCCGGTGGAGGTCCACAGCTCCACCTGCCCGGACACCACCACGAACAGGTCGCCGACGGCGGTTTCGAAGGCGTCCAGGATCTCCGCGCCCGCCGGGTACTCGACCATGCGCGCGGCGTCGGCCACCGCACGCAGTTCCGGCTCGTCCAGGGCGCTGAACGGCGAGTGGTCCCCGAGGAACCGGGCCAGATCGTCCACCAGCTCATCGTGCCAGCCCGCGGCGACTGTCAGGAGTACCGCGGACGCGAGGTCGTCAGATCAGGAATGCGTCTTCGATGGGTAGGTGGGCCCGGTATCCGACCAGCGTGGCCCCAGCCGCCCGCCGGTGTTCTCCACGACCTTCGGTTTGGCGATCTTCCAGCCGATGGCCAGCAGCAGCGCGATGATCGGGATCCCAAGCGCCACGACCAGGAAGGTCGTCTTGTGCCAGAACACGTTCGAGCTCTGCCAGCCGGAGATGGCCATCCCCACGATGACGAAGGCGAGGAAAGCCAGGCCGATGTAGCTGGTGTAGGGCGAGCCCGGCATCTGGAACGGACGGGCCGCGACGACGCCCTTGTCCACCAGCTGCCGCAGCCGCAGCTGGCAGAGGAATATCGACGCCCAGGTGAAGATGACGCCGATTGCCGCCGCCTCCAGCGCGGTCTCGAACGCGTCGGGCAACACGGCGTTGAGGACAGCGCCGAACACGTAGACCACGGAGGTCAGCACGATGCCCGCCCAGGGCACCCCGGAGGCGCTCATCTTCAGCGTGAACGGCGGCGCCTGTTTGCTCATGCCCAGGCTGCGCAGCACCCGCCCGGTGGAGTACAGCCCCGAGTTCAGGCTGGACATGGCGGCCACGATGAGCACAGCCTGGATCACGTTGCCCATCCAGTTCAGCCCGAGTGCGCCGAACACGGTGACGAACGGGCTGGTGCCGCTGGTGTACTCCGAGGTGGGCAGCATGCTGACCAGCAGCAGGATCGACCCGCAGTAGAACACGCCGATCCGGAAGATCACCGCGTTGACCGCTTTGGGCACCTCGCGCTCGGAGTCGGTCATCTCGCCGGCGGCCACGCCCACCATCTCGATCGCGGCGTAGGCGAACACCACGCCGGACATCACCAGGATCGGTCCGTACCAGTGGAAGCCGCCCGTGGTCGGCCAGAACCCTCCGGGGTTGGAGTACAGGTTCTGGAAGCCGGCCTTGTGGTCGCCGACCATGAAACCGCCGATCACCACGACCAGGCCGACCATCAGGAACATCACGATGGCGCCGACCTTGAGCACCGAGGCCCAGAACTCGAACTCACCGAACGCCTTGGCGGAGAGCAGGTTGACCACCAGCACCACGGCCAGCGCGATCAGCACGGTGAGCCACTTGGGCATGTCCGGCAGCCAGTGGTTGACGTAGATTGCGACCGCGGACAGCTCGGCGATCCCGGTGAGCGCCCAGTTCAGCCAGTACATCCAGCCGGTGACGTAGGCGGCCCGCTCACCGTAGAACTCGCGCATGTAGGAGACGAACGCACCGGAGGTGGCGCGGTGCAGCACCAGCTCGCCGAGCGCGCGCATCAGGAAGAAGGCAATCACCCCGACGAAGGCGTAGCTGAGCACCAGCGCGGGCCCCGTGCTGTGCAGCCTGGAGGCGGAGCCGAGGAACAGGCCAGTGCCGATTGCGCCGCCGATGGCGATCATCTGGACCTGGCGGCGGCCCAGCGACTGCTTGTATCCCTCCTGCTCCGCATCCAGGCTCGAACCATGGCTGATCGTCGCTGTCATCCGCTCTCCCCGTGTGCAGACCGGTGGTGAGCGGCAACGATAGGCACACGTGAGCGCCCCGTCCAGGAGGTGAGCTCCAGCCCGCCCTCGAAACGGTCGAGCGTCGCATTGAGGTACCAGGTGGCCGGCGGGGGAGGCGTCGCACACTCGCTCGACAGGGTCCGGTGGGTGTCGTGCGACGATGGAGGCAGCCTCCCGCACGCAAAGGACCCGAGTGAGCAGTTTCGCCGACCGCACGTTCACCGCGCCCGACCGCATCCGGAACTTCTGCATCATCGCGCACATCGACCACGGAAAGTCGACCCTGGCCGACCGGATGCTGCAGCTCACCGGTGTGGTCGACGAGCGCAACTACCGCGCCCAGTACCTCGACCGGATGGACATCGAGCGCGAGCGCGGCATCACGATCAAGGCGCAGAACGTCCGGCTGCCGTGGAAAGTGGGCGACACCGAGATCGTCCTGCACCTGATCGACACTCCCGGCCATGTCGACTTCACCTACGAGGTGTCCCGGGCGCTGGAGGCGTGCGAGGGCGCGATCCTGCTGGTCGACGCCGCGCAGGGCATCGAGGCGCAGACGCTGGCGAACCTGTATCTCGCGCTGGAGAAGGACCTCACGGTCATCCCGGTGCTCAACAAGATCGACCTGCCGGCCGCCGACCCGGACCGCTACGCCGCCGAGCTTGCCCACATCGTCGGTTGTGAGCCGGATGACGTGCTGCGGGTCAGCGCCAAGACCGGCTCCGGGGTGCGTGAGCTGCTCAACGAGGTGGTGCGGCTGGTGCCGGCACCGGTCGGTGACTCGGACGCCCCAGCCCGGGCGATGATCTTCGACTCGGTGTACGACACCTATCGCGGCGTGATCACCTACATCCGGGTGGTGGACGGCCGGATCACCCCGCGCGAGCGGATCAAGATGATGTCCACCGGCGTCGTCCACGAGCTGCTCGAGGTCGGCATCGTCTCGCCGGACCCCAAGCCCTCCGTTGGCCTCGGCGTCGGCGAGGTGGGCTATCTGATCACCGGTGTGAAGGACGTCCGGCAGTCCAAGGTCGGTGACACGGTCACCTCCCAGCGCCACGGCGCCACGACGCCACTGACCGGCTACCGCGAGCCCCGCCCGATGGTCTACTCCGGGCTCTACCCGGTGGACGGCTCGGACTACCCGGAGCTTCGAGAGGCACTGGACAAGCTGCGGCTCAACGATGCCGCGCTGACCTACGAGCCGGAGACCTCGACGGCGCTGGGCTTCGGGTTCCGCGTCGGGTTCCTCGGGCTGCTGCACCTGGAGATCACCAGGGACCGGCTGGAGCGGGAGGCCGGACTGGAGCTGATCTCCACGGCGCCGAACGTGGTCTACCGGGTGGTGCTGGACGGTCCTGACAAGAACGGGGCCACGGAGCTGACCGTCACCAACCCGTCGGACTGGCCGGGAGGGAAGATCTCGGAGGTGTACGAGCCGGTGGTGAAGACCACGATCCTGGCGCCCTCGGAGTTCATCGGCGCGATCATGGAACTCTGCCAGGCCCGGCGCGGCCAGCTCGGCGGGATGGACTACCTGTGCGAGACCAGGGTCGAGCTGCGTTACACCATGCCGCTTGCGGAGATCATCTTCGACTTCTTCGACGCGCTGAAGTCCCGCACCCGGGGTTACGCGAGCCTGGACTACGAGGCGGCCGGCGAGCAGGCAGCCGACCTGGTCAAGATTGACATCTTGCTGCAGGGTGAGCCGGTGGACGCGTTCTCCGCGATCCGCCACCGCGACTCGGCATACGGCTACGGCACCACGATGGCCGCCAAACTGCGTGAGCTGATCCCGCGCCAGCAGTTCGAGGTGCCGATCCAGGCCGCGATCGGAGCGCGCATCATCGCCCGCGAGAACATCCGGGCGATCCGCAAGGACGTACTGGCCAAGTGCTACGGCGGTGACATCACCCGCAAGCGCAAGCTGCTGGAGAAGCAGAAGGAGGGCAAGAAGCGGATGAAGACCATCGGTCGGGTCGAGGTACCGCAGGAGGCCTTCGTCGCCGCGCTGTCCACCGACGAGTCGGGGCTGGCAGCCGGCGGCGCCAGCCGACGGCGGGGTGGGTGAACGCTGGGGGATGGAGCCGCAGACCACATGGTGATGTCATTCATCGGGTTCTACTGGTCGGGATCTGGTGGTGACGGATGCTCAGCACAACGGACATTGCGGCGCAGGCAATGCGCGTACGCTGATTGCGTCACGCGGTGAGGTGCATCGCGGCCATTCTCGAAATGGGTTATTCCAACTCGCGCATAACGGCCCGGCGTCATTGCCCCGCTCGCGCGGCCGTTCTACGCTCGTCCCACCAGCCACGGGGGAGGACACCTGAGAGCCACGGACCTACAGGGCCGACCGGTCGAGCCGACCACGATCGCGAGGGAGTGTGAAAGGGCACGTGCGCGGCGGTGTCATTGACCGATCGCGGCACGGCGGCGGTACAGGGCTATACACTGCATGCCGATACACCGGATGGTGGGGCGTACTGGAGCTGCCCGTCGCGGTCCTACTGGAGGCGGCCCGTGCCCTCCTCCACTGAGCCAGCGGCGTTCGCCCGTACCCACCTCTGGCAGACCTTCCAGCGCTCGGCCTTCCGACTGGAGACGTTGCCGTGGTATCGCATGCCGAACGAGGCAGTCGACAGGAGCTGTACATGTGCGGTGCGTCCAAGCTACCTGACTACAACGCCGACTGGCATGCAGACATCCGGGGCTGGGCGGAGGAAGGCAAGACACTGCAGCGGGTCCGGGTGGTCCGGCCGCCGCTCACCGACTACCAGCGTCGCCAGTTCGACTGGGCCTACCCTGGCAGCCTGGCGGCCGGCGAGGACACCCGGATGCCGGACGGTGCTGTCGCCGACGAGCTGGGCCTGCCGGACTGGGATTTCTGGTTCTTCGCCGACGAGACCGTGCTGCGGCTGGACTACACCGAGGACGGCACTTTCGTCGATCGAGAAGTCCTGGCCGGTGCTGACCCTGCGGAGTTTCCTGATCTTCGGCAGCTGCTGAGGCTTCGACCAGCCATGATCGTGCATCAGGCCGCGAGACCTCCTGTCTGCAAACGGCCTGACCAGCGAATTCATTGATCACCCCAGCTGACAGCGGCCCGATCTCGGGTCCGTTCCCGCGGGTCATCGAAGTAGACAGAAGGATCGGCGCGGGTGGGAAGACTACCCTGGTCAGCGGCAGCATCCGCCGGCCATGATCGGGAGACTTCGGCCCAATTGACTGGTGGATCAGTCACTGAAGGACTAACTTTGCGCCTCGTCGAGCATCGGAGGAAAGATGACTGGTCCGGCCCCGTCGCCGGCTCGACCACCACCGGCCGGACCTCGCGGTGACGCCCGGCCGACACCGAACGCTCACCCCGTAGGCCAGTGCGGCGCCCGGGCCGGGGACCCGAGTGGCTGGCTGCTGGCTCAGCTCGCGGACCGAGTGCTCGGCGTCACGCATGCCGCGCTGGTTTCTGCGGACGGGCTGGTCCTCACCGCCTGCCCCGGACTGGCACCCGAACACAGCGAAGCGCTGGCCGAGGCGACATCCGTGCTGCTCAGCCAGCGCCGCGGGATCACGGACCTGGTCGGCTGCGGGGCACTGAGTCAGATCCTGGTCGAGATGACAGACGCCACCCTGGTGATGCTGACCATCCGCGGTGGAGTTTGGCTGAGTGTGCTCGCCGACACTGCCTGTGACATCGGCCTGCTCCGGCAGGAGATGGCGCTGTTGGGCGAGCGGCTCGGGCGGTCACCCACCCCAGTGGAGACCACGGCACCCATTGCACGGCTTACCCCACGGCCCTCGACGATCGCGCCCTCGCTGCCGCCCGTGATTTCGTCCCCCACTCGGGAACACGACCAGACCGCCCGGCTTGACCAGCTCCTGTCATCCCGACCCGCCGCACCCGCACCCGCCGTCGCCCCAGCCCATCGTCGGGCGGGCTTGAACCGTCCGCGACTGCGCTGGTCGCTGCTTGGCGCGAGTGTCGCTGCGGCGGCGACGGTTGCCGCCGCGGCATTCGTGGCGTCCACACCGTCCGGCGCAATCACCGCCACCCCGAACCCCGCAGCCACAATCGCCGCGAAGACCGCTAGCGAGAACCCGGCCGGAGCGGCCCCCGTGCTCACCCTGACCACACCCGCGGTCAAGATCGGCGACTCCTACGTCGCCACCGCGTCCGGCTTCACCCCCGGCGAACCGATCCAGCTGTCCTGGACCGGCCCAACCAACGGCATGATGGGCGCCGCCCCGGCCGACTCCACCGGCGCCCGCCAACACGGGCCGGTGCTCGAACGCGACCCGCCCGGCCACTACGACATCATCGCCACCGGGCTCAGGTCCGGGCGGACCGCCAGAGCGCAACTTCAGGTGCTGCCCGGCACTCCTCAACGCTAACAAACCGGTTCACTTCGCCATGTCCATCTCCTTCAAGAAACACCGGGGCGTGATCGGTGGCGTATCGGGTCAACGGACGCCGGTTCCGCCCCAGGATCGACGGCACATCGTCGGTGGCCAGGCCGCCTCGCCGACGGAGACCCAGGTCGAGCTCAGGCTCGCCGACGAAGCAAAGTAGACGAACGCATCGGCGGCGTTGCCCGTTAATGTTTCCCCGCACCGTCGGGTGGAGCCCAGGGGTGCCGACCGACGGCGGGCGCAGCGACAGGATCGGCATGAGCGAGCAGGTCGGCGGAGCTTCGGTCACCTACGTCCGGGTCTCGCGTCCCGGCGACGTATCCCACACACTGGATCGTGCCGGACTGTGGGGCGGGCGGTCGTGCTGGTCGGGGGTGCGGGTGGGATGAACGAGAAGGATTTCGAGGCGGTGGCCGAGGTGTTCCGGGACGCCGTACTGCCCCTCGTCGAGCGTCATGACGCCGTGGTCATCGACGGGGCACGGATTGTGGAGTGATGCGGTTGATCGGTCAGGCAAAGACGGCGGCTGCCGGGTTCCCTCTGGTGGGTGTAGTGGCTGAGGGGACGGTCGTGGTTCCGGGGGTAGAGTCCGCGTCCCCTGAAGCTGAGGAGCTGGAGCCGAATCACACCGTGTTCCTTCTGGTGCCGGGGACAGAATGGGGCGATGAGGCGCCGTGGATCGCGGACGTCGCCGGGATCGTCGCGGGTGTCCGGTCGTCGGTCACCGTGCTTGTCAACGGGGGCCAGGTCGCCTAAACCGACGTGGCCGCCAGCCTGGATTGTGGCCGACCGGTGGTGGTTCTGGCCGGCAGCGGCCGCCCCGCCGATGCCATCGCCGGGGCGCGTACGGGCCACGGCGGCGATGCCCGCGCTGTCGAGATCGCGTCGTCGCCCCTGACGCGGGTCGTCGACATGGGGGAGGCGGGTGCCGTCGCTACCGCGATCGAGGGTGTCCTCGACGCGCCGGGGCGGGGGCCCCGGTGAGGGCGCGACCGTCCCTGCTCGTCAGGCTCCCGTCGTTGCGCACCCCCCGGGAGTCCTCGCCGGTCGTTTCCGAGGCGGAACGCGCGGCGTACCCGTCGCTGGCCGAGGATTTCGCCGTCCTGGACGAGGTGGTGGCTCCCTCGTTTCGGGAGGCTGACCTGGCGGCGCTGGACCGGCAGAACCGTTACCGCCGTCAGCAGGTCGTGGTCCTGCTCGGATCAGCGCTGCTCAGTGGCTTCGCGGCGCTGCAGGCGGTGTTTCCCGAACAGCGCTGGCCCGGTGTGGTGGTGGCGGTGCTCGGGCTAGTCCTGGCGACGACGAGCCGGGCGGCGGGGGAGCTGCGCACGCTGGGGGAGTCCTGACCGCGAGGGTCCGGGCGGAGCGGCTGCGGTCGCTGCATTTCCGGTTTCTGTCCCGCACTGGGCGCTACGTCGGGCCGGGCCGGGTGGCGGTGTTGCGCCGTGCGGTGCTGGACATCCAGGCCGGCCGGGAGCCGTCGTGACCGACCATCGTCGGGTCGAGTTCCACGCCCTGTTCCCCGAACTGCGTATTGTCGATCAGCGCCGGTTCTACGAAGCCCGCCGGGACGAGTACGGGATCCTTCTCGACCTGTGCATCAAGTCGACCAAAGCAGTCGGCGGCTCGCTCCGCGACTACTTCCACACCATGGTGCTGGGCTGCGGAGCCCAATCGGTGGCCGGGGGCGAGGGTGTCGAGTCGGCGTTCGGCGGGGGCGTTGACCGGCCGCGGCATCATCCCGCTCTCCGAGCTGGCGAGCGCACCGCTGGCGATCCGCGAGGAACCGTCGGTGGACGCGATGGCCGGGTCTGGGTCGATGGCGCCCCGACGCCGTTCGCAAACATCTTCGAGGAGCGGAAGTTCGCTGAGGGGTCGTTCGCCACCTTCCTCGGCTGCGAACTCAGCGGGATCGAGAGCCAGTCGCCGGTCTGGACGACCGTGGCGCTCGGCGACACCGTGCTGTTCCATGTTGGGGACGGCCGTCTGGTCGAGCATTTTCCAGCGCTGTCCTGCGACGAGTTCGGATTGAACCCAGACGGTGTGCACACGGCGCCGGCGGCCCTGCCGGACATGATGCGCCAGCTTCGGTTCGCCGAGAACACGATCCTCGTGGCGGATCGACTCTTCCTCGCCACCGACGCGCTGGCTGAGTGGATCGTCCGAACCCACGCCCGTGAGGGTGACGGCCGGGTCTGCTCGCTGCTCTCCCAGTTCAGCCATCCGGACGCCTTCGAGCGGTTCGTCGTCGACCGCCGGATGGTCGGCGAGATGAAGAACGACGACGTGACCCTGATGCGGGTACACGTCGTCGAGACCGACCCGGACTACCTGCTGGTGTGTCGATGACCGAGTGTCCCAGCATGAACGACTACCGGCAGGCCGTGCAACAGCCGGCCGTCTTCACCACGACCGGGTTGAAGCAGGCCATGTTCGAGCCGTATCCGGTGTTCGGGGTGCCGATACCGGCGTCTGGGACCACCGCGGTGGTGTTCAAGGCCACCGTGTCCGGCCAGGAGGAGGCCCTGCGGTTCTTCACCCGGGAGGACGCCTCAAGTCGGGATCGCTACGCCGCGATCGGCCCTTACATCAAGGCCGCGGGCCTGACGGCCAACGTCGCGAAGGCTGATTGGGTGGATGACGCGATCCGGATCGGCGGGCGATCCTGGCCCGATGGTGCGGATGCAATGGGTCGAGGGGCGCACCCTGGACGAGTACGTCGGGCACCTGGTGGCCGCCGGCGACGTGCCTGCGATCGGCGCTTTGGCCGGCACCTGGCGCGACCTGGTGCGGCGGATGCAGACCGCACGCTTCGCCCACGGCGATCTCCAGCACGGCAACGTCCTCATCGACACCCGAGGGACACTGCGGCTTGTCGACCTCGACTATGTGTGTGGATCACCGACTTCGCGGGCAAGTCCGCACCGACCGAGCGCGGGCATCGCAACTACCAGCGGCCAGACGCGAGCTGGGGTCCCCGGATGCACACCTTCCCGGGGTTGGTGATCTATCTGTGCTGCTCGCGCTCTCGCGCAACCCGATGCCGTGGAAGGCCCTCAACAACGGCGACAACCTCTCTTCCGCCCGTGAGGACTTCGATCCGCCGTTCCGGACGGACGCCTGGGTACATCTGGCCGCGTTGCGCGAACCGGTGCTGGACCGGATGGCCACCCAACTCCAGGAAGAGCACCAGACACCACCACGGGGCCCGAAGGTGCCACCGTACGGTCCGCCCGCACCCGAGCCGGGTTCGTGGCCGCCGCGCGCGCCCGGCGCCGGGCCGTGGTGGAACCCACCTCAGCCCGGCCGGAGGCCAGCTGCCGGGCCCACCAGACCGGCGCGCTCCGAACGGATCTGGAAGGCAGCCGCACTGAGCTCGCTCGTGGGGCTGCTGGTCGGGCTCATCGCGGTGGCCACCCGCACAGGCTTCAGCGACGCACCATTCTGGATCGGCTTCTTCCTCGCCGGGGGCCTAGCGTTCGGCACGGCAGTGCTGGCGATCATCACCGAAAGGCCGCCGCCCGGGTCCGGGCGACCACCGTGAGCACAGCAGACCGAGCTACGCCCAGACTCGTGCGCATCGCGCGGGTCGCACGGCTTCCCGGTCGAGCTGGCAGGTCCGGGCTTCGGTTGGGCCGTCCGGTGGTGGTGGTGGAGCCGACGGCATGAAAGTGGGTGATCTGGAGCTGGTTGAGGTTGTGCTCCGGGCAGCGGTGTTCCCGGTAGTGAGTTGCTACGGTGCGGCGGTGGTAGACGGCGGTACTGACTCGGGGGTGATGCGCGCTCTTGGCCAGGCCCACGCGCATGCCGACAGCCGGTTTCCGCTCATCGGGGTCGCTGTCGAACGGATGGTGGACATCCCTGGGCAGCCCGAGCCCGCTGTCGCTGAGTCAGCCGTCATCGAACCGCACCACACTCACATCGTGCTGGTGCCCGGAATTTCCTGGGGCGACGAGTCGCCGTGGTTGCACGACGTTGCGTCGGTGATCGCCGACGCCAGCGCTCGGTGACCCTGCTCGTCAAGGGGGCGACATCAGCTCGACGACGTCGCCCGACCTGGAGGCCGCGAGCCGTCGTCGCCGGCCGGCCTGCGCCTGCAAGTCCCGCAGATAGGTGGCGACCGACTTGACCACTACCCGTCGGCGTCGACGAGCCGGTAGGGCTCCCATGGATCGTCAGTGCTGACGACACGACCAGCTTGGGCGCGACCAGAGCCGCCAGATCTTCGTTGGATGTTGCATGCCCGAACCAACGATGCACCGGAGTATAGGTCACTGACCAGTGAAAACAGCATCCGTAGCTCAGTCAACAGGTAACCTCGCGGTCGGCACCATCCGGCAGTTGCTCGATGTGTCAACCGACCGGAATCGTCTGCACCGGCTTCGGGGGAACAGGGAACGGTGGTAGCTCGATCGCGGTAGCCCCGGCGTTCGCCCCGGCGCCTCGGAACGCCAGCTGGATCACGCCGTCACCGGTACCGGCCCAGGCGTGCAGCGCGACCCCCGAATCGTTCGTCGGCCACGGCCGGTGGACGTAGGTGGTCACCTCGTCCGCAACATCCCCAAGTACGCCGTACGCCACCGACACCAGTGGAGTAGCTTCGAAATCGACGGTGTCGCTGATCTGGAAGCTACTGACCGCGCGCGGCGCACCACCGGCGGAAGTCGTCTCGATCAGCACGTGGAGCCCTGTGGCGAGCAACGTGCACACCACCACGGCGCCGACCAATCCTGACCGCCATGGCGCCGCGCGCCGAACGGCCGACCAGATCCGATACACGGTGGACCCCCTCACCTCTCGCCGGTCGAGCGCCGGACGTGGAGGGATCGTGACCCCTCGGTGGCACCGCTGGTGGCGGAACGCCTCGAATCGCGTGCAATCGCGAACAAACCCCCGACCGCGGTGGCCGAGGGCTCGTGTGTCCCGTCGTTCGGGTCTACCGCTACGCTAACCCTGCACCGTCCGCAACAGCTCGTGTATTCCGTTCACGGGCCGCCGTTGCCGACTGACGGACCTCGGACCCGGCGTCTGGCTCGTCACGTCGTGACCCATGCGGCCAACGCTGAACTCACCCGACCGGCGGTGCGGACCAGGTCGTCCGCGTCGGTGAGCCCGACCGTCATAGGGTTGGTTATCGTGCCCACCCGGCCGAATCATCGAGCATCGAATGGGCACGTTCGGGGCATGACGAAAACTCGATCTTGCCCCGTACGCCCCTGAGCTGCGATAACGCTTGTGCCCCCGGCAGGATTCGAACCTGCGCCACCGCCTCCGGAGGGCGGTGCTCTATCCCCTGAGCTACGGGGGCTTGCCGCGACTGCGACAATATGAGCCTAGCGCACGGCACCCGCACCGCCGCACAGGCCCGGATGATCGCGCGCTCCTGGTGCGTAGCGTCATCGCGTACTCGTCGTGCTCGGGCGCCGGTGCGAGCACCTGGTCGGGTCGGGCGACCAGCTCGCCCGGGGTGGCCGCCAGCCCGGCGTGCAGCTGACCAGCGCTCCGGCGGAGTACACCCTGACTGCGCGGCGATGTCGACCTCGCACATCGGGGTGCTCACCGTCTTTGGTGCGCCGACCAGTGCGGGGACCTCGCCACCAGGCGCCGCCGGCTGGGTGAGGCCGCCACGAAGATCACCGCGAAGGCGGACATCAGCGCGAGCGGGACCAGATGTGGAAGAACGCGCCGTAGAATCCTGGATCGGTGCGGAAAGCTGACCGAGTAGGCGGTCGTCGGTGGGGCGGGGCGAGAAGTCACAGTTCGGCAACGTTAGTGGTGTGACACCCCTATCGGGGCGCGCCGAACGGCGGCTTGTCACTTGCGCCGTGCCGGGGCGTCGTATCGCGCCCTGCTCAGTTTGGGCAGTGCCGCAGCACTCAGTTGGGCTGCGGCACTCAGTTGGGCAGTGCGGCGGCGCCGTGCTCGGCCAGCAGTTGGCGCAGGTACTGGGCTTCAGCGGTCTGCGCGGTGAGCATCTGGCCGGCAAAGTTTCGTACATCCGACACCGCGGCGTACCGGGCGGCGTAGGCCAGCATGCCGGTACCGCCCTCGTGGTGGCGCAGCATGAGCTGCAGGAACGACACGTCCAAGCCCGACCCCGAGCTGGCCCGAAGTTGGCGCAGCTCGTCCTGCGAGGCCATCCCCGGCATCCGGTCCATCCCGGAGGACGCAGCCATACCGGCCATACCGGAGTGGCCCGCATCCTCGGCCGCCATCCAGCGCATGTGTGGACCTGCGGGCAGCGCTGCGGCGCCCCACAGGGAGAGCCAGCCCTGCATGTGCCCGATCTGGCGGCTCTGACCGGACTCGATGTCGAACGCGAGTTGGCGCAGCCGAGGGTCGGCGGTGTGGTCGCGTTCCCAGGTGGCCATCTGGACCGCCTGCTCGTGGTGCACCGTCATGTCCTGGGCGAACCCGACATCCACCGAGTCCGGACCCGGCACCTCGGGCCCGGCCGACCCAGGAAGCCCGATGAGCACTCCCGCCGCCGCGCCGAGCAGTAGCAGTGCTACAACCGCCCCGGCCGCCAGCAGGTACCGACGCCACCACGGACCGGGGGCAGGACCCGCGTTCATCTGGTGGGCGTCGGGTTCTGCAGCTGCTCGCCGGAGGCCGTGCCGACGGGTTTGCCGTTCTCCGGCACGGCCCCCGGACCCGGCGGCTTCGGGTCGAACGGTGGTGGGTTGTCCTGGTCGAACTGACCAGGGCCGAGAGCATCGCAGCTGGCGCCGAGCTCAGGATGGGTGAACCGGTTGACCCGCAGCGCCTGGATGAACTGGTCGATGCGAACGTCGGCCGGGTCGGAGAGCTTGAGCTGGTGGCCCCACGATTGCAGCGAGATCGGCTGGTCGAGTCCCGGGTAGGGGGACAGCATCGTGTACTGCTCGCCGTCCACCCGCCTGCGCAGCTGGGCCAGCTGGTCGCCGGAGGTCTTCGTCGGGTCGTAGGCGATCCACACCGCGCCGTGTTCCAGCGAGTGCACCATGTTCTCGTTGCGCACCGGTTTCGGATACACCACGCCACTGCACGCCGCCCAACTGAAGTCGTGCGCGCCGCCGAACGGCGGGCTGTGGGTGTAGGCGACACGATCGGTCGGCAAGACGTGCTTGCCGCCAACGAAGGCGGCGGTGACGGTGCCCGGGATCGCCTTGGACGGATCCTGGTTGGTCTCGGACGGGGTGAACGCGGCCACCGCGGCTGTCGCGACCGACTTCGCCCGTTGCTGCACGATCGCGTACCCGAGCACTCCGGCGGCAAACAGCAGCACCACGGCCGTGGCGATGATGGTGCCCCAAGGAATCGTCCGCTGCGTCACCGCCACGGTGCGGGCTGAGCGCGCGCGTTTGCTGGTTTTTCCGCTGGCCATGAACCAATCCCGGTCGTCAGTAGGGTCGTGATCGCTGGCCAGTGTAGGAGCGTGACCTGAGCGACCGATGAGCACCACCCGTCGGGCCGGCCTCGGCGCAGGTTGTGAGCCACTTGGCTGCTCGCGTGTCACCCCGGTCCCGGAACGCCCATTAGACTCCCGGCCGTGACCCCCGCCAGTCTTCTTGCCATGACCCACGCCGACCGGGTCGCCCGGCTGCGTGGCGGTGGCACCTGTACCGCCGCCGAGCTGGCGGTCATGGTCGGCCCGGACACCGCCCGGTTCATGCTGCTGCGTGCTCGGCCCGGTTCGAAGCCGGTGCTGGACCTGGCGGCGCTGCGCACCGCGACCGATGCCAACCCGGCCTTCCGGGTGCGCTACGCGCATGCCCGGCTTCGCGCGTTGGCCCGACATGCCGCCGCCGTCGGCATCGAACCCGGCGACGGGCCGGACGGCGGCCGCGAACCGGACCGGGTCGAGCTGGTGCACCCCCGCGAGCTGGAGCTGCTCGACCTGCTCTCCGACTACGACCTGGTCGTCGGCCGCAACGAGCCCCACCGGCTGGCCCGGCACTTGGAGTCGGTGGCCGAGGCGTGTGCGCGCGTGGGGGTATGTTGTCGGGTGTTGCCGCTGGGCGACGAACCGATCACCGACCAGCACCGCGCCCGGGTGGCACTGTGTGACGCCGCTCGCCGGGTGCTCGCCGACGGGCTGCGGCTGCTCGGCATCGACGCCCCGGAGCGGATGTGAGAGCGCACCCCGCCGGACCCCGATACGCCGACGTCGCGGTCCCGCTCGACACCGCCGGGCCGGTGCCGATCGGTCCCGCTGGGCTCGACGCCCTGTGTCCGCAGATATGGCCGCGTGGCGCCTCCCGCCGCGAGGACGGAGTGCTGGAGTTCGCCGGGGTCGATGTGCGGGAGCTCGCCGAGACCTACGGCACCCCGCTGTTCGTGCTGGACGAGGCCGACTTCCGCTCCCGGTGCGCCGAGTTCGCCACCGCCTACGGCGACCCGACGGCGGTGCATTACGCGGCCAAGGCGTTCCTGTGCACCGAGGTGGCGCGCTGGGTGGCCGCCGAGGGGCTGTCGCTTGACGTGTGCAGCGGCGGCGAGCTGGCGGTGGCGTTGCATGCCGGGTTCCCGCCGGAGCGGATCGCCATGCACGGCAACAACAAGTCGAGCGCGGAGCTGGTCGCCGGGCTGGACGCCGGGGTCGGTTGCGTGGTGCTCGACTCGTTCTACGAGATCGCCCGGCTGGATCACCTGGCCCGGGAACGTGACCTGGTGCAGCCGGTGATGGTACGGGTCACGGTGGGGGTCGAGGCGCACACCCACGAGTTCATCGCCACTGCGCACGAGGACCAGAAGTTCGGTTTCTCGATCGCCGGCCGCGCCGGCACATTCGGCGGCGCCGGCGGCGTCGACTCCGACGCCGCCGAGGCGGTGCGCCGGGTACTCAAGTGCAGCGGGTTGCGGCTGGTCGGGCTGCACAGCCACATCGGGTCGCAGATCTTCGACGCGGACGGTTTCGAGGTGGCCGCTCGCCGGGTGGTCGGGCTGCTCGCCGAGCTGCGCAAGCAGCACGGCGCGGATGCCCTGAGCACTCTGACCACGCTCGATCTGGGTGGTGGGCTGGGCATCGCGTATCTCCCCGACGACGACCCTCCGCCGCCGGCCAGGCTGGCCGAGGAACTGCATGACATCGTGGCCAAGGAGTGCGCCGACCACGGTCTGGAGACCCCGCGCATCGTCGTCGAGCCGGGGCGCGCGATCGCCGGGCCGGGTACCGTGACGGTGTACGAGGTCGGCACGATCAAGGACGTGCCGCTCGGGCACGGCACCAGCCGGCGCTACGTCAGCGTGGACGGCGGCATGAGCGACAACATCCGCACCGCGCTCTACGACGCCCGCTACGACTGCCGGCTGGTGTCAAGGTCATCGGTACATGCCGGCCAGCCAGCGTTGCCGGCTACCCTGTCCCGGGTGGTGGGCAAGCACTGCGAGTCCGGCGACGTGCTCGTCCGCGACTGCTGGTTGCCCACCGACCTGGGTCCCGGTGACCTACTGGCGATCGCCGCCACCGGGGCGTACTGCTACGTCATGGCCAGCGGCTACAACCGACTGCCCCGCCCGGCGGTGGTCGCGGTGCGCGACGGGACCCACCGGGTGCTGTTGCGCCGGGAGACCGACGCCGACCTGTTACGCCTGGAGGCAGGGCCTTGAGTCCCGGGGGATGGAAGCCGGCGGAGCCGGCGGGGCGGGTAGAACAAGCGTTGGATCCGCCGCAGCCGATCCGGCTGGCCATGCTGGGCTGCGGCACCGTCGGCAGTCAGGTGCTGCGGCTGCTGACCGAGCACGCCGACGAGTTGGCCGCCCGTATCGGCGCGCCGATCGAGTTGGTCGGGATCGCGGTGCGCCGCCCGTGCAAGCACCCCGAGGTGCCCGCCAGGCTGCTGACCACTGACGCCGCCGCCCTGGTGAACCGCGCGGATGTGGACGTCGTGCTCGAGGTGATCGGCGGAATCGAGCCGGTCCGGGGGTTGTTGCTGGACGCGCTCAAGGCCGGGCGCGGCGTGGTCACCGCCAACAAGGCGCTGCTCGCCGAGGACGGCGCCGCGCTGGCCGAGGCGGCCGACGCCTCCGGCGCCGACCTGTACTACGAGGCGGCGGTGGCCGGCGCCATCCCACTGCTGCGTCCGCTGCGCGAGTCGCTGGCCGGTGACCGGATCCTGCGGATCGCCGGCATCGTCAACGGCACCACCAACTTCATCCTCTCCGCGATGGCCGCGTCCGGCACCGGGTATGCCGAGGCGCTGGCCGAGGCGACCGTGCTGGGCTACGCCGAGGCCGACCCGAGCGCGGACGTCGACGGGTTCGATGCGCAGGCCAAGGCGGCAATTCTCGCTTCGTTGGCGTTCCACACCCGGGTGGTTGCCACCGATGTGTACTGCGAGGGGATCAGCTCGGTGACCTCGACCGACATCGCGGCCGCCAAGGCGCTGGGCTGCACGGTCAAGCTGTTGGCCATCTGCGAACGGGTGGGGCGCGAAGGCGGGTTCGGCGAGTCGGTGTCCGCCCGGGTGTACCCGGCGATGATCCCGGCGGGCCACCCGTTGGCCTCGGTGGACGGGGCGTACAACGCGGTGTTCGTGGAGGCCGAGTCGGCCGGCCAGCTGATGTTCTATGGCCAGGGAGCGGGCGGCGCGGCGACCGCCAGCGCGATCCTCGGCGACCTGGTTTCGGTCTGCCGCAACCGGGTGGCCGGTGGTCACGGCCCGAGGGACTACGTGCACGCCAACCTGCCGTTGCAGCCGATGGGGCACACCCCAACTCGCTACCACATCAGCCTGGACGTCGATGACCGCACCGGCGTGCTGGCCACCATCGCCGGCGTGTTTGCCCAGCACACGGTGAGCATCGCCACCGTTCGCCAGGACATGGGGCCGCAAGGGAACACCGGGCACGGCGCCCGGCTGGTGATCGTGACGCACATCGCCCCCGACGCCGCCCTGGCGGCTACCGTGACCGCGCTGGCCGAACTGGATGAGGTCCTCGGTGTCGAGCGGGTGCTTCGGGTGGAGGACCTGGGCCGTCCGGTGGCCGCGTTGGGAGTGTCGTGATGGCCGCGGGAGTTGGCACAGCCGCCAGTATGCGGCCCACGGGAGCTGACACAGCCGCCGGCGGGCTGACGCGGTGGCCGGGGGTGATCGAGGCTTACCGGGCGCGGATGCCGGTCGAGCCAGGATGGACGGTGGTGACCCTAGGCGAGGGCGGAACGCCGCTGTTGCCGGCGCCGTACCTGTCCGACCGGGTCGGCCGCGAGGTCTTCCTCAAGGTGGACGGGGCGAACCCGACCGGCTCGTTCAAGGACCGGGGGATGACCGTCGCAGTTACCGTTGCGCTGGCCGCCGGCACGCTCGGGGTGCTGTGCGCCTCCACCGGCAACACCTCGGCCTCAGCGGCCGCCTACGCCGCGCGCGCCGGGCTGAGCTGCGCGGTGCTGATTCCCCAGGGCAAGATCGCGCTCGGCAAGCTCGCCCAGGCGGTGGCCCACGGAGCGAAGATCCTGCAGGTGGAGGGCAATTTCGACGACTGTCTGGAGCTGGCCCGCAAGACCTCTGCCGACTATCCGGTGACCACCCTGGTGAACTCGGTGAACCCGGCGAGGATCGCCGGCCAGGCCAGCGCCGCCTACGAGATCTGTGACGAGCTCGGCGCGGCACCCGAGGTGCACTGCCTGCCGGTCGGCAACGCCGGCAACATCACCGCCTACTGGGCGGGTTACCGGGCTTACCGCGACGACGGCCTGATCGAACGGCTGCCCCGGATGTTCGGCTTCCAGGCGGCCGGTGCGGCGCCGCTGGTGCATGGGGCCCCGGTGCGCAACCCGGAGACGATTGCCACCGCGATCCGGATCGGCGCGCCGGCGTCCTGGGCCGGCGCGGTCGCTGCCCGCGACGAATCCGGAGGGCTGTTCGCGGCGGTCACCGACGAGGAGATCCTGTCCGCCTACCGGCTGCTCTCCACCCGGGAGGCGGTGTTCGTGGAGCCCGCTTCGGCCGCCAGTGTGGCCGGATTGTTGCAGGTCAGCGCCATGGGCTTGCTTCCCAAGGGCGGCCGGGTGGTGTGCACGGTCACCGGGCACGGGCTCAAGGACCCCGACACCGTGCTGCTCGGTGCGCCCGCTCCGGTGGTGATCCCGGCCGACTCGGACGCGGTGGCCAGCTCGCTCGGTCTGACATGAGTCGGCCGCGAGGCGAGGACCGGAACGGGCGCGGAGCCGAGCGATGAGGGAGGTCCTCGTTCGGGTTCCGGCCTCGGCGGCCAACCTCGGTCCCGGATTCGACACCCTGGGCTTGGCGCTGGCGTTGTACGACGAGATCGAGGTGGCCGTCACCGGGGACCAGTTGGTCGTCGAGGTCACCGGCGAGGGCGACGGCACCGTGCCGCTCACCGAGCGTCACCTGGTGGTGCGCGCGATGCGGGCGGCCTGCGCGGAGTTCGGCGCCTCGTTGCCCGGCCTGCGGCTGCGTTGCCGCAACGGCATCCCGCACGGCCGTGGTCTGGGGTCGTCGGCGGCCGCGGCCGTCGGTGGCGCGGTCGCGGCGGCCGTTCTTCTTGGCCTCGACATCGAGGCGGAGCGAGAGACGTTGTTGCAGGTCGCGGCGGGCATGGATGGGCACGCCGACAACGCGGCGGCCAGCCTGCTCGGCGGCTTTGTGGTGGTCTGGAAGTCGTGCGTCGACGCCTGTGACCGTTTCGGCGTTGCCCGTCTGGAACCGCACATCGAGTTGCGGCCGGTGGTGCTGGTGCCGGCGGAGCGCTCCGCGACGGCGGTGACCCGCAAGCTGCTGCCCGACCAGGTGTCGTTGGCCGACGCGGCGTTCACCGCGAGCCGCACCGCGCTCGGGGTGTGCGCGTTCACCGCCCAGCCCGAGCTGTTGTTCAGCGCGACCGAGGACCGCCTGCACCAGCCCTACCGTCGGGAGGCCTACCCAGCGTCGGCTGAGCTGATGGACCGGCTGCGCGCGCACGGCATCCCGGCTGTCGTGTCCGGCGCCGGGCCGTCGGTGCTGGCACTGCCCGCCGACGGCCGGCTGTCCTCGGATCTGGTGGGCCCTGGATTCGCCCAGTGGGCGCTCGACGTGGACCGTCGCGGCGCCGTCGTCGAGGTGGGTTGACCGTGTCCGGCGTGGGCCACCGCAAGGTACAGTTGCCGGACTGCGTCCTTTTCTCTACTCTGAGCGGCGTACAACGACCCCGCGCCGATCCGCGTCGGTACACTCCCGTTTTGAACCGGGTGTGAGTTCCTCCCGTGACCAGTCCGCGATCCGACGCGGAAGGCCCGACACATGATCGTTGACCTGGTTGTTGTCCAGTGTGTGTCTGGAGCGAGCGGTGTTCCGCACCGCCTCCGCGTCTTGACATCCGCTGTCCTCCCGTCCGGGTTGGACGGCACATCCCGCTGACCAGAGCAACCTGCGCTGGTTGGTCAGGAAGGATTTTTGTGAGCGACACCGATACCCTCGGCGCCGAGCTGCAGACGCGCGACGCAGAGGCTTCTGCCGCCCCCGAGGCGGCCAACGACTCTCCGAATGGTGCGCCGGCCCGCCGACGCGGGCTGTCCGGAATGGTGTTGGCCGAACTGCGCCAGCTCGCCGGCGAGCTGAACATCGCCGGCACCGCCGGAATGCGCAAGGGCGAGCTCATCACCGCCATCAAGGACCGGCAGGGCGGCGGCGTCAAGACGCGTGCCACCGCGTCCGCGGACAGCCCTGGCGGTCAGCTCCGGTTGGACAACGCCGGCGAGCCCCGCCCGCAGGAGTCTGCCAGCAGCGATGCCGTCAGCGCGCCGGCCGAGGTCGGCGATGCGCCGCTCGGTCGTGGCGTCCAGCACCGGTCGCGCGAGGTCGCGCTTGGGG
>JALYVZ010000119.1 GCA_030852965.1 Actinomycetota bacterium | reverse complement strand
GCCCGCTGCCCCGAGACGCGCGCGTCGGTCGGAGCCAGCTCGTCGGTCGGCGCTGTGGCGTCGGTCCGGGCAGGTCGGGTTTCGGCGCGGCCAACGGCGGCGGCGAACCGGTGCTGGTATCGCGGCCACCAGCTACGTGGGTCGAACGCGCCGGCAGCGGGCGTGCCGTCCGGGTGGACTGGCCGTGGCGCCGCCCACCCATCGGATCTGTTCAGGGCGCTGAAGTCGAACCCGGAATCCCTGACGTCTGGATGCTCGGCCTCGTCGGGCTCCGGTTCTCTGGCGTTCATTGACCCGTCCCTCCGGCGCCGAGAACCGATACTCCCCCGCCGACCAGCCTCAACGACCACCGAACTATAGGTGCGCGAGCCGAGCCCGACCAGCGGCCTCACAGCGGGGATCCACCGCATCCACTCGCGAAGATCCACGAGACACGCTCGAAGATCCACGAGACACGCTCTAGTCGATCAGATCGGTGACCGCCGGTCCGCCGGCACCGACCGGCTCCCGGCGGCGCTGCCCCCAGGTACCCCGGCCCCGCTGGACGGTCTGCAGGGTCCGGGTCAAAATGTCCTCGAACCTCGCCAGCGTGGTGTCGACGTACGTGTCGCACTCCGACCGCAGCCGGTCCGCCTCCCGATCACCGGCATCAATGATCCGACCGGACTCGACATGCGCGGCCTGCACCAGCTCGGTCTGGGCGACAAGTCTGGCCTGTTCAGCACGACCCTGTGACACCGAGTGTTCGTAGGAGGCCCGGCCGGACTCGATCAACCGCTCGGCCTCGGCCCGGCCGCGATCGACCAGATCCTGGTACTCGGCGCGACCATCGGCAATAGCCCGCTCGGCCCGGTGGCAGGCGTCGGCGAGCAGCTGCTCGGCCTCCGCGCCGGCCTCGGCGAGCAGCCGGTCGGCGTTGACGCGGGCCTGATCGGCCAGCTCGCGTTGATGCTCTTCAGCGCGAGCCACCAGGTCCTCTCGGTGGTCGAGCACGTCCTGAGCGTCATCCAGCTCGCTGGGCAGCGCCTCGCGCAGGTCGTCCAGCAGATCGAGGACGTCACCCCGAGGGACCACACAAGTGGAGGTCATCGGGACGCCACGCGCTTCCTCGACCACGGTGACCAGCGCGTCGAGTGCTTCGAAGACCCGGTACACGATCACAGTGTGCCCGCTCGCGGCCTCGATCGGGCGCATTCCCGGCCGCTGCGTGTCACCCACCGTGTCGCCTACCGTCGCGGCGCTGGCCGTTCAGCTCCGCTCGGTGCCGGTGTCGGAGCCCGCCCGGTCCGCCAGCCGCTCCATCAGCTGGGCGTGCACCGAGGTCGGCAGCAGGTGCGCCACATCGCCGCCATACTTGGCCACCTCCTTGACCAGGGAGCTGGCCACAAAGCTGTACTCCGGGCTGGTGGAGATGAAAAGCGTGTCGACGCCGGAGAGCTTCTGGTTCATCTGCGCCATCTGCAGCTCGTAGTCGAAGTCGGTGATCGCCCGCAGGCCCTTGACGATCGCCGCCACCTGGTGCTCTTGGCAGTAGTCGACCAGCAGACCGCTGAAGGAGCCGACGCACACATTCGGGTACGGCGAGGTGATCTCGGCGAGCATGGCGATGCGTTCGTCGACGGTGAACAGGCCCAGCTTCTTCTCGTTCACCAACACCGCGACGATCACCTCGTCGAACAGTCCCGCCGCTCGACCGATGATGTCGAGGTGGCCGTTGGTGGGCGGGTCGAAGGATCCGGGGCAGACCGCGCGCCTCATTGTGGCGGTGCCTTTGGCACCAGTTGTGGCGGTGCCTTTGGCACCTGAAGCCTCACGAGCCAGGACCGTACCGGACACCAAGGAACAGAACGGTGTCACCGTAGCGGCGCTCACGCAGCCCGCACAGCGCCGTCGGCCACTCGAACGGCCCACCTCGACGAGCAACACGCCGTTCCACCACGACCGTCACATCCGGGGCCAACCACCCGTTGGACTCAGCGGCACCCAGCCAGCCGGCCACCTCGGTTCCCGGCAGGTCGTACGGCGGATCAGCCAGCACCAGGTGATAGGCGCGATCGGCGGGGTGACCAAGAACCGAGGCGACCGGCGCCGTCCGAACCTGGGCCGCGCCGAGCAGCCCGAGGTCGGTGAGGTTGCGCCGCAGGGTGGCGGCCGCCCGGCGGTCGGACTCGACGAACAGCGCGTGCCGGGCGCCCCGGGACAACGCCTCAATGCCCAGCGCCCCGGACCCGGCGCACAGGTCGAGCACATCGACACCCGCCAGGCCCGGCGCCGCCTCCAGAGCGCTGAACAGCGCCTCCCGTACCCGGTCGGAGGTGGGCCGGGTGCCCGTCGGGGGCACCGCGATCCGCCGCCCACCGAGTGTCCCGGAGATGACGCGGGTCAAGAGAGCTCCAGCAGCAGGTCGCCGCCTTCGACCTGCTGCACCTTGCCGATTGCCAGCCGGACCACCGTCCCGCCGTGGTGCGCGGTGATCGAGGCCTCCATCTTCATCGCCTCGATCGTGGCCACCGTCTGACCGTCCTGCACCTCATCGCCCTCCTCGACCGCCAGGGTCACCACCCCGGCGAACGGCGCGGCCACGTGGTCCGGGTTGGAACGGTCGGCCCGTTCGGCGGGCTTGACGTCGGTGCTCACAGCTTTGTCTCGGATCGACACCGGCCGCATCTGGCCGTTCAGGGTAGCCAGCACATTGCGGTAACCGCGCTCGTCGGGCTCGGAGATCGCCTCCAGCCCGATCAGCAGGGTGACGCCCTGCTCGAGCTCCACCGTGTGCTCACCATCGGGCTCCAGGCCGTAGAGGAAGTCCTTGGTGGACAGCACCGACGTGTCACCGTAGGCATCAAGGTGCGTGCGATACTCCTTGGCCGGCGCGGGGAACAGCAGCCGGTTGAGGGTGCCGCGCGGGTCCTCGTCCAACCCCTGGCGGTCGGCGTCGGACAGCTCCGCGCTGGCCTTCTCCGGCGGACGGCCCGCAAGCGCTCGGGTCCGGAACGGCTCCGGCCAGCCGCCGGGCGGGACGCCCAGCTCGCCGCGCAGGAACCCGATCACCGAGTCCGGCACGTCGAACTCGCCAGGGTCGGCCTCGAAGTCCGCCGCCGCCACCCCAGCCCCGACCAGGTGCAACGCGAGATCCCCGACCACCTTGGATGACGGCGTCACCTTCACCAGCCGCCCCAGCATTCGGTCGGCGGCCGCGTAGCAGTCCTCGATCAGCTCGAACCGGTCCCCGAGGCCCAGCGCGATGGCCTGCTGGCGCAGGTTGGACAGCTGCCCGCCGGGGATCTCGTGGTGGTACACCCGCCCGGTAGGGCTGGCCAGCCCTGACTCGAAGGGCGCGTAGACCTTGCGCACCGCCTCCCAGTACGGCTCCAGGTCACACGCGGCCTGCAGGTCCAGACCGGTCTCCCGGTCGCTGTGATCGGTGGCCGCAATCAGGGCGGACAGCGACGGCTGGCTGGTGGTGCCCGACATTGAGGCAACAGCCGCGTCCACCGCATCCACGCCGGCATCGATCGCCGCCAACAGGGTGGCCAGCTGCCCGCCGGCGGTGTCGTGGGTGTGCAGGTGCACCGGCAGGTCGAAACGGCTGCGCAGCGCCTTCACCAGCGTCTTGGCCGCCGGCGGGCGCAGTAGCCCGGCCATGTCCTTGATCGCCAGAACGTGCGCCCCGGCGTGCACAATCTGCTCGGCCAGCCTCAGGTAGTAGTCCAGGGTGTACAGACGCTCACCGGGGTCGGACAGGTCGCCGGTGTAGCACAGCGCCACCTCGGCCACCGCCTTGCCCGTGGCGCATACCGCGTCGATCGCCGGCCGCATCTGGGAGACGTCGTTGAGCGCATCGAAGATGCGGAAGATGTCCAGCCCGGCGTCGGTGGCCTCCCGCACGAAGGCGTCGGTGACCTCGATCGGATACGGGGTGTAGCCGACGGTGTTGCGTCCGCGCAGCAACATCTGGGTGCAGATGTTGGGTACCACCTCGCTGATCGCGGCCAGCCGGTCCCACGGATCCTCGGCCAGGAACCGCAGCGCCACGTCGTAGGTCGCGCCGCCCCAGCACTCCAGGCTGAGCAGCCCCGGCATGGTCCGGGCCACGTACGGCGCGACCGCCAGCAGGTCGTGGCTGCGCACCCGGGTGGCCAGCAACGACTGGTGGGCGTCGCGGAAGGTGGTGTCGGTGACCGCCACCGACTCGCGATCCCGCAGCCACGACGCGAAACCGTGCGGCCCCAGCTCGTGCAGCAGCTGACGCGAGCCGGTCGGGGCCGGCTGGGTGAGATCGCAGGCGGGCAGCTTGACCGCCGGCTCGACGACCTTGGGGCGCGGTCCATTCGGCCTGTTCACCGTGGTCTCGGCCAGGAAGGTGAGCAACCGGGTGCCGCGGTCGGCGGGCTGACGCGCGGTCAGCAGGTGGGGTCGTTCCTCGATGAAGCTGGTGGTGACCCGGCCGGCTTGGAAGTCGGGATCGTTGAGCACCGCCGCCAGGAACGGGAGGTTGGTGTGCACGCCCCAGATCCGGAACTCCGCCACTGCCCGCCGAGCCCGCCGCCCCGCGGTGCGAAACGACCGGCCCCGACAGGTGAGCTTGACCAGCAACGAGTCGAAGTGCGCGCTGACCTCGGCACCCGCGTGCGTGGTGCCGCCGTCCAGACGCACCCCCGGCCCGCCGGGCGAGCGGTAGGCGCCGATCACGCCGGTGTCCGGGCGGAACTCGTTGGACGGGTCCTCGGTGGTGACCCGGCACTGCAGCGCGTAACCGTGCAGGTAGATGCCCTGCTGGCGCATGCCCAGGTCGTCCAGGGTCTCACCGGCCGCGATCCGCAGCTGCGCGATCACCAGGTCGCGGTCGGTGACCTCCTCGGTCACAGTGTGCTCGACCTGGATCCGGGGGTTCATCTCGATGAAGACGTGGTTGCCCCGCTCGTCGAGCAGGAACTCCACGGTGCCGGCGTTGACGTAACCGATGGCCCGCGCGAACGCCACCGCGTCGGTGCAGATCCGGTCCCGCCGGTCCTCGTCCAGATTCGGCGCCGGCGCGATCTCGATCACCTTCTGGTGCCGGCGTTGCACCGAGCAGTCTCGCTCGTAGAGGTGCACCACGTTGCCCCGCGCGTCCGCCAGGATCTGCACCTCGATGTGTCGGGGGTTCACCACGGCCTGCTCAAGGAAGACCGTGGCGTCGCCGAAGGCCGACTCCGCCTCGCGCATCGCGGCCTCGATCGCCTCGCGCAGCTCTGGCTGCTTGGCGACCCGGCGCATGCCCCGCCCGCCGCCACCGGCGACCGCCTTCACGAAGATCGGGAACCCGATCTCCTCGGCACTCTCCACCAGGGCGTCGACGTCGCTGGAGGGCTCGCACGACTGGAGCACAGCGACCCCGGCATCCCGAGCCGCTTTGATCGCGCTGGCCTTGTTGCCGGTCAGGTGAAGCACCCGCGCCGGCGGGCCGACGAAGGTGATGCCGGCCTCGACGCACGCCTCGGCCAGCTCGGGGTTCTCCGAGAGGAACCCGTAACCGGGGTGGAGCGCGTCGGCGCCGGCCAACCGGGCCGCCCTGATCATCTCGTCCACCGACAGGTACGCCCGCACCGGGTGCCCGATCTCACCGATCTGGTATGACTCGTCGGCCTTGGCCCGGTGCAGCGAGTTGCGGTCCTCGTGCGGAAACACCGCGACCGTCCCCACACCCAGCTCCAGGGCGGCCCGGAACACCCGGATCGCGATCTCGCCGCGGTTGGCGACGAGCACCTTGCGAAACATTTCGCCTCCGAGTCCGAGCTGAACCGATCACCGTGGCGGCAAGCTCACCACAGCACCGAGGTGACCGCACCCAACTTCCGGTGTCTGCCCGTCCGATGACTCCAGCGAGGCGTGTTAACGGATCTCTGACGTCGTCCCCCAGGGCGGCGACAGCCACGGCACCCGCTCGGGGACCAGGGCCACCGCGACGCCCAGCACCAGCAGCACGACGGTGACCGCCGCCATCGCCACCCGCCGCCAGGGCAAGAGCTTTTCGGCGGCGATCAGCAGAGTGATCACCAACATCCAGGGGATGCTCATCACCCCGAGCGCGAACAGCGCGGCCATCAAGGCCCAGCAGCACCCGATGCACCACAGGCCGTGCCGGACGCCCATCCGGACAGCGCCCGAGGCGCCGGGCCGCCAGTGCTCGAGCAGGAAGCTGAACGGGCCCCGACAGTGCCGCAGGCAGACGTCTTTGAGCGGGGTGAGCTGGTACCCCGCCGCCGCGACGATCACCCCGCCGGCCACCAGCGGGCCGCCCCGGTCCCACCGCAGCCACTCGACGTCCAGAGCCCGACCTGCCTTGAGCACCGCGAAACCGACCAGCCCGACGGCGGTCCACGCGGCGAGGTAACCAGCCAGCAGCAGCGCCGTACCGGCCCGCACAGCCGCGCCGTCACGCTCCCGGCGCGCGGCCTGCAGGCGTCGGTACACCAGTAGGGTCGGCCACACCGACGGCAACATCATCGCCGCCATCATCAGCGCCCACATCGCGGTGAAGATCCCGATTGAGCCAGGGTCGGCTCCCGGCGCGGTCAGCCAGGTGCCCATCCAGGACGCTACGAGCGCCCAGCAGAACACCGCCAGCACCAGAGGCGGCCCGATGCTCAGCCCGGGGCGCGGCCGAAGCGGAGTCCCGGCTCGGGTCATCAGCCGGACCAGGCGAACGGGGCGGAGAACCCCGAGGTCCCTTCCAGATTCCAGTCCAGGCCGAGGACCCCGACCCTGGAGCGGCCCTTGCCGATGGTCAGCTCACTGTTGGCCGGATGGAAGATGTCCGTCAGCCGAGCCGGTGTGCCGTTCTCCACGCCGAAGGGCACCACGTCCTCGACGTCGACCTCGAGGGCGTCGCCGGCGCGCAGCGTGTGGCGGCCGTTGCTCTCGTTGATCTCGATCCGCATCCGGTGCACGCCGAGCATCTCGCCCACCAACGGCGCCAGCGCCTCCATCGGACCGCCCAGCGCGCCGCCGAACACCGCGCCGAGCTTCTCCGCCTGCTGGTCGGAGGCCCGCTCGTCGACCACGAGGCCCATCTTCCAGTTGCCCTCGGTCATCACCTGGGGCGTGTCCGCGATCGCTACCACGGTGAGGTCGCCGACGTCGACGTCGTCCACGCTCCCCCGATCGATGTGGAAGACCAGAATCGCGTTGCAGCGCTCGGTGTCGGCTCCGGCGTCGAAGGTCACCGTGCACGGACACGGCATGTCGCACGAACAGTTCTCGAAGTACCGCCCCTTGATGGACCACGCCATCTCGACCGCCCCCTTTTCATCCGACCATCATCGTCGCGCCCGGCCAGGGTGGTGGTCAAGCCTCAGGCCTTCTCCAGGTACTCCGCGCGTTCCTCATCCACGATCTCGGCGACCATGCCGGCCAGTCCCGGGCGCGCGGCGAGTGCCGGGTCGTCGACGACCAGCCGCCACGCCTCGTCTCGGGCGTCGGAGATGGTCTGCTCGTCGCGCAGCAACGACAGCAGGCGCAGCCCCGAGCGGCGGCCGGCCTGGGAGGCGCCCAACACGTCGCCTTCCCTGCGCAGCTCCAGGTCGCGGCGGGCCAGCTCGAAGCCATCCGTCGTCGAAGCCACCGCGTCCAGCCGTTCCCGCGCGATGGTACCCGTCGGTGCCTCGGTGACCAGCAGACAGACTCCGGGCGCGGTACCCCGACCGACCCGACCGCGCAGCTGATGCAGCGCAGACAGCCCGAACCGGTCCGCGTCCATGATCACCATGGCGGTGGCGTTGGGCACGTCCACGCCGACCTCGATCACCGTGGTCGCCACCAGCACGTCCAGCTCGCCGGCGGTGAACGCGCGCATCACCGCCTCCTTCTCGTCGGCGTGCAGCCGCCCGTGCAGCACCCCCAGCCGCAGCCTCTCCAGCGGGCCTGAGGCGAGCATCGGCGCGATGTCCAGCACCGCCAGCGGGGGCCGGCGCTCAGGCTCGTCGGAGTCTTGCGCGACGTCCTCGCCAGCTGACGGAGCATCGTCACCGATCCGGGGGCAGACCACGAACGCCTGGTGGCCTTGGGCGACCTCCTCGCGCAGCCGGCCCCAGGCCCGCTCGAGCCAGGCCGGCTTCTCCCCCACCGGAACGACCGTGGTGGCGATCGGCGACCGGCCCTGTGGCAGCTCGCGCAGCGCGGAGACCTCCAGGTCGCCGTACACCGTCATCGCCACCGTGCGGGGGATCGGCGTCGCGGTCATCACCAGCAGGTGCGGGGTGCGCTCGCCGTCGCGGCCGCGCAGTGCGTCCCGCTGCTCGACGCCGAAGCGGTGCTGCTCGTCCACCACCAGCAGCCCCAACTCGGCGAACTCCACCCGGTCCTGGATCAGCGCGTGGGTGCCGACGACGATGCCGGCGACCCCGGAGACGATGTCCAGCAGCGCCTGCTTGCGCGCCTTTGCACCCAGCGAGCCGGTGAGCAAGCTGACCCTGGTGGCCAACTCCGCGCCATCCAGCTCGCCGGCGCGGGCCAGCGGTCCGAGGAGCTCGCGCAGCGTGCGGACGTGCTGTGCGGCGAGCACCTCGGTGGGGGCGAGCAGCGCGGCCTGCCGGCCGGCGTCCACCACGCGCAGCATCGCGCGCAAAGCCACGACCGTCTTGCCGGCACCCACGTCACCCTGCACCAACCGGTTCATCGGGTGCCGCTGCGCGAGGTCGCGGGTGAGCACCTCGCCGACCTCGCGCTGCCCGTCGGTCAGGGTGAACGGCAGCCGGGCGTCGAAGGCGTCGGCGAGTCCACCCGGCACCGGTGGACAGGTCGGCGCCGGCCGTTGCCGGGCGGCCAACCGTCGCTGGGACAAGGCCAGCTGCACGGCCAACGCCTCATCCCACACCAGCCGCTCCCGGGCTCGGCGCCAGTCGGCGTCCCGGCCAGGGCGGTGGATCCCGCGCAGCGCCTCCCCCAGCCCGGGCAGACCTCGCTGCGCCAGGATCGTCAAAGGGACTGGATCGACCGGGTCGTCGATGAGATCCAGCACCTGGCGAACGCAACGGGCGATCTTCCAGGACGGCAGCTTGGTGGTCGCCGGGTAGATCGGCAGCAGGGCGCCGGCGAACTCATCGATGACGCCAACCTCGTCCTCACCGTCATCCGCGCCGAAGATCATCATATCCGGTTGGTTGAGCTGCAGCTTGCCCCGAAACGCGGTGACCTTGCCGGCGAACAGTCCGACACGTCCGGCCTCCAGCCGACCGGCGATCCAACGTTGGTTGAAGAACGTGCAGCTCAGGGTACGTCCCCCGGAGGCGATCACGACCTCGACCAGGGTGCCCCGGCGCTGGCGCATCGGCCGCTGCGACACCGACCGGATCTCGGCCAACACGGTCACGTGCTCGCCGATCTGGAGCGCGGCCAGGTCGGTCAGCCTGCCGCGCTCCACATAGCGCCTCGGGTAGTGCCGCAGCAGCTCACCCACCGTGGTGATCTCCAGCTGGGCGGCGAGCGCGCTGGCCGCCGCCTGGCCGACCAGCGGTTTCAGCGCGGCGGTAGGCGAGCTCATTCGACCCCCAGCGCCACCGGCTGGCCGGCCGGCCCACCCGCGTAGAGCAACACGTCGACCTCGGGATGGGCGCTCCGTAGGTGGCTCTGCAGCATCTCGCCCAGCCCGTCGGGCGCACCCTCTCCCAACAGCACGGTGACCAGCTCACCGCCGGCGTGCAGCATGCGCTCCACCAGCAGCCGGACACCCAACGCCAGGTCTTGCTCGATCAACACCACCTCGCCGTCCACCAGCCCGAGGACGTCCCCGGCGTGGCACCGGCCGACCCAGGTCAGCGCGTCGGTGGCGGCCACCTGCACCACCCCGGTACGGGTCGCGGCGGCGGCCTCCGCCATCGCCACCACGTCGTCTCCGGCACGCCGGGTGGGATCGTGCACCGCCAGCGCGGCCAGCCCCTGCAGCACCGACGAGGTGGGCACCACGACGGCTTCCTGCCCGGCCGCCCAGGCCAGCTCGGCGGCCTCCTCGGCGATCGGTGTCAGCTCCAGATCGTTGGGCAGCAGCACAACGTGCCTGGCCCGGGTACCGGCCACCGCGGCCGCGATCCGGGCCGGTGAGGGCGGGCGGTCCGGAGCGACCAGCAGCACCGCCACCCCCTCCACCGCGATCAGCTCGGCCACCGAGGGGACGCCCACCACCGCGACCACCGCGCGTGCGTGCACGAACCGGCCGGCCTCGTCGGGGTCCCGATCGCCGACCTGGTCCACAAAGCGCACCACGGTGATCCGGCACGGGCGCCCGGCCACCACACCCGCTTCGATCGCGGCGCCCACGTCGGTGCAGTGCACGTGCACATTCCACACCTCTTCAGGGCTGGGGTGGAGCCCGCCGGAGCCCACCACCGCCACCGAGTCACCGAGCTCGTCCAGTCGGGCCCGCAGCCGCTCGACCCGCGCGCGCGAACTCTCGGTGAGCAGGAACATCACCTCATACTCGAAACGGGTCGAACCACCCTCGCGCTCTCCGACCAGGGCGTCCCGGTCCCGTCCCCACGCCCGGTATCCGATCGCGGCGGTGGCCAGTGCCGCCACCGGCTCGGGGGCGCGCACCGGCCGTTCCTCGACCACCGCGACGAGCGCCCTCAGCAACAGCACCAGGCCGTAGCCACCGGCGTCCACCACCCCGGCCCTGGCCAGCACCGGAAGTCGGCGCGGGGTGTCGGTCAGCGCCTCCCTGGCACCCCGCACCGCCGCCGACGCCACTGCCAGCAGCGTCGACCCGTCAGCATCGAGCACCGTGTCGGGCACCGCAC
>JALYVZ010000118.1 GCA_030852965.1 Actinomycetota bacterium | reverse complement strand
CCGGGCGTGCGCCGGGACTGCTTATCAGAAGGCGTGGACACGTGCACAGGATCTCCGGTCCTGCCCTCAAGATCAGGGACCCCGCACTCACACGGGGTGTCTCACATCAGTCT
Source organism: Actinomycetota bacterium (assembly GCA_030852965.1). Classification (GTDB taxonomy): domain Bacteria; phylum Actinomycetota; class Actinomycetes; order Mycobacteriales; family Pseudonocardiaceae; genus Pseudonocardia. Next base: position 10,685 of record JALYVZ010000118.1, on the reverse strand, counting down.
GACCGAGAGGGCTGCGCCGACCCCACCTCCATGCCGTGATCATCCCCGCTCACCAGCGCTTCTCGCGGTTCGGCGGCAGGTACCGGGCCATGTGCACGGCCATCGTCGTGCAGACCGGCGCGCACATCGTGATCATGTCCCAGCGCGGCGAGGGTGCGCGGTGAGCCTCCCCGACCCGATGACCTTGCACAAGGCCTACGGCCGGGAGCTGGCCGAGCTGCTGGACGCCGTGTTGGATGGTGACCTGGTATCCGAGTGCGCGGCGGTGGAACGGCAGGTAGTGCGCTCGGTCGGAGCGTTGGTGCAGTTGCAGCAACGCCACCGGGTGGACGAACGCGGCCGGTGCTCAACCTGCCGGTCGGCCTCCCGCAAGTGGTGGCGGCTGTGGCCGAGACGCAGCACGTGCACGGTGCACAGCGCTCTGAGTTTCTACCTCCGTCAACCTCACTGGGTTGTGCTCTCCGTCATTGCTGACAGCCCCAACACCCGGGGTGCGTCATGAACGGCACCCACACTACGCCGCAACCCAATGTGGCTTCGCTTCCCCTCCGAGGTGCTGACCGGGTGACGCTGACAACGGCTGTGTCGTCCATGTTCTGCTTTGTCCATATCGCTGTGCGGGACTGGGCGTGCCCAGGCCGAGTCGTGATGCCGTGGCCAGCACCCTCAGGCCCAGTCGAAGGTGCGGGTGACCGCCTTGCGCCACTGGGCGTAGAGCCGCTCGCGGTCGTCGTCGGCCATGGTCGGCTCCCAGCGTCTGTCCTCGGCCCAGTTGGCGCGGATCTCGCCGGTGTCCGACCAGAACCCGACGGCCAGCCCGGCCGCGTACGCCGCGCCGAGCGCGGTGGTCTCGGCGACCACTGGCCGGATCACCGGCACCCCCAGCAGGTCGGCCTGAAACTGCATCAGCAGCTCGTTGGCCACCATCCCGCCGTCCACCTTCAGCGAGGTCAGCGCCACGCCTGAGTCGGCGTTCATGGCGTCGATCACCTCGCGGGTCTGGAACGCGGTCGCCTCCAGCACCGCCCTGGCCAGGTGGCCGCGGTTGACGAACCGGGTGAGTCCGACGATCGCGCCGCGGGCGTCCGCGCGCCAGTGCGGGGCGAACAGCCCGGAGAACGCCGGCACGAAGTAGGCCCCGCCGTTGTCGTCCACCGAGGCGGCCAGGGTCTCGATCTCGTCCGCTGAGTCGATCATGCCGAGGTTGTCCCGCACCCACTGCACCAGCGAGCCGGTGACCGCGATCGAGCCCTCCAGGGCGTACACGGCGTCCGAGGAGCCGAGCTGGTAGCAAACGGTGGTGAGCAGGCCGTGTTCGCTGCGCTGGGGTTCGGTGCCGGTGTTGAGCAGCACGAAGTTGCCGGTGCCGTAGGTGTTCTTGGCCTCGCCCACCTCCAGGCAAGCCTGGCCGAAGGTGGCGGCCTGCTGGTCGCCCAGGATCCCGGCGATCGGCACTCCGGGCAGCACGCCCCGGGCTCGCACTGGCCCGTAGACCTCTGAGGACGACCGGATCTCCGGCAGTATCGCCACCGGTACCCCGATCTCCGCGCACAGCGACTCGTCCCAGGACAAGGTGGCCAGGTCCATCAACAGCGTTCGCGAGGCGTTGGTCACATCGGTGAGGTGCAGGCCACCGTCCGGGCCGCCGGTGGCGTTCCACAGCACCCAGCTGTCCATGGTGCCGAACGCCAGCTCACCGCGTTCGGCGCGTTCCCTGGCCCCCTCGACGTTGTCCAGGATCCAGCGTGCCTTCGGGCCGGCGAAGTAGGTGGCCAGCGGCAGCCCGGTCCGTTCGGCAAACCGGCCGGCGCCCTGGTCACCGGCCAGCTGCTTGCAGATCTCGTCGGTGCGGGTGTCCTGCCAGACGATCGCGTTGTAAATGGGCTCGCCGGTGGCGCGGTCCCACACCACGGTGGTCTCGCGCTGGTTGGTGATACCTACGCAGGTGATGTCCGAGGCGGTGACGTCCGCCTTGGCCAGCGCGCCCGCCACCACCTCGCGAGTGTTCGCCCAGATCTCCGCCGGGTCGTGCTCCACCCACCCGGCCCGGGGGAAGATCTGCCGATGCTCGCGCCCGTCGGCGGCCACCGGCAATCCGTCGTGGTCGAACAGGATGCACCGGGTGGACGTCGTTCCCTGGTCGATCGCCGCCACGTACTGCGTCACGGTCCGCACGGTAGAGGACGTCGGTAGGGGCGGTCCACGACACGCGGGCACCGAGGGCGCGCGTACCGTTGGAGGCGCAACCTGGGGGAGGATCGTGCGGCACGAGGTAGAGCTACCGGGTCTTGGCCAGCTCGGGCCCGAGCAACGCGAACAGAGCTGGCGGGCGTTGGCCGGACAGCACGTCGACCTGGTGGTCATCGGCGGCGGGGTGGTCGGCGCCGGTACCGCGCTGGACGCCGCCACCCGTGGCCTGCGGGTGGCCATGGTGGAGGCTCGGGACCTGGCCTCGGGCACCTCGTCGCGGTCCTCGAAGCTGTTCCACGGCGGGCTGCGCTACCTGGAGCAGCTGGAGTTCGGGCTGGTCCGCGAGGCGCTGCGGGAACGTGAGCTGATGCTCAACCGGCTCGCCCCGCACCTGGTGAAGCCGGTCAGCTTCCTCTACCCGCTGCACGGGCGGATCTGGGAACGCCCGTACGTGGCGGCCGGGCTGGCGCTCTACGACACCATGGGCGGCGCCCGTTCGGTGCCCCGACAGAAGCACCTCACCCGCGCCGGAGCGCGTCGGCTGGCCCCGGCGTTGCGCCGGGATGCCCTGGTCGGTGCGATCCGGTACTACGATGCGCTCACCGATGACGCCCGGCACACCATGACGGTGGCCCGCACCGCCGCGCACTACGGCGCCATCGTGCGCAACTCCACCCAAGTGGTCGGGTTCCTGCGGGAGGCCGACCGGGTCTCCGGGGTGCGGCTGCGCGACAGTGAGACCGGGGCGCAGTGCGACCTGTTCGCGCACGCCGTGGTCAACGCCACCGGGGTGTGGACCGACGAGCTGCAGCGACTCTCCGGTGGCCGGGGCCGGTTCCGGGTGCGCGCGTCCAAGGGCGTGCACCTGGTGGTGCCCCGAGACCGGATCGTGTCCGACTCCGGGCTGATCCTGCGCACCGAGTCGTCGGTGCTGTTCGTGATCCCGTGGCGGGCGCACTGGATCCTCGGCACCACCGACACCGACTGGAACCTCGATCTGGCCCATCCGGCGGCCACCCGCGCGGACATCGACTACGTGCTCAATCACGTCAACAAGGTGCTGGTCACTCCGCTGACCCACGAGGACATCGAGGGCGTCTACGCCGGGCTGCGCCCGCTGCTGGCCGGCGAGAGCGAGCACAGCTCGCAGCTGTCCCGCGAGCACGCGGTCGCTCGGGTGGCCCCTGGCCTGGTCGCGATCGCCGGCGGGAAGTACACCACCTACCGGGTGATGGCCGCCGACGCAGTCGAGGCGGCCGCCGCCGACATCCCCACCAGGGTGGCGCCGTCCATCACCGACCGGGTACCGCTGCTCGGTGCCGACGGCTACCACGCGCTGGTCAACCAATCCGACCAGCTCGGGTTGCGCTACGGCCTGCACCCGTACCGGGTACGCCACCTGCTGGACCGCTACGGCTCGCTGCTGTACCACGTGCTGGCGGTGGCCGACGGGCGCCGTGAACTGCTCTCTCCGGTGCCCGGCGCCCCGGACTACCTGCAGGTGGAGATCGTCTACGCGGCCAGCGACGAGGGCGCGCTGCACCTGGAGGACGTGCTCACCCGCCGTACCCGGATCTCCATCGAGTACCCGCACCGGGGGGTGGAGTCGGCGCCGGCGGTGGCCGCGCTGATGGGCTCCGTTCTGGGATGGAGCGAGGACGTCATCCGGCGGGAGATCGACGTCTACACCGCCCGCGTCGAGGCCGAGCGCCGCTCCCAGAACGAACCCAACGACGAGGCCGCCGACAACGCCCGCTCAGCTGCCCCCGAAGCCCGCCCCGACATCTTAGAACCAGTAACCACCAAACTCTAGCCGCGCGGCTGCCGTGCCCCGCCACCCCGCACGCAGCTCTTGTGTGACCCACACAGCAGCCGGGGCCGCTGCGTGAAGCCGGACGAGCTGCGTGAGCCAGGCTTTGACGGCGCGGGATCAGTGCCGGGCGGCGCGGGTGTGGGCTTCGGTTAGGAGGCGCCGCGCACGGTGGGTCAGCCGTGGCGGGTCGACCGGGGCCAAAGTGGTCCAGCCCATGCCGTTGTCGGATGGTTCCCGGTGCATCAGGTAACGGCCTTTCGGAGTGTCCACCAGTCCCAGCACCTTGTGGTGGCGGCGCAGTACGCCCCATGAGTCGGCGGCCAGCATGCTGAGCTGGCCGCGCCGGGTGCCGGCCCGCAGGACGCCATCAAGCACCAGTGCGTCGCATTCGGGCACGTTGCGCGCCATCAGCGCCTCGGCGATCGAACGGCCGCCGGCGGTTCGACCGGTCGCATACTCCAGATCGGAGCTGGGCACGGCAACCGTTCCGCCCGGACCGGCCGGCGCGCGTGGCAACACGCCCAGGACTGCCGCCACCGGATCGGTGGTGCTGCTCAGGGTCACCGTCTCGTCCTGCCGGACCGCGAGCGCGCTGGCACCAGAGCGTCCGGCGGTGAGTACCCGCAGCTCGCGGCCCAGTTGCATACGCAGCTCCACCTGTTCGCTCGGCGTGGCCAACAGATGCATCAGCCGGACGATGTTCGGATCGGGGCCGCCGACGTCGGCGATCCCGCGATCCCGCAGGCCCTGCCAACCGCTGGCCACGACCCGTCGGCGTTCGTCCTGGGTGCGGCCCGGGGAGCTGAGCCTCAGGACCACCGGGGTGGCCCCGAGACCGAGCCACTCCCACAGCACATCGAACTCCACAGCGGTGAGCACTCGCCTCTCGGGCAGTCCGTCCCGGGTGCGGTCGATTGGTGACGCGGTGGTCATGGTGTCTGCTCCTGGGGTCTCGATCCAGCGGCCGAACCTGGTCATGTCCCGATCACCGGCGGGCTCACCCATTCCTCGTTGTTGGAGAAGCCGCCGTCGAACATGCTGTCGTTGTCGATCAGGAAGTCGAGGCGCTGAGCGGCGCCGCCGACACCCGCCGTCGGCGCGCCGAAGCCGGTGCCAGCTGGTCCAGCGCCTCCTGGTAGGCCCGGGTGAGCCGAGGAATCATGTTGGGTTGCAGGCGCAGGCCGCCCGGCGTGGCGTTCGCAGTGGGGTCCATGGGCGCGGACGTTAGGAGCCGCTGTCATCGCACGGGGGCGGATCGGCCGACATTGTGTTCGATCGCGAACGATTCGGTGTCAGTTGTCCTTGATCTCGCAGACCACGGTGCCCTGAGAGATCGGGGTGCCGGCCTCGGCGGACAACCCGGTGATGGTGCCGTCCTTGTGCGCGGTCACCGGGTTCTCCATCTTCATGGCTTCCAGCACGACAACCAGGTCGCCGGCCGAGACGGTGTCGCCGTCGGACACCGCGACCTTGATGATGGTGCCCTGCATGGGCGCGGTCACCGCGTCGCCGGAGACCTTTGCGCCCCCTTTGCCGCCACCGCGCTTACGGGAGGTCTTCTTCGCGGTACCGCCGACCCCCGGGGCCGCCCTGAACACGAGGTCACCGGGCAGCGAGACCTCCAGCCGGCGCCCGCCGACCTCGACCACCACGGTCTGGCGTTCCGCAGACTCCTCGGCGTCCGCGTCAGCGGCACCGGAGAACGGCGGCACCTGGTTGTCCCACTCGGTCTCGATCCAGCGGGTGTGCACAGTGAACTCGTCCTGCCTCAGGCCAGCGAACGCCGGGTCGTCGACCACGACACGGTGGAACTCCAGCACGGTGGCCATGCCCTCGACCTGGAACTCGGCCAGCGCCCGGCGGGAGCGTTCCAGGGCCTGCGCCCGGTCGGCGCCGGTGACGATCAGCTTGGCCAGCAGCGAGTCGAACTGGCCGCCGATCACCGAGCCGGCCTCCACCCCGGCGTCCACCCGCACGCCGGGCCCGGAGGGCAGCGAGAGCGCGGTGACCGTGCCCGGAGCGGGCAGGAAGTTTCGTCCGGCGTCCTCACCGTTGATCCGGAACTCGATGGAGTGCCCCCTCGGCTCGGGGTCCTCCAACAGGTTCAGCTTCTCGCCCTGGGCGATGCGGAACTGCTCGCGCACCAGGTCCAGCCCGCTGGTCTCCTCCGACACCGGGTGCTCAACCTGCAGTCGGGTGTTGACCTCCAGGAACGAGATCAGCCCGTCCTGGCCGACCAGGAACTCGACGGTGCCGGCGCCGTGGTAGCCGGCCTCCCTGCAGATCGCCTTGGCACTGTCGTGGATCGTCTTGCGCTGCGCGTCGGACAGGAACGGCGCCGGGGCCTCCTCGACCAGCTTCTGGAAGCGGCGCTGCAGCGAGCAGTCCCGGGTGCCGACCACGATCACGTTGCCATGCGTGTCGGCGAGCACCTGCGCCTCGACGTGGCGTGGCTTGTCCAGGTAGCGTTCCACGAAACACTCGCCGCGGCCGAACGCGGCGGTGGCCTCGCGCACCGCCGACTCGTACAGCTCGGCGATCTCCTTCTCCTCGCGCGCGACCTTCATGCCGCGCCCGCCGCCGCCGAACGCCGCCTTGATCGCTACCGGCAGCCCGTACTCCTTGGCGAAGGCGATCACCTCGTCGGCGCCCCGCACCGGTTCGCTGGTGCCCGGCACCAACGGCGCTCCGGCGCGGGTGGCGATGTGACGGGCGGTGACCTTGTCACCGAGGTCACGGATGGCCTGCGGGGTCGGCCCGATCCAGGTGACGCCGGCGTCGATGACCGCCTGCGCGAAGTCGGCGTTCTCGGACAGGAAGCCATAGCCGGGGTGAATGCCGTCGGCGCCGGCCCTGGTGGCGGCGCCGATCACCTTGCCGAAGTCCAGGTACGACTCTCGGGCGGTGTCGCCACCCAGCGCGAATGCCTCGTCGGCCAGCCGGACGAACGGTGCGTCCCGGTCCGGCTCCGCGTACACGGCGACGCTGGCCAGGCCCGCGTCCCGGCACGCTCGGATCACCCGTACGGCGATCTCGCCCCGGTTGGCGATGAGAACCTTGCGCAACTTGGTCGCCCCGGCGGCCACGGTGCCTCCTGCATGGTCAGTCTCGGCCACGAACTGGCGGTCCCGCTCGTTGCGGCCCAACCGATCGGCCGAGTCTATGCGGAGACTTCCTCGCGGGCCGCCGAGGTCGTGCAGGTCACGTCGACTGTCGGCCGCCCCGGGGCTTTCGAGGTGGTCGGGCCGGCGCCTTTCGAGTCAGACCGCGATCCTACGGAGCTGATTGTCGCTGGCTGCCTTCCTTTTGGTCACCTTCTGGTCGGCCGTCATTCACCTGAATGTGACGGAATGCTACCTGTGCAGGGGCGTCCCGCTCGGCGTGACGGATGCGGAGGACGTGAGTGTCGATCTCGATGAGGCGGTGGAAGGTCCTGGCACTCGCCGGGGTGTTCCTGGTGGTCATCGCGGCGGTGGCCGTGGTGGTCAACACGCGGGGGTTGCGCGGCGGGTCCGTTCACTCGGTACTGCTGCTGTCGGTCGATGGACTGCACCAGCGGGATCTAGCGTGGTTCGTGAGCAACCATCCGAGCTCGGCGTTGGCCGCGCTGCGGCGGGGCGGCGTCGAGTACACGAACGCGAAGACTCCGGTCCCGTCCGACTCCTTCCCCGGCATGATCGCCCAGCTGACCGGGGGGGACCCCGGCGTGACCGGGGTCTACTACGACGACTCGTTCAACCGCGACCTCCTGGCCGCGGGAACCACGAACTGTGCCGGCGCCAAGCCGGGCGCCGAGATCGGCTTCACCGAGGACCTCGATCGGGACACCACCGCGATCGACGCCGGCCAAGGTCTGAGCGGGCTGCCCGACAACGTCCTGACCTTGACTCCCACCCCGAGCGTGCTGATCAACCCCGAAAAGCTGCCGGTCGATCCCGCGACGTGCAAACCGGTCTACCCGCACAGCTACCTGCGGGTGAACACGGTGTTCGACGTCGCGCGCCACGCCGGGCTGCGGACCGCGTGGTCGGACAAGCACCCCGCCTACGACATCCTGAACGGGCAATCCGGCGATGGTGTGCAGGACCTGTTCGCCCCGGAGATCAACAGCCAGGTCCCCGGTGGTCCCGCCGACGGCGACTGGACCAAGAACAACGCCAGCACCCAGAAGTACGACTCGTACAAGGTGCGCGCGGTGCTCAACGAGATCGACGGCTACGACCACAGCCGGACCACCGAGGTCGGCACCCCGGCGATCTTCGGCATGAACTTCCAGGCGGTGTCCACGGCGCAGAAGCTGCCCAGCTCCGACGGGCTGGCCGGCGGCTACCTCGCCGATGGCACCACTCCCGGCCCCCTGCTCGCCCGCGCGCTGGAATACGTCGACGGCCAGCTCGCCGCCATCGTCGACGAGCTACGCAAGAAAGGCCTCGACCGGAGCACCGCGATCATCCTCTCGGCGAAGCACGGCCAGTCACCGACCGAGCCGGCGGCACTGACCAGGGTCGACGACAAGGTACTGATGGAAGGGCTGAACGCGCAGTGGGCGGCGACCCATCCGGGGGCCGGCCCGTTGGTGGCGCAGGCCACCAACGACGACACAATGATGGTGTGGCTGACGGATCGCTCTGCCGAGGCGGCCAGTTTCGCCAAGAACTACCTGCTGGGCCAGAACGGCGTCGGAAATGACATCAGGGGAAACGCCAAGCCGTTCACCGCATCAGGTCTGCAATCGGTGTACGCGGGCGCGGACGCCGCTCGGTACTTCCACGCGGCACCGAGCGATCCGGCGGTCCCGGATCTCTACGGGGTGGTACAGCACGGGGTGGTCTACACCGCCGGCAGGTCGAAGATCGCCGAACACGGCGGGCCCGACGCTCAGGATCAACAGGTGGCGCTGGTGATCGACTCGCCCACCGTCGACAACGCTCAGGTCGTGAGCGAACCGGTCCAGACCACGCAGATCGCGCCAACCATCCTGCGGATGCTCGACCTGGACCCGAACGCACTGCAGGCCGTGCACCTTGAGCACACCCCCGAGCTGCCCGGCCTCGCCGCTCACTGACAGCCGGGTGCCGATGTCGCTCTCGCGAGCAGCGTTGTGGCGTGCTGGAGGGCGGGCGGGTCGGCTGAGGCGCAGGTACGGACCTGCGGGCTCGGCGGGAAAGTAGCTGTGCCCAGGGCTGACGGCGACCCGACACCATCGCCGCTCTGGCCGGCATGGGGTATGTCAGCGTGATCAGCATGTTCCTTGGCTTCTTCGCCTGGTACGCCGGCCTCGCCCGAGGTGGGGTCGCCCGCATCGGGCGCCTACAGCTCGCCCAGCCCGTGCTCACCCTGGGCTGGCCCGCGTTGCTGCTCCGCGAGCACCTCACCCTCGCCGCCGGCCTCGCGGCCACGGCCGTGCTCGCCTCGGTCGTCGTCGGCCGCAACGCCCGCGTCGAACGGACGCCGTCCACCCTCGGCGAGCCGAGTCCCCCACGAGCACCGCGTGAGAGTGCCCCAACGGCTGTTGTGGCCGCCCAAGACAGCCATGACGGCACTCTCACGTACCGACCTGAGCCGCCAACCGCGTCACCCAGCGGCGAAGACGCAGACCCGTCCGAGTAGCCCGATCACCCAACCTCCTGGCACCCGTCGGACCGCGGGCAGCCGCCTCGGTCGGGGATCGATCTGCCCGTCGTAGCGCCCAAGGACCTCGCGGCCGGCCAGTTCGAGCCTAGCCAGCTCGGGTAGCCGGTCGGCGGCGGCCAGCTCGCGGGCGAAATCCCAGCCGTCGCGCAGCGCCCCGTGTGACGGCCGGGCCACTGCCCAGTCGGCAAACCGGGGGTCGAACCCCAGTGTGACGGCCAGCAGCGGCCAGACGCCTGCCACCTCGCCGGCGCGTTTGGCCCGTAGCGCCCGCTCGGCGGCGGACAACCGCACCGGGTCCAGCCCGTCTGGGATCGCACCGCCGGCGACCAGCGCGGCGACCAGGGCCCGCTGGCGGGACTCCAGGCCGCTCACCGGGTGATCTCCGGGATCTCGGCGGCCCGGGCCACCGCGTCCAGCTCAGCGCGCAGCGCGGCCGCCGGCGGGTAGTGCCCGTCACGTTCGAGCAGCATCGCCGGCTGATGTGCGGCCAACCGAGGCGACAGCTCGCGCAGCAGCGCCAGCACCGGTTCGGGGGTCGGCGCGGTGTGCGTGTCGTGGTAGACGCCGTCGTGGTCGGCACCGCCGGCGACGTGCAGGTACGCCACCCGTTCCAGGGGCAGTCGGTCCAGCACGGTGCGCGGATCGAGGTCCCGGTTGCGGGCGTTGGCGTAGACGTTGGCCACGTCCAGCAGCAGCCACGCGCCGGTCCGTTCCAGCAGTTCGGTGACGAAGTCGGCCTCGGTGTACTCGTCCTCCGGCCAGTCGAACAACGCGGCGATCGGCTCCACCGCGAGCGGCACGCCGAGCGTCGTTTGGACGTCAGCGATGTTGCGGGTGAGGACGGTCAGCGCCTCCCCGGTCCGGGGCAGCGGCAGCAGGTGACCGGCCTCCACCCCACCCGCCCGGACGAACGCGATGTGCTCGCTGACCAGCGGCGCGCCCAGTCGCTCGGCGGCCTCCGCCAGCAGCGCCACCCGCCGCGGTTCGAGCGGTTCGGTGCCGCCAAGGGAGAGCCGGGTGCCGTGCGGCACGACGGTGACCCCGCGCT